>NZ_CP129113.1:170000-505000 GCF_030762805.1 Aciduricibacillus chroicocephali | reverse complement strand
TTCGCGCCTCAGCGTCAGTTACAGACCAGAGAGTCGCCTTCGCCACTGGTGTTCCTCCACATCTCTACGCATTTCACCGCTACACGTGGAATTCCACTCTCCTCTTCTGCACTCAAGTCCTCCAGTTTCCAATGACCGCTTACGGTTGAGCCGCAAGATTTCACATCAGACTTAAAGGACCGCCTGCGCGCGCTTTACGCCCAATAATTCCGGACAACGCTTGCCACCTACGTATTACCGCGGCTGCTGGCACGTAGTTAGCCGTGGCTTTCTGGTAAGGTACCGTCAAGGTACGATCAGTTACTATCGTACTTGTTCTTCCCTTACAACAGAGTTTTACGATCCGAAAACCTTCATCACTCACGCGGCGTTGCTCCGTCAGACTTTCGTCCATTGCGGAAGATTCCCTACTGCTGCCTCCCGTAGGAGTCTGGGCCGTGTCTCAGTCCCAGTGTGGCCGATCACCCTCTCAGGTCGGCTACGCATCGTTGCCTTGGTGAGCCGTTACCTCACCAACTAGCTAATGCGCCGCGGGCCCATCTGCAGGTGACAGCCGAAACCGTCTTTCATCTTTCCTCCATGAAGAAGAAAGTATTATCCGGTATTAGCTCCGGTTTCCCGGAGTTATCCCGATCCTGCAGGCAGGTTGCCCACGTGTTACTCACCCGTCCGCCGCTCGTTCCACAGGCATCACCCCGAAGGGATCTGCCTGCTTCCCGCGCTCGACTTGCATGTATTAGGCACGCCGCCAGCGTTCGTCCTGAGCCAAGATCAAACTCTCCAAAAAAGTTTGTTTCACATCATCCGAAGATGATGTCTTAGCTAGTAAAACTTAAACGGTTATACCGTTTCTTACTGACATAAATGGTTGTTTGTTCAGTTTTCAAAGAACGAATACGTTGCTTTAGCGACTTTAAAAGTGTATTACTTTGTACAACTATTGTCAACATCTTTTTTCAAGAGGTTGAGATGGGCCTGAGTGGACTCGAACCACCGACCTCACGCTTATCAGGCGTGCGCTCTAACCAGCTGAGCTACAGGCCCCTTGAAATTAATTATGGAGCGGGTGAAGGGAATCGAACCCTCGACATCAGCTTGGAAGGCTGAGGTTTTACCACTAAACTACACCCGCGGAAGCCTTTCGGCAGTCGGGAAGACAGGATTTGAACCTGCGACCCCATGGTCCCAAACCATGTGCTCTACCAAGCTGAGCTACTTCCCGCAATAAAGCGCGCCCGAGAGGAGTCGAACCCCTAACCTTCTGATCCGTAGTCAGACGCTCTATCCAATTGAGCTACGGGCGCATCTTTTTTCTCATTTAATTAGCGATGCGGCCGAGAGGACTTGAACCTCCACGGTGTTGCCACCACTAGGCCCTCAACCTAGCGCGTCTGCCGATTCCGCCACGGCCGCATATTATTGAAGATTACCTTCAATTCAATTAAATTTTTTGAAAAATGGCTGGGCTACTAGGATTCGAACCTAGGAATGACGGGACCAAAACCCGTTGCCTTACCGCTTGGCTATAGCCCAATAAAATGGCGGTCCGGACGGGACTCGAACCCGCGACCTCCTGCGTGACAGGCAGGCATTCTAACCAACTGAACTACCGGACCGTATGAACTTTAAAGTAAGATAAAAGTGACCCGTACGGGATTCGAACCCGTGTTACCGCCGTGAAAGGGCGGTGTCTTAACCGCTTGACCAACGGGCCATTATATAATGGCGGAGAAGGAGGGATTTGAACCCTCGCGCCGCTTACGCGACCTACACCCTTAGCAGGGGCGCCTCTTCAGCCTCTTGAGTACTTCCCCGAATGGCTCCACAGGTAGGATTCGAACCTACGACCGATCGGTTAACAGCCGATTGCTCTACCACTGAGCTACTGTGGAATGTTTTTAATTTGTTGTCATCAGCAACGTTATTAACTATACAGCATTCAAAACTTAATGTCAATAACTTTTTCAACTTTTTTGCATCTGTCAAAGCTGTTTGCCTCAGCGACAATAAATAATTTATCATACAAGCATAAAGTAAGTCAACAACTTTTCGAAATAAATCTTCGAAACCTTATTTTTGATCAATCTCTTCCTATAATATATAGAGAATGTCGACTCAATTTGGATATGGTATAGTCTCATACTTGGAACCCTTCAGCTTATAAAGGCTTGGGTTGAAGTTAATTGTTAATACCCTGCCAGGAACTCCTCCACTATTTCCAATGGATATTAAGAGTCCCTCAGATCTTTTATCAATTCTAGTTTCCCTCGGCATCTCCCACAAGAAAATCTATTGATATCTACTCTTCGCTTCCTCTTATATTCCATGTTGCACTTTGTACAAAGGTATATATATGTTTTCCTTGATTGAGAAGGCAGCGGGTTGCAAAATCTCGGTGAACCCGTTGCCTTCAACAACTCTTTAAAAGACTTGTCGGCATGTCCAAATTTTTTTCCTTCTATATGTAGATGATAATGACACAACTCGTGTTTAATAATTCCTATGAATTCCTCTCGGTCAGCTTCAATAAGATACTTTGGGTTCAATTCTATAAGTCTCCTGGCCGGAATGTATCTCCCTCCTGTTGTTCTTAAACGAGAATTGAAACAGACACTATCTATATAAGGCTTAAAGAAATATTTCAAAGAAATCTTGTTCACTAGTTCATGAAGTTCAGTTTCACTCAGAATTTCCATTTATAGTCCCTCTATCTCAAAAAATATATTGAATAATTTTACCATACCCACATCCTTTTCCCCAATTCATAATTTAAAATAATTATAAATAAGCCATTGCAATTTTCTAATAATGTATTATACTGATAGTCACACGGTAAAAATTCTATCTAGGAGAGGTGTTTTATACGTGAGTAACGAAAGAAATTTCACTTTGGCCAATGGTGCCCCAGTAACAAACAACACTGATTCCATGACAGCAGGTCCACGTGGCCCTATGCTTTTGCAAGATCTCTGGTTCATGGAGAAGCTTGCACATTTCGACAGAGAAGTAATCCCTGAGCGTCGTATGCACGCTAAAGGTTCAGGAGCTTACGGTACATTCACTGTCACTCATGACATTACTAAATATACAAAAGCAAAACTATTCTCTGAAATTGGTAAGAAAACTGATATCTTCCTTCGTTTCTCCACAGTAGCTGGCGAACGTGGAGCAGCAGATGCTGAGCGCGATATCCGCGGTTTCGCATTGCGTTTCTACACTGAGGAAGGTAACTGGGATGTCGTTGGTAACAACACACCTGTATTCTTCTTCCGCGATCCACTATTGTTCCCAGACTTGAACCACGTTGTTAAGCGTAACCCACGCACAAACATGCGTGATGCAAACGCTAACTGGGATTTCTGGACTCAGCTTCCTGAAGCTTTGCACCAGGTAACAATCGTTATGTCTGACCGTGGTCTTCCTAAGACTTACCGTCACATGCACGGTTTCGGAAGCCATACATTCAGCATGATCAATTCTGACAACGAACGCGTATGGGTTAAATACCACTTCCGTTCCCAGCAAGGTATCGAAAACCTTACTGATGCTGATGCAGCTGAAGTAGTAGGCGCAGATCGCGAGAGCCATCAGCGTGACCTTTACGATAATATCGAAAACGGCAACTTCCCTAAATGGAAGATGTACATTCAGGTAATGACTGAAGAAGAAGCGAACAACATGCCTTACAACCCGTTCGATCTTACTAAAGTTTGGTACAAAGATCAGTTCCCACTTATCGAAGTTGGTGAATTCGAATTGAACCGCAACCCTGAAAACTACTTTGCTGAAGTTGAGCAGGCTGCTTTCACACCTGCAAACCTTGTTCCAGGTGTAAGTTTCTCTCCTGACAAGATGCTTCAAGGCCGTTTGTTCGCTTATGGCGATGCTGCACGTTACCGTCTTGGTGTTAACCATCACCAAATCCCGGTTAACCAGCCTAAATGCCCTTACCATGTATTCCACCGCGATGGTGCAATGCGTGTTGACGGCAACAACGGAAGCCAGCTTGGATACTCTCCAAACAGCTACGGCAACTGGCAGACAACTCCTCAGCACGAGGAACCAAAACAGGAATTGTTCGGCGATGCTGGTCGTTGGAACGCTCGCGAAGACGACGATCTTTACTTCGAACAGCCTGGTAAATTGTTCCGCCTCATGAGCGATGAACAGAAACAAGTATTGTTCGAAAACACTGGTCGCGCTATGGCTGGTGTGGACAAGCACATTATGCAGCGTCACGTATTGCACTGCCACCAGGCAGATCCAGCATACGGTGAAGGTGTTGCAAAAGCACTTGGTATTGATTTGACTGAAGCAATCCAAGAAGCTCCTGCAACTGCTACTTACTAATACATGATGACAACAGATCCAGCATTTAGCTGGATCTGTTTTTTTATACTCTTATTTGTTATATCCCTTTTAAATATAAATAAACCACTTCCGTCTCCATGGAAGTGGTTTATTTATTTTCCCAACTATGCTTCTACTTTCTGTCCTAACATCGATAACGCGATTCTACCCCTTTTTATATCACAATCCTCAACCCAGACTGTGACAATGTCTCCTACTGAGACAACATCAAGAGGATGCTTTACATACTTATTTGTAAGTTTCGATATATGTACAAGCCCATCTTGTTTCACACCGATATCGACAAATACACCAAAGTCAACGACATTACGGACAGTTCCTTGCAGTTCCATCCCTTTTTGTAAATCTTCCAATGATAAAACATTTGTTTTAAGCAGCGGTTGCGGATAATCTTCACGAGGGTCACGTTCAGGTCTGCTTAACGCTGAAATCATGTCATTCAATGTTGGAATACCAATGTCCAACTTCTCAGCCATTTCATTAACATTAATACTTTGCAGCTGTTCACGAAGATTTGCCGTCCCTATATCTTTTAAATCACAGTCTACATAGGATAAAAGCTTTTCAGCCTGCTTATATGTCTCTGGGTGGATTGGCGTACGATCAAGTGGATTGTCTCCATCTATAATTCTTAGGAAACCAATACTCTGTTCATACGTTTTTGCACCGAGTCGAGGTACATCCTTAAGTTCACTACGCTTTCTCAGCTTTCCGAGTTCTTCTCTTCTCATAATAATATTTTTTGCGACTGTTTTGCTTAGTCCTGATACATATTGCAGTAAAGAAACAGAAGCGGTGTTTACGTTAACACCAACCTGATTTACAGCTGTTTCAACAACAAACCCTAGTGATTCGTTAAGATATTTTTGACTCACATCATGTTGATATTGGCCAACTCCAATTGATTTCGGGTCAATTTTTACAAGTTCGGCAAGCGGATCCTGTACACGTCTTGCAATAGAAACCGCACTCCGTTCTTCGGTTTGCAAATCCGGGAATTCTTCACGTGCTAGAGCAGAGGCTGAGTATACACTTGCTCCTGCCTCATTTACAATGATATATGGGATGTTCAGTTCATTACGCTGAATCACTTCTACTATAAACTGTTCTGTTTCCCGTGAAGCCGTTCCATTACCAATAGCAATCAGTTCAATGTCGTACTTTTTCACATAGTTCAGTACTGCCTGTTCAGCTCCCTTTATGTCATTACGCGGAGCAGTTGGGTACATGACGCTAATATCAAGCATTTTTCCTGTTTCATCTATTACAGCGAGCTTGCAGCCAGTACGAAATGCAGGATCCACCCCAAGTATCTTTCTCTCCTTAAGCGGTGGTTGAAGCAGAAGGCTGTTCAAGTTCTTTGAGAAAACCTCAATTGCCTGCTGTTCTGCCTTTTCCGTCAAAGTATGGCGTATTTCTCGCTCGACCGATGGCTGTAAAAGACGCTTAAAACTATCCTCTATAGCCTGTTCAAGTATTTCACGTACCTTCCCACTTGTATGCCTTTTGATTGCTTTACGAGCAAGCTTTTCAATGAGCCTTTCAGTAGGCGGCTCAATACTTACTTTCAGGATACCTTCCTTTTCCCCACGATTTACAGCGAGGACACGATGAGATGCCATAGAACGAACAGCTTCACTGTAATCATAATACATTTGAAAAACTTGCTTTTCATCTTTCTCTTCGTCTTTTGCTTTCGTCATGATAACGCCTTGTTTGAACGTTTCTTCACGGCAAAGTTCTCTATATTCAGCATGGTCAGCAATCCATTCCGCAATAATGTCATTGACACCTGCAAGAACTTCTTCAATTGTCGGCAATTCTTTCTCTTCAGAGATGTAATCTCTCGCTTCCTCCAATAAATTCAGTTCCGCTTTTTGTCCCCATAGACGCTCTGCAAACGGTTCGAGTCCTTTTTCTTTAGCGATAGTCGCTCTCGTTCTTCGTTTCTGTTTGTAAGGCCTATATAAGTCTTCAACACGCTGCAGCTGTTCTGCTGATGTGATGTCCTTTTTTAGTTCTGCCGTTAGTTTGCCCTGCTCTTCAATAAGCCGGATGACTTCTTCCTTGCGTTCCGATAGATTGACAGCATACATCCATTTATCCTGGATGAGCTTGATTTGGACTTCATCCAACCCGCCGGTCATTTCTTTACGATAACGGGCGATAAACGGAACTGTATTTCCTTCATCTAGAAGATTGATTACTTTTTCCGCGATCTTATCAGACACGCCAGCCTCTTTTGCTGTCCATGTAAGTACTTTTTCATTAATATCGGGCACTATTTCTTCCTCCTCTTTGCTCTAATTAATATTCTATCAAAAGACTCTCTTTCCTGCCTAAAACAAAAAACTAGACAGAACGCTTATCCAAAATTGGTTGCGGTCTGTCTAGTCATCGTCCTCATAGCGTATAGCTATAAGTGTTGTATCATCGGTTTTAATTTCACTGCTCAGATGTGAATATAATGTAATTAGATCCTGGACATCGGTCGTTACCATATAGTCCTTAGATAATTCCCTCTCGGAAACTCCATCTGAGAAAAGGAGAAAATTCATTTCCGGTTCAAGCTTCTTCTCTTCAAACTTGAACGTTCGCTGGTAGCCAGCCAAGTAACCGGCATTGCTGATATGGCGTATTTTGCGATGTTCTGCGTTAATTGCGACAAGGCCTATATTCCCTACGGATAGAAAAGAAAAAATGCCATTCGTATAATCAAGCTTCAGCACACCGATGACTACTCCTCTTTTACCAGCGAGCGCCAAATTGATATCCCGGAGGATCTTTTCTGGAGGATCATTGGCTGCATCCTTTATGACATTAATCGCCACTTGTGATGATTCTTTGGCCATCTCCCCACTGCCAAGTCCATCAGCAATAGCACAGATATAACCATCATCTGTTTCCTCAAAGAAATAGCTGTCACCACAAATATAATTGCCCTTTTTTGGTTTTTGGAAAACAGCTGTCTGCACTTTGCTCAATCCAGAACCTCCGAACTTTCCGACTGAATCGCTTCACGCAACTTTCTCAAGGAACGGCGTTGCAGTCTTGATACATGCATTTGCGATATCCCAAGTAAATCTCCAGTTTCTTTTTGGCTCATATTCTCAAAATATGTACATTGCAAAATCTTTTGCTCTCGCTCTGTAAGCACATGCATTATATTTTCGAGAATCATCTTCTGATCAATGTTTTCATAACCTTTGTCCTGATTGCCGATCAAATCAAGAATGGCCACAGTACTGCCATCTGAATCTGCTTCAATCTTGCGGTCAACAGACAATGCCTTATAGCTCTTGCTCATTTCCATCGTTTCAAGTATTTCCTCTTCGGAAACGTCAAGATAATCAGCTATTTCCTGAACGGATGGAGACTTTTGATTTTCAGTTGTCAACTCATCCACTGCTTTTTTAATTTTTGGGCCAAGTTCCTTAATGCGTCGCGGTACATGAACGCTCCAAGTTTTGTCCCGAATAAATCGTTTAATTTCTCCAATGATTGTAGGTATGGCGAATGACTCAAAAGATTTTCCATAGGAGGCATCGTATCGGCGGACTGCAGCAAGTAGCCCGATCATTCCGATTTGAACGAGATCCTCATGTATGCTTGAGTTCTTTGAATATTTTCTGGCAAGAGAGTCAACAAGGTCTTTATAGGCAAGGACTACTTTTTCTTGATATTCCTCATTCTTCGGATCTTCATGCAAGTATTCAATCCATTCATATACCTGATCTTTACCTTTATTGGGTCTTTGAGAATTGGTCATCAAACCCCACCTCAGACTCGTTCAAATACTTGGTCATCAAAACGATAACCCCGTAATTATTATTAATTTCGACCTTGTCCATCAAAGCATTAATCAAGAAGAGACCAAAACCACCCTCGCGCATCTTGTCTACAGATTCTGTTGCCTTATATGGCCCGATTGCACCCTTGATATTCTGAAGATCGAAGCTGCCGCCATGGTCTGCCACCATGATTTCGAGTCTGTCTTCATATACACCAAATCCGATAGTGAATTCTCCCGGATGATCTCCTTCATATGCGTGTTCCACCACATTCGTTACCGCTTCGGACATTGCAACTTTTAAATCTTCAATATCTTCGAAAGAAAAACCCATGCGGCTTGCAACCCCTGAGATACTAAGGCGTGCTACGCCAACATATTCGGCTTTCGCCGGGAACTTCATTTCAATAAAATCGAAATTTTCCATTATTCCTGTCCACCTCTTATCGCTGCATTAATATCCATAATTTCATCAAGTCCTGTAATACTGAAGAGTCTCAATACTCTATCTTGCATGTTCACAAGTCGCAAATGGCTGCCGTTCATATTCGATACTTTCAAAGCGTTGACAAATGTACCAATGCCTGTACTGTCCATATAACCAACATCTTCAAGGTCGACTTCTACTGTCACTCCCGGCTCTTCCAAAAGGCGAACCATTTGTTCCTTTAACTGTGGTGCAGTATAAATATCAATCTCACCGGAGAGATATACAGTTGTCAAATCAGTTTCTTTTTCAATATCTATTTGCAAATTCATAATTGTTCCTCCTATTCTCGATCTTGTTTTTCATCTATATTATGCAAGTATTTGTATGTACTGCAAGTTGACGATTTATTGCTACATCGTCTTATTCCCCGCCATACAAATACTAAACATCTTTACGTAAAATAATTAGAGTGAAATCATCCCTTAATTGGAAACTCTGCAAACGTTCAAAGTGTTTGAACACTTGATTGACTGTCTCCTGTGCTGGCAGATGCTTATATTTCCTAATTACATCAAGAACTTCATCTATCTCAAGGAAATGCTCACCTTGCCTGCATTCTGTGACACCGTCAGTGAGCAAAATTAGCATGTCCCCTTTATCCAGTTGCAATTCATACTGTTCATAGCTAACTTCTGGAGCAACCCCCAAAACAATTCCTTTAGTTTCCAATTCTCTAAATGAATCAGTCTTTGCATTGTAATAGAGACCTGGCTCATGGCCAGCTGAAGAGTAACAGAAAGAACTTCTTTTAGGTTCATAAAGGGCATAGCACATTGTAATAAACATACTCGGGTCTACGTTACGCTCTACAACCCTGTTCAGGTTGGCAAGAATATCTTTAGGTTTCATCATCGTCTCAGGGAAACTGTCAACAGCGTATTTGATCATGGACATACTCAGCGCTGCCGGCACACCCTTTCCAACCACATCCGCAACGGCAATCCCAAGTGATCCGTCCTTGCCTTTTATGAAATGGTGATAGTCACCATTCATTTGATGTGCAGGAACTGAGATAACGCCTATATCAAGCCCTTCTGCTTCTGGCTTCACTGTTGCAAGCAAAGTCTCCTGCATACTGGCCGCTACTGAAATCTCGGATTTCAGTGTAAGCTGTTCATCCCGTAACGCCTGGAATTCCTGATGAGCCAGCCCATAGCCAATCATCGTTTCCAGCAAAAACGACATGGAATCTTTGAATTCCTCAGGAATTTCAGGAAAGATCTCGTCCAGGGCCTGATTATGAAAGTTCACAATTTCTTCCGGAAGAATTTGATTTTTAATGAACTTCTTACTTACCTGTTCGGCTCTATACAGATATTTTTCGTCTTTTGTACGTATATAATTTTGCAGCAGGTTTTTATAAGCCTCAACTGCTTCAATTGCCGATTCATTCATGTCCTGGACACCCCCAAAGATTTAACTTACTTCCCTTATAAATGGAAAAGGTGCACACGCGGGACTGTCAGCATGCACACCTTTCGCTACATTATGTACTGCCTACACAATGCGTATTATCTAAGCCATTTAATTGCTGTAATAGAGGTGCCTTTACCTCTCTCTGATACTAGATCGAATTCATCCATAAGGCGTTTAACGCCTGGCAATCCTGCGCCAAGTCCTCCAGATGTTGAGTAGCCATCTTGCATCACTTTCCCAATATCTTCAATGCCTGGGCCTTGATCCACAGCCGTCAGCTTAATACCACATTTCCCCATATTCTCAATTGCTTCACAGCAGATTCGTCCTTGATCTGCGTATAGGTAGATATTGCGAGCCAGTTCGGAAATGGCTGTCGTCACTCTTGCCTGGTCGACAATGCCGAATCCGATTTCCTTCGTCATATCCCGGCCTAATTGGCGAGCTCCGACGATATCCAGCTCTTTCATAATATTGATGCAGGATTGGAGGGACATAGGTTATTCCCCCAATTCCTGTTGCAATTTAATAAGCCCCTGCTCCAGATCAAGTGCTGTCGGTACATTTCTCAAATGAATGCCCAAATCGATCAGTGTCATCGCAACAGCAGGCTGGATGCCTGTAAGGACAACCTTTGCTCCCATTAGATCGGACATAGTGACGACATCTCCAAGTACTTTGGCAATATAGGAGTCAATAATCTCAACTGAGGTCAGATCAATGACGACACCTGAGGATCCGCTTTTGTGAATTTTGTTCAACAAATCTTCCTGAAACTGAATCGCCGTGTTGTCGTCGATTTCTGTCTGGATGGAAACAAGCAAATAGTTGTGCAGTTTCAAAATTGGAATTCGCATCTCGTTCACTCCTTGCCTATGGAATCAATAATTTTTCCAATACTTTCTTCTGTTTCTTTGAGATCAGTGATTTTTCGGTCTGTAAGCTCAAGCGCAGCAAGGAAGCCTTTACGCAATGAACTCTTAGTTGAAAACTTGCCAAGATCAATACCGAGATTGACGATAGTCTGGGCAATTTCCGGACGAATGCCTACAAGAATGCAAGTTGAACCGATCAATCGCACTGCTTCTGCAGCCTGAATAATATGATGTGCCACCATCGTATCTACAACAGGCACACCTGTAATATCAATGAGCACCACTTCAGCATTGTGACGAATCACACCGTCAAGGAGATTCTCCATGATCAGCTTCGCCCGCTCCGTGTCTATCGTGCCAATTAGAGGCATAACAGTGATCTGATCGATGACTGGAATAAGTGGCGCTGAAAGCTCCTGAAGAGCGACTCTCTGTAACGATACAATATTCTCCCAGTTCCCTGTATAACTGTTTACAAGATGACGGATAATAGGTGTAACCCATTCATCAATCTCAGCTGCAATATTAGAATTCACCTTTGCATTCTGTGAAGTCTCCAAGCTAATGATGTAGTCAATTGAAACACGTCTGTAAGCGCTTAAGCCATCGGTTATATATCCGAGTGGCCACCCCAGATTAATGACTCTCTCGGAAAACTCTTCAAAGATACGAGTCGTTTTATCTCCGTTTATATTCGCAAAAATAACATTGGCAAATTCCCGGTTTGTCAGTTCATACAAATCTTCGGAAATGGCAGTATAATGATCCTCTCTATTTTGGCCCATCACATTAAGCCAGGTTTCGACAATCGAATCGCTGTGCTCAATTAGAACGTCTCTAATTCTCTGGTTCATAATTTCCTCCGTTACATTCCTGACATTAATATATATATTGTTGCATGACCTTAAGATAATTGCAAAATCAAAATCTCCATAAGTTGATTGTAGCATACAATGCATTAGCAACAAAAACATACACCAAAAAACAATTTAACTATACTTCATATATTTTCAATGACATTGTTTATTATTAATGAATATAATAGCCCGCTTCTTCATGTTTGTATGCATGTGCAACGGGTATAGAGGAGAAGAACGAAAAAGGAACCCCTGTACTCAACAGAAGTCCCTTAATGATTGTCATACATATCTTTCAGTCCAAGACTGATTTCCAGTGCACGTTCTATTTTCTTCATCATCTCGCCATCAAGCTTTGTAATACGATCTGTAAGTCTTTGCTTGTCAAGAGTACGGATCTGTTCAAGCAAAATAACGGAATCGCGATCAAAGCCGTAACGCTTGGCATCTATCTCCACATGTGTAGGGAGCTTCGCCTTCTGGATTTGGGCCGTAATCGCCGCCACAATGACAGTAGGGCTGAAACGGTTGCCAATGTCGTTTTGTAAAATCAGTACTGGACGCACGCCTCCCTGTTCCGATCCAACTACAGGGGACAGGTCAGCGAAATAAACTTCGCCTCGTTGGACAATCAAATCATTACACCCCGATCACGGCGCGCTCCGAAGTGTTTTCAGCTTCTTCTTCTGCTTGAAAAGCTTCTGAAGCAATTGTCAGATTGATACGAGCCATCTCCAGGTAGCCAAGTCGCATGGATTCGCGGAATTGCTGAATATGCTCGTCTCTTTTATGCTGCAAGTAGCTCTTAGCAGCCTGATAGATGAATTCACTTAGGTCACTGTTTTCTTGTCTCATCAATCCATCCACCTCGTTCAACAAGTTTTTTGGCAATTTGACTCGTACTTCCTGCAAGCCTTCTGACAAACCGAACACCTCCGCAATTCACACTTCATATGATATTACTTTAATTAAATGATCCGGTATCGAATTATTCCAAGTTCATAATATCATTGAATGGAGGCCATTGCAAAGGCTTCTTGGCTTTTTTAGCAAAATACCACTTTTTTTGTCGCGCTGACGCCTCTTTTTCTAAATATACAATCTTGGTACTCTGCTGCTGATGATACATGGAACCTCATAAACGATGGTTTCGAGGAGATCCGCCGTCTCCTGCATCGTAATCTCATCCTGCCCCTGTTTGCCGATTAAAGTCACCTTTTCACCGACTTGATATTCCCTATCAAGTTTGACCATGAACTGATCCATACAAATCCGGCCGACAATTGGCATTCTTTTTCCATTGATGAGTACTTCTGCACCTTGCAGCCTGCGGAGCCAGCCATCTGCATATCCGATTGGAACTGTACCGATCCATTCTTCGCCCTCAGCTTCATAAGTTCTTCCATAGCTTACTGCATCACCCTTGTTAATCTGTTTCACTTCAACAAGACGGCTGTGCAGTGAAAAAGCAGGTTTAAGCTCGATTGGCGCCTGTTCAGCAAGATAAGGAGATGGATACAGGCCATACATGGAGACTCCAAATCTTACATAATCCGCTGCATCATGAGGATAATGCATGGACGCGGCACTGTTGCTCGTATGCCAAGAAACGGTTGAAGGCCACACTTTTTTGATGATGTCCGCAAACTTGCGAAAATCATCAATCTGTCTCATATAATAATCGGTCTGCTCCTCATCCGCTGTGGCAAAGTGCGTATACACTCCTGATAAATATATGCGTCTGCAATCTGTTAATGCCTGCAAAAAAGCATTGAGATCTGTTTCATTTTTGATTCCTGTCCGATTCATTCCTGTATCGAGTTCGAGATGAATATCCAGTCGCGTATCACTCGCCTTATCCAAATAACGTTCAGCTTCCGCAATCCAGTCTATCTGGAAAACTGTCAATGCGATGTTATTCTCTGACGCTATAGGGGCAAACTCAGGCATGACCCTTCCAAGCACGAGAACCGGCACTTCAATACCTGCCTTGCGAAGCTGCATAGCTTCTTCCAATAGGGCAACAGCAATTGCTTCCGCTCCTGCCTCAATTGCCGCTTTCGCTACTTGAACCGCTCCGTGCCCATAGCCATTCGCCTTTACGACTGCCATGATTTTATTCTCTTCCTTTAATGTTTCCTTAATCTGGTGGATATTATACTTGATGCTTGCGAGATCGATTTCTGCCCAACTTGGTCTATATTGGCCGCTATTCAATGTTACTTCCTCCCCGATGCCTGATGCAGCGATTTTAACAGTTATCTTTTTCTATTAATTTTGAACGCTTGGAATTACACTGTCAAGTTAGGGCAAAAAAAAGCAGGCCCCGCTTATAGCGAAAGGCCGTCCTGATTGAAGCTTATTTAGAGTTTGTACCGTGCACAGATTTTGCAACATTGATGAGTTCTTCTTTTGTCAATGCATCACTGGCTAGTTTGTAGTCGACGCCTCCCTGACTCCATTCAATCGTACTGCCATTAAGAGCGGCCAGCGTATGGCCCAGATTGACAATATCGCCTTTGAGTTCCTTCGGTTCTGTCATTGCAGATACAGCTCCGGCGTTCTCCTGGACAAGCGTGAATTCTTTATCGCCACTGTATGTCAAAATGACACGTTTGCCATTTTCTAGTTCAATTTCTTTCTTCTCAGAAAGAGCCGCCCCTGAAGTCTCTACAGGGTAGGCGACTGAGAGTGTTTTCACTTCAGCTGAAGCCGTCTTGGCAGATGAACCGCTTTTCTTCTGCTGATCGAGTGCAAAGTCTTCAGCTTTAAAGCTAGGATCCAGCTTGAATTCACTGAAGCTGACTTCCACTAGTGCCTTTTTGTCTTTGTCCAGAACACGGACAAGTTCAGGAGTGAAGTTCTTCTTGTTAAAGCGAATTTCCTGATAAGGCAAGTTGCTGTTGCTCTGATAATTGGTTTTTGTTATAAAAATATAGTGTTTTTCAGTCGTCTTGAATTCCGCGTCCTTGTCCTTTTTCACATCTTGGACAAGTGACTGGTACAGGTATGGCTGACTGCTTGATTCAGGCCAGTCAGACTGGAACTTGAAGCTTTTGTTAAGAGCAGGTGTGACGACAAAAACACCATCTGCGTTTTTCAAGATAATCTGATTGCCTTTTTCGTCATCTACATTAGCAAGCGAAACTCGGTAATGTTCTTTTTCTTTATACCATACGTCTAAATCATATTTCTGCGGGGATTCTCCAGTATTCATCTTCATTTCGGCTTTGGATTTATATCCCTTCAGACCAGACACTTGACTGTCCAGCTTCTTGACGACATCTTCCTTAGATTTCTCGCCGCAACCAGCAAGAAAAAGTACGAGCATACCTAACAAAATAGCAAATGAAAGCATATGTTTTTTTCTCATCACAAATCCCCTCTTCCTCATTTTCAGGAATGAATTGTGCTGCAATTATCCAATTCACTGCATGATCCATTTCCAAAATCCGGACAAAGGGAACTTAGAATCGTCTGGGAAAACCGCTACAGGAGCTTTCGATAAACCGCTCCGATGCCTTTCACGACATCGGTCGCAAGCAGGTCATGCTCGGAATGTGCAGATTCAACTTGAATATCTGCAGAGAGTCCATGGATATGGCAAGCGCAACGCAGAGCTTCAAACGGATCGTCCTGTTGCATTGCAAGAGCAAGTACAATGCCTGTCAGTACATCGCCTGTGCCCCCTTTAGCAAGTCCAGCATTGCCTGTATTATTTACAGACTGTCTGCCATCTGGCGCTGTAACGATTGTATGCTTACCTTTTAAGAGGACATAGGAACCGGTCTGTTCGGCAAATCTTGCACTGTATGAAAAGGGATTTGCGAGAAGTTCACCAATCTCGATATCAAGCAGTCTTGCCATTTCTCCAGGATGAGGAGTCAGCAAAGTTGCTCTGCCTTTTCGCACACCGGCATGGAGCATTTCCTTGGCATGTTGAAGTGCATCTGCGTCAATGACAAGCGGACATTCAGCACCGCGGAACAGATTGTTTACAAGTTCACCAGCCGTTTTATCCTGTCCCATCCCAGGCCCCATTGCAATGCCATCAAAGTCAGACAGATCCATTTCAGGGATTCCAGCGCGATCTTTATACATCGCTTCAAGGCAATTCGCTGCGATGGACGGAATAGCAGCTTTTTCTGTTGCAACAGTACATAAACCTGCTCCTGTCCTGAGTGCCGCCATGACAGTCATCGTTACAGAACCTGGCATGAACTCGCTGCCTCCAACAATTAGCCCTTTGCCGTATGTGCCTTTATGCGCAAAAGGATTGCGCTTCTGTAAAGTCTTCCTTACATCAGCTATTGTTGTCAGTTTGCGATTCACACGACTTTCAAAAGAGATTCGGGGCAATCCGATATCAAGCAACTGCCATTCTCCAAAATACGGAGCTGTTTTCGGGAGAAAGGCACTTAGCTTAGCTGCTCCAAGCATATATGTCTGGTCAGCCTGTACAGCATCTTTGCCAGTCGCTCCTTCTGATGCTTCAATCCCGGACGGTATATCTACCGAAATGACTGTTGCACAAGATTCATTTATCGAATTGATGAAGCCTTTGTATGGTTCACGTACATCCCCTCGGGTACCAATGCCTAGGATTGCATCAATAATGATGTCTGCCTTTCGCATCTTCGCCTTAAAATCCCCTTGAGTCGTCGCATACTCGACATGCCCGCCAACTTTCTCGAAGATCTGCTTATTAAGAAGCGCATCCCCTTTTATTTTGGCATCGGGAACTGTCTGAACCGCTATAGCTTGATATCCCTTTTCCAACAATACTCGGGCAATGACCCAACCATCTCCACCATTATTCCCGGCTCCAATCGCTACCATGATCTGCTCTGGTCCCTTTAATTGAGGGACAATTTCACTAGCGATGCTCCTGCCAGCCGTTTCCATCAGTACTACCGATGGAATCCCGACTTCTCCAATTGCATGTCTTTCAATATCGTACATCTCCTGTGCGGTGACAATATACATGTCGTTCCCTCCTGACCGCATTAAAATATATGAGACAACCTTATTCAATATGCCCGTCCTTCCTAGACAGGTTCTTCGATAACGACTTGAGCAGCTGCATAGTGCTCTGTATGTGTGATAGAAACAAAGATACGTTCCCGTTCATAACCTGCTGCATAAATTTTTGGTGCTCCGAAATCTTCCGGAAGAATTTCGATATCTTGAAAACCGACTGCTTTGCCAATACCTGTCCCAGCTGCTTTTGCGAAAGCTTCTTTAGCCGCAAATCGCCCAGCAAGAAATTCCAGTCTGCGCTTCGGCTCCATTTCTCTGTAAAGCTGCAGTTCCTTAGCGGTCAGTACACGTTCTGCAAGCCGTTCGCTTTTCGAAATGCTTCGTTCAATTCTGGATATTTCTGTAAGGTCCATCCCGATTCCTTTGATCATTCTGTTATTTCTCCTTTCTGCCGTCGGTAAAAGATTGGTCATCAGACAACAAATTGATTATTATATATTGATAGTCCAAAATTCATCTTTTGATTTTCCATTTCCCTATATAATCGATTTTCAATTAAGATAGGAGCTTTGTCCATGTTCATACGAAATGAAAGAAGCATTAAGGAATTTGTCCGGCTGTATCCAGCTGTATCTGCGCTCGTTGGCATCTATCTTATATTATGGCTTATGAGTGTGCTCCACCTTCCAATTTATAACCAGATTTATTATTGGGGAGTTGGTCAGAACTTAGCAATTCATGAAGGTAATTACTGGCGCCTGTTCACCTCTACCTTCCTTCATGCCGGATTATCTCATGTCGCATTCAATAGCTTCTCACTTGTCCTATTCGGCCCAGCATTGGAGCGAATGATTGGTCGGACAAAATTCCTTCTTATCTATCTCGGAGCTGGCATTATTGGCAACCTCGGCAGCTATTTGCTTGCTCCTGAAGCGACTTTCCTGCATCTTGGTGCTTCCGGTGCAATTTATGGATTGTTCGGAGTTTATATTTATATGATCCTTTTCCGAAAGCAAATGATTGATCATGGCAGCGCTCAAATTGTTTGGGTATTTTTCATACTTGGTGTCGCCATGACATTTATACAGACTGGCATTCATATGCAAGCTCATCTTTTTGGTGCAATTGGCGGATTTGCCCTTTCGCCATTATTTCTACAACGAATTCGTCCGTTCTATCAGCACCGCCAGTCAAATCGTTATGGCGATGTAGTGGAAGTACAATATGCGGAAAAAGAACATAATGCATATAGACATGGTAAGCAGGATAATAACCGCATCCTATGGATTGTCATCGCAGTTTTGCTCGTCATTATTTTGTTCAGCTGGATGTAATTATGTACAAAAAAGCCCGGAACTGACTTAGTCAGCTTTCCGGGCTTTTTTACATTGGTATTAGTCGTTATTACGTCGGCTCTGGTATCCGCCTTTACGGTTGCGGGAACCTTGACCGCCACCACTGCGCTGGCCGTAGAAGCGTTTACCTCCACCACCACTATAGCCGCCTTGGCGTCCGCCGCCACTGCGTCTGCGGTCATTATTACGTGGACCTTTGACACTAATTGGCTGAATGGAAGAAATACGGACTGGAATATCTTTGCGCTCTTTTGTCAGCATCTTAAGTGCTGCAGAAAGAACTGTCAAAGAATCATGCTCTTCAAGCAATTCATTAGCAACTTCATGGTATGCAGTAAGATCCTGCTCAGCAATGATTCTTTCCAATTTAGAAATTGTCACTTGCTGTTGTCCTTTTTGTGCATCTTTGTTCGTTGGTGGAGCAAGACGCTTCATCTTGCTCTTCGTCACCTTTTCGATTAGACGAAGATGCGGGATTTCACGTGGTGTAACGAAGGAAATCGCTTCACCTGTACGTCCAGCACGGCCCGTACGTCCGATGCGGTGTACATAGCTTTCTGGATCCTGTGGAATATCAAAGTTGTATACATGTGTAACACCAGAGATATCAAGACCGCGTGCAGCAACGTCTGTCGCAACAAGTACATCCACACGGCCGCTTTTGAACTTGTTAAGAACGCTCATACGCTTGCCCTGTGTCAAGTCACCGTGGATACCTTCAGCACGGAAACCGCGTGCTTGCAATCCTTCAGTAATTTCATCAACACGTCGCTTCGTACGACTGAAGATAATTGCTAGATCTGGTGAATTAATATCAATGTGGTTCGTAAGCGTATCGAACTTGAACTTCTCAGGGATTTCAATGAAGGACTGGTCGATGTTCTCAACTGTAACTTCTTTCGCTTTTACTTTGACTTCTTTCGGGTTGTTCATCAAAGTAGTTGCAATTTCGCGAATTTCTTTAGGCATTGTTGCTGAGAAGAGCAAAGTTTGGCGCTCTTCAGGAATCGCCTTCAAGATATCACGGATATCATCAATGAAGCCCATGTTCAGCATTTCATCTGCTTCATCAAGGACTGCAAATTTAACATTGTCAGTACGAATCGTTTTACGACGCAAGTGATCGAGAAGTCGTCCAGGTGTGGCAACTACGATCTGTGGGCCGTCTTTTAGAGAACGAATCTGACGGTCCATGTTCGCACCGCCATAAACAGAAAGGGCACGTATACCTTTGAAGCGGCCAAGTCTGTTAAGCTCTTCTGCAACCTGAATTGCAAGTTCACGTGTAGGGGCAACAACAATTGCCTGGATTTTGCGGAAACCGGCCTCGAGTTTTTCAATCATCGGGATACCGAATGCTGCAGTCTTACCAGTACCTGTCTGTGCTTGTCCAATTACATCGTTACCTTCAAGTGCATAGGGAATTGTTTCCGTCTGGATTGGTGTTGCTTCTTCAAAGCCCATTTTTTCCAACGCTTGCATGACGGAATCCGAAATACCAAGTTCATTAAATTTAGCCAATGAATTTTCTACTCCTTTTTTATCTGAATCCTATGTTCAGATTTGTTCAATCAATATGGAGAAAGTTATCAGGATGATACTTTAAGAGGGAATATTATATGTTCAACATCAAGTCATGTACCGTCAAGTCCGGTCATGCTTACTGAAATCTGCCTGTGGGCACATGTTTAATCAGCCCAGTGAAACTTCCTCTGGACGATTTACTTTCGCTGTCATGTCTCTTAAAGCATGCCAGGGCTTCCTCCAACTCTCTGAAGGGTGCCTCAAAAAGAGATCCCGCATACAGTATGATAACTATAACATCATAACACAGTTGCAGTAGTTATTACCAGTAATGTGTATTTATTTGTCCCTGCACTTGTTCCTGCCGTGTATTATTTCTAATAGCATGGTAATATTGAGTTAAATGAGTACTGTATTTGTATGCTCTCATGGAGGTGTCCTATGCGTTTTCCGCCTTTTAATCCAAAGCTCGCTGTTGCAATTGGTGTAATAGCCGTTTCGTTCACAGCTGTTCTTGTAAAATTGGCGGATGGAGTCCCTGCATCTATTATTGCCAATTATCGTCTTTTATTTGCAGCCATTATTCTTCTCCCTTTCATTTTGATTGCAAAAAGGAATGAATGGAAGCGCCTTAATTTGGCCAGCTGGCTCCTGCTCGCCACAAGCAGCATCCTGCTCGCGCTCCATCTGACATTGTTTTATGAATCATTGCATCACACGACTGTTGCCAGTTCTGCCGTCCTCGTTGCGCTGCAGCCAATTGCCATTCTGCTGATGGGTGGGATTCTATCTCGCGAGAAATTTTCAGCAGGCGCGGGGATTAGTATGATTATCGCTTTTATTGGCATACTTATCATCCTTGTCGGCGACTATCGGCTCGGCGGCTCAGACTTCTACGGTGATTGTCTTGCACTCGGCAGCATGCTTTCGCTCGCTTTTTACTTTATGATTGGTCAAAAAGTCCGCATGTATCTCAGCCTGACATCGTATACATTTTACGTTTATGCAGGAGGAGCAGTTGTTTTGGCAGCGGCCAATATGGCAACAGGCACTGCATTTACCGGCTATCAGGGAGCGGACTGGCTTTCAATGATCACGCTTGCACTTCTGCCGACTTTCCTTGGTTATACGCTATTCAACTGGGCATTAAAGTGGCTGCAAGCTTCGTCTGTTCAGACGAGCCTTATATTCGAGCCCGCTGGATCTGTCATCCTGGCCTTCATTATTTTGCATGAACGAGTTCCAGGCACCCAGCTCTTGGGTGGAGCAATCATTCTGTTTGGTCTCTTCCTGTTCATAATGAGTACAGCACGCAAACCGAAAGTTACCATATCAAAAAAATAAGCCATACAGATATTCTCGGTTCTCCGGAATTTTCTGCATGGCTTATTCATTCTCTCTGGAGAAATTCAAGTACAATCCTGTTTACGGCCTCTCGTTCCTCTCCAAGACATATGAAATGACGTGAACGTTCGAACAGGATTGTTTCCTTCTCACTAGCACCGATCATCTTTTCAAGAAAATGAGCTGTCTTGTACGGTACAAGACCATCTCGCATTCCTTGCATAATAAGGACTGGAACTTTAATTTCAGCAAGACTTTTGCGACCATATTGAACAAGTTGCAGAAACTCCATATTGGCGCGCCATGTCAGCGCCTTAGTTTTTTTCAACAGCACATTGTAGTAGCGATCTTCTTTCAAACGGCCTTTCATATAGGCCCTGAAAAAACCAAACAAATCAGCAGTCAGTCGGCGCGGAGGAAGAAATTTTCCCGCTGCCGCAAGAAGTACAAGCTTCCCAATCTTATGACGAGCAGCGAGAATTGCAGCGATCAGCCCCCCCATCGAGAAACCGATAATGTGTACCGTCTGATGCCTTTCTTTAAGAGACTGAAGTGCTTTCTCGGCGGTATCTATCCATTCCTTACCATCCGCATACCGCAAATTTATTTCTTCTCCATGACCTGGCAGCACCGGCACGAGCAGCTCCCAATCTGTATTCTTTTGCAAATGAATAATTAGCGGTTCAAGCTCAGCAGGACTTCCGGTATATCCGTGAATCAGCAGGCAGCCCGGCATCTCATCACCTCCCCAAATTCAACATTACATAAAGATTATTTGTGCATTTATTGATCTATTTATGCATAGCCATAACAAAAGACAACAGCCAGTCTGGCTGTTGTCCGTCCAATGCCCTAATTATGTTTTCCATATAGTTCAACCTTTGAGAACAGACGTAAGACGCATAACAAGAGGAGCTACACGTTGAAAAAGATTCGTTACCTGACCTGTAGTCGCAAAGAATTTGTCCATGTCGAATTCACCGTCTTCATTCTGAAAGTAGGACATAAGACCGGACGTCTGTTGATTGGGGTTTTGTACAGGTGCTCTGCCAAGCAGGTTCTCCGGCTGAGCCGGCTTTCTGAAATAATCGTAAGGCGTTTGTCTCGCAACTGGTGACATCTCGGTTGGCATCTGGCTAGCATCCCCGTATCCCAAAGGCATTTGCCCATTTTTATAAAAAGGCTGCTGTCGAAAGCTTCTGCGATTGAGCATGGCCTGACCTCCTCCCTAATCCTCTTTACTGCAACTTATGCAGAGAAGGAATGGTCGGTGCCGCACTTACTGGTTCCCAAGCAGAAATGAAATCTCACCACGGCGCTTCAACTTTTGTACTTCCAATGCGACTTGCATTTTTCGTTTTTGGAAGCCAAGAATACCTTTTTCAATACCGTCAATGAATGTTGCCGGTGTACTGTAAATACCCTTACGTTGAAGTTCTTTACGGTATCCCGGTTCCTGCGTTATATTTTTCAATTGAAAAGGAATATCCCAGCTTTTTAGCTGATCAATCACTTTTTTACATGTTTGGCTTTTATCACTCACATAAATTGTTACTTTTTCTCTGTTCATCTCGCTGACCCCTCATAAAAGCTATATTTTCAATATAGGTTTTTACCCTATTTACAATATAGTAAACGACAAATTTCAACAATACCAAAATTTAGTTCAAAATTTCATCATTGTGATATACTGCTCCTAAAAAACATAAGGAGAATAGCGATGATTGCACTTGATCATATCGTGATTACCTCCGCCAACCCCAAAAAAGCAGCACAAGAATTTGCTAAGAAACATCAAGTCGTTGCTGTTCAAGGCGGTAAACACCAAAACTGGGGAACATGGAATTGGTTGTGCCACTTTAACAATGATTGCTATTTAGAATGGATTGGCATCTTCGATAATTCCATTGCCCAAGAATCCGAAAATCCACTAATCCAAAACGTTGTAAAAGCACTCAACGCCGGTTTGGAAAATATAGTACAACTAGCGTTCCGAACAGACCAAATAGATGTACTGAAATCTGATCTTATTCAATTCGGACATTCGGTAATAGGCCCTGTCCCCGGAAGCCGATCCCTGTCTGACGGAAGCACCCTGGAGTGGCAGATGCTATTTACTGTATCCGATTCTAATCATCCGCTCCCCTTCTTCATAGAATGGGGTGAAAAGCTACCAGGCTCAGATATAGATTTGAATCAACAAAGAATCTCTCATATTACCGTTCCCGAAATTGACCGGCAATATTATGAACAATTGCTCGGAAAAGACAATCCTCTCGCAAATACGAAACTGAATTTCGGTACCAGTTTCAAATATAATATTGTTAATTAAAAAGCAGCGGATCGAATTTGATCCGCTGCTTTCCCGTATTAACCGAGCTGCTGCTGAAGGAATTCCCGAACTGATTCTGGTGTTTTTGTAAAGGCGCTGTGCTGGTGTGCCTTCTTCTCACCGTCCTGGAAAATAAGAATACTTGGTATTCCCATCACTTCATAGTCTTCCGCAAGGCCGGCAATCTCATCGCTATTCGCCTGATACCATTTATAATTCCCATATTCCTCAATAATTTCTGGAATGAACATATCGAGACGTTTGCAATCCGGGCACCAGTCTGCAAATACTTTCACAATAACCGGTGTATCCGATTTAATCACTTCTTCAAACTGTTCTCTTGTTTGAATTGTTTCCATTATTCTCACCTCGTTGTGGAATCTTGCTTGTCAAAAGCAGGGCTTGTCCTTAAGGATTATACCGCTATTACTATTATAAGCAAATTCATTACTTCTACATAACAATCAGTCTGGATAAGGCTCCAGCTTCATCTTTTTTCGCAATGTTCAACGAGACGCTCATATGCCTCCTGCATATGAAGGTAGTCCTGATTAGACAACGTCTGCCAGTCAAATACGTCAAGCACTTCATAATGGTAATTCCATATATGACGCCTAATATCACTTTCGCTTACAAAGGCAACCTTGGCAAGTGTGTCAAGAAGGCCATAGAGAACAGACACATCTTCACGTCCATAATGTTTGATCTGATAGAAACAGCGATACAAGTATTTTGGAAATGTGATTGTAGGCCGGATGACACGTAATTTATCTTCTTTATTTGCCAAGTAACGTGTTTCTTTATTATGCTTTCCTAACTCAACGAGCAAGGAACCAAGCCGATTAATACAATTAATCGCAGTATGTGGGTCATTCACTGCAGGTGAAATTGCACGTAGAGCGATCTCTACAATCTTCTCAATCATGAACTCAATATCCTGGACATCGCTACGTTCCGAACCAATTGTTATGAAACGGAGCAATTTATCGAGCCGTTTTTTCTTATCAGTCGGCTCACCAAGACCAATAATACTGATGAGAGGAGCTTGTTGTAGGATATAACCGCCGGCCTGAACATGAGATTCAAGAATAACATCTTCCTTTTCAGCCCAACGGAACAACTCTTTCCAATCTATATTCTGCACATAGCCCGCTTCCTCAGCATAGATTGTTTCCCGTTTTTCCCGAGTTATTCTCTCCAATTCAGATTGCTTCCAGCTGCTTGCCTCAATATAGTTCTTTTCCTTATACGTACCACAAATCAGCCTAGTCCCATCTTTGCGAATTTCTTCAATCAATGAATTGACTCGGATTTGTTTCGAAGTCATATGAATGAAATATATAAATAAAGCCAATCCGCAAATTGCTGTAATTACCATAAAGACCGGCCTTAAAAACTGGTCTTCCTTTCCGACTAACAACAGATTAAATAGTGCGAACAAGAAGCCGAATGTATAGACACCCAGTACATGGTGGGTTGATTTGGACCTCATAAAATCCTGTAATGTACGTGGAGAAAATTGCGTCGAATACGTTGTCAGGACTACCATGATTGTCGAAAAGCTTATTGTTGTCATTGTAAGAATTGCTGTTGTCAACGCAGAGTAGAGCTCTTTCGAAATATCAGCACTTGTCAAAAAAACTGCTGGAATCGATTTTTCCCAGTTGTGTATGATGGCCGTATCAAGTAATTTTATAAAGATAATTGAAAAGATAGCTGCCAGACCATATATAACAGGAAGAAACCAAAAACTTTCCCGCATACGAAAGAAAAATCTTTTAACACTTTCCATTATCCTCACCTCCTGTTTTAACTTCTACCCGAAACTAAATACAAATCAACTTATAACGTTTCAACAATTAAAGAACGGGTAAACTAATAAAGACAATTTAACTTTTCTGAGGAGGGTTTTTATTTATGCGTGGAAACACGAAATACCAGCCAGTAGAAAATCAGCAATTGTCCAGTTGCCAGGAAGTTCGCTATGCAAGGGAATTCAAAAAAGCCGATATTGCAGGTGGCTTCCACAAAAAGCATAAAAGTCAATAAAGCATAAAAGAAGCGAGGAGCAATCCTCGCTTCTTTTTTATTACTTCGGACTGAATGGACATTTCCCTTTGATTGGTTCAATATCATCCCCTATAAAATATTGCTTCCATTCTCTATGGTTTACATCTCCATAGTGACTGATGTTTGGATGCTTCGGCAACTGATCCCATTTTTCAACACGTTTACGTACACTTTCTCGAGATTTGGCTCCTACTTTGGTTGAACCGTCTAAACCTTCAAAAATACGGCGTGGCTGAAAACCGATAATAAGCGAATTGCCGAGATCACGCGTTTTACGCTGTTTATAACATGGGGCATTCCCAAAGGCGAAATAAGGCTCTCCAGCAAATGAAAAAGACCATAGATGATGATCAGGATCTTTCGGATAGGCTTCCGGCCATGCCTCTTCATCCTGATTATGCAAGTATTGCAACACATCCCAAAAATATTTTCGATAATACTCCAGCGTACGTACTTCTCCTTCGGGTTCGACAAACAAGAAAAAGCCATGGCGAATCAAGCGTTCCTGATTTTCAAACAGCTCATTAAATTCCTTCATTGTTTCAGGGAGATGAGACCAGTCATCATGTGTAATATAGGAATAGCGCAGTTCTCCCCTTTTATGTCCAGACATTCCAAACGTACAGGGGAAATCCGACTGCGTTATTATTGAATCAAATGTACTGAATTCATTGCGGACCCACTCTGGCAATGAATCTTCATAGAAATTCTCCTTTGTCAAAAGCATACTTGCCGTTTTCTGCATTTCATCATCCTCCGTTAAATCTTTTCCTCCTCTCTATCTACCCTGCAACCGCTTTTTGAAACAGGATACCTCTTTGTGCAAAGCAAAAAGACGCATGCACACAGAGGTGCATACGTCCCAATCAGAAAGTTAGATTTTTTTGCGTTTCGATGCTTTTTCACGTTCGTTTTTGTTAAGGATTTTCTTGCGAAGACGGATAGATTGCGGTGTAACTTCGCAATATTCATCATCATCAAGATACTCTAGTGCTTCTTCAAGAGACATCTGACGTGTTTTACGAATTGTTGAAGTCTGATCTTTCGTCGCTGAGCGGACGTTTGTCAGATGCTTTTCTTTCGTAATGTTAACTGTAAGGTCGTTCTCACGGTTGTGTTCACCGACAATCATACCTGCGTATACTTCTGTACCTGGGTTAACGAAGATGATACCACGGTCTTCAAGACCCATAATACCGTAAGTGGATGCTTTACCGTTTTCAAGTGCTACGAGAACACCTTCACGGCGTCCACCGACATTACCCTTGATAACCGGACCGTACTCTTCAAACGTGTGGTTCAGGATACCATAACCATGTGTTTGAGTCATGAATTCAGTTGAGTAACCAAGCAAGCCGCGTGATGGCACTTTGAACTCAAGACGAACTTGTCCGTTTCCGTGGTTCACCATATCGAGCATTTCACCTTTACGAGCTCCAAGTGATTCCATAACTGGTCCAGTGTATTCTTCAGGGACATCAATTTGGACACGCTCAATCGGTTCGCATGTAACACCGTCAATTTCCTTAAGGATTACTTGCGGCTTAGAAAGCTGCAATTCGTAGCCTTCTCGGCGCATGTTTTCGATAAGAATTGATAGGTGAAGCTCTCCACGTCCGGAAACAGTCCACGCATCTGGAGAGTCAGTTGGGTCTACACGCAAAGAAACATCTGTTTCAAGCTGTGTCATAAGACGCTCGTCAATTTTGCGAGATGTGATGTACTTACCTTCTTTACCAGCGAACGGGCTGTTGTTCACAAGGAAAGTCATCTGCAAAGTAGGCTCATCAATACGAAGAACTGGCAAAGCCTCCGGATGGCTTTCTGGACAGATTGTTTCACCAACGTTCAAATCTTCCATACCGGCTACTGCAACGATATCACCAGTTTTCGCTTCTTCAATCTCAATTCGCTTCAAGCCAATGAAGCCGAATAGTTTTGAAACACGGAATGATTTCTTCGTACCGTCTTCTTTCATGACGACAACTTGCTGACCAACTTTGATTGATCCGCGGAATACACGACCAACACCGATACGGCCAACATATTCGTTATAGTCAAGAAGTGTAACCTGGAATTGAAGCGGCTCATCAGCGTTATCAACAGGAGCAGGAATATGTTCAAGAATTGTTTCAAAGATCGGATCCATTGTTTCCTGCTGATCTTCTGGTTCTTCACCAGATGTCCCGTTAAGGGCTGAAGCGTACATAACAGGGAATTCAAGCTGGTCATCATCTGCACCAAGTTCGATGAAGAGGTCGAGTACTTCATCAATAACTTCTGACGGACGAGCGTTCGGACGGTCAATCTTGTTAAGAACAACGATTGGTGTCAAACGCTGCTCCAATGCCTTTTTCAATACGAAGCGTGTCTGAGGCATGCAACCTTCGTATGCGTCAACGACGAGTAGTACGCCGTCCACCATTTTCATAATACGTTCTACTTCACCACCGAAGTCAGCGTGACCAGGTGTATCAAGGATGTTAATTGTATGATCTTTATATTTAATTGCTGTATTTTTAGCTAAAATTGTAATGCCGCGTTCTCTCTCGATATCGCCAGAGTCCATAGCTCTTTCGTCAACTTGTTCATTATCTCGGAATGTTCCAGAATATTTAAGAAGCTGGTCAACCAATGTCGTTTTACCGTGGTCAACGTGAGCAATAATCGCGATATTACGAATATCTTCTCGCAAGTTCATAAGTGTAGTTCCTCTTTTCTAACAGGATCTGTAACTTACATATTATAGCATGTGTTCAATTAAATGAAAAACGTTTTTTGCTTAAATCGACAAAATTCTTCTCAAGCATAAAAGAAAAGCGGGAAAAGCAGACGATTGCTCTTCCCCGCTTGCGGTTAATCCGTTTCTTTCTCAATGTCGACAAGATCGGCATAACCAGTGAAATTGTTCGCGATGCCATCATAATTACCTGTTATATCGGCTGCCGCAATTCCCTCAATCGCCTCAGCTTCTCCGACAAATTCGTCACTGTTCGGATACATCTCATCGTAATCTGCTTTAGGTTCATAAAAATCAGAAGGACTTTCTGAAGTTCCATAGCGTGCTACATCCTGCCAAGTATCCTCGGCATCATAGCCAACTTGTGTCTCTTCTGTTAGCTCATCAGGATTTATATTCGGACTGTAAATCCCTTCTTCCAGCGGTCGTCTGTTTTCATAAACCGGCTGATGATCGGCATGTTCAATACAGCGATCCGTTGTCGGTACAGCTTCAAGCCTTTCAAAAGGAATATCGCGGCCGCATGCGCTGCATAGACCATACGTGCCCGCCTCTAGAGAATGAAGTGCTGAATTGATGTCTTCGAGCTCCTTCTCAGTATGTTCATTAAGCGCGATGTCCTTCTGCCTTTCAAACAGTTCTGTCCCCATATCTGCAGGATGATTATCATAATTGGACAGCTCACTCATCGATTCCTTAACGAGCTCTAATGTCTGTCCGTAATGATCTTGGACTTGTTCAATTAGCAAATTTTGTCTCTGCTGAAGTTCCTGCTTTAAGCTTTCGCGTTGTGAATCTGAGATCAAATCTTTCGCCTCCCCGCAACTGTTTTGTCTTACTATGCGCGGAGGCGGTTGCTTTGATTCCTGTTCAGCCTTTGCGAATCATGTCAATATGTGGGATGCCAACATCTTCATAAACTTCTGATACAGCGTTGAAGCCAAGAGAACCATAGAAGTCCTGCAAATGAGCTTGCGCCTGTACTTTAATTTCCTCTTCTTTCCATTCTCTTTCAATATGGCTAATTGCCTTTTCCATAAGCTTTGTCGCATAACCTTGGCGACGGTACTCCTTAGCAACGAGGACTCGTCCTATTGAAGGCAATGAATATTTTGTACCTGCAGGAAGCAGCCGGCAATAAGCGATGACTGTTCCGTCTTCGTTTCTTAAGAAACAATGTTCTGCAACCCTGTCCAATCCATCCAGATCAAGATCCATGCAATGCTGTTCTACTACGAATACATCACAACGCTGTTTCATGACCTCATACAATTCATCAATCGTGAATTCCTCGAATTTCTTGATGTTCCATTTCATAATTCTGCACCATCTTTCTTTTCTGTATTATTATTCTAAATTGAATTACAATGAAGGAAAAGGAAAATTGTCTGGAAAAGGAGATGTACATAATGACAAGCCAGAAAAAACCGATTGTCGGCTTTATCGGAACGGGCGTCATGGGGAAAAGCATGGCAGGTCATATTCAGAATGCAGGCTACCCATTGAACGTATATACAAGAACGCAGGAAAAGGCGCTTGACTTGATCGCCGCGGGAGCCTTCTGGAAAGAAACTGTCGCTGAACTTGCCCGTGAATCAGATATCATTATCACAATGATCGGCTACCCAAAAGATGTAGAGGAAGTCTATTTTGGAGAAGAAGGCTTGCTCAATAATGCTAAAGAAGGAAGCTATCTTGTAGATATGACAACTTCGAAGCCTTTGCTCGCCCAGAAAATCGCTGAAGCAGCAGCTAAAAAAGGAATTCATGCAGTAGACGCTCCGGTGTCAGGCGGAGATATCGGCGCCAAGAATGCTACGCTCGCCATTATGGCAGGCGGCGTCCCTGAAGCTTTCGACTATTTGCGTCCCATTTTCGAAACAATGGGAACGAATTTGATGCTTCATGGTCCTGCTGGCTCAGGCCAACATGCAAAAATGTGCAATCAGATTACGAATGCATCAAACATGATGGGTGTCTGTGAAGCAATCGTATATGCTAAGGCAGCAGGACTCAATCCTGCCCAAATGATAGAAACTGTTTCATCCGGAGCAGCGAACAGCTGGGCTCTTCAGAATCTCGGTCCACGTATGCTGAAGGGCGATTATGCACCAGGATTTTATGTAAAACATTTCATTAAAGATATGACAATTGCTTTGGAAAGCGCTGTTGAGATGGGCATTCAACTTCCAAGTCTTACACTCGCACTTGATCTTTATAAACAATTGGCTGAAATGGGCGAAGAAGACAGCGGAACACAGGCTTTAATCAAGTATTTGGAAAGATAAAGCACTCTTCTTTCTAAAAGATAAGATATCATGCAAAAAAAACGGAAGCTCTCCTACCTATCAGGATTGCTTCCGTTTTTCTATTTCTTCCTGGACGATGAAGGCAAGGTCATGATTACCAAACAGGTCAAGCACATTAAACAGTGTCTCGTCTGCAATTTCTCCAGCCTCGGTTTTCGGTACAGTTAACTCCAGTGCATGATGAAGAGCCGGGTTCTTCACCTGCTCAGGATAAGCTTTTATGTAAAGTTCCTCAGGATCAAGCTCATGATTAATGCACCACTGAGCGAAGACAAGAATCATCATCTGTTCATCTTTTTTATAGCTTTCAATTACTTGGGATTCAATATCTTTCCGTTCCATTCGCTATTCCTCCGAAGAAAAAATAAAAAATAAAAGGCTTATCTCGAAAGATAAGCCTTTTTCTCGCTGTATAGTAATCGTCAAATTAGAGGCGAGTTACGTTAGCAGCCTGTGGGCCACGGTTGCCTTCAACGATTTCGAATTCTACATCTTCGCCTTCTTCAAGCGTTTTGAATCCTTCAGTTTGAATAGCAGAGAAGTGTACGAATACATCGTCACCGTCTTCGCGTTCGATGAAACCAAAACCTTTTTCTGCGTTAAACCATTTTACTTTACCAGTCATTTAAATGACCTCCTTAGACAAATATCGTGCAAAGTAATTGAATGATGATAAATACTTTTACACCGCTTTGTTCAAAGAGATCGTAAAGTATTATTCCAATTTCAATTTCCTTTTGCTCTTATTACTTTACCCTTTTCAATTGGAAAATGCAAGCGAATTAGATAAATATTTTTAAAAACTGCATTTTTTTTTGAAATGATTCAAAAAAGTCAAGCTACTCCATCAATTTAAAGATCGATTTCCTGTGAAGGCTGGCCTTTTTTATTCAGAAGGCGGACGTGCAGCGGTTCAATTTCGAGAATTAGAATTCTCTCGTCATCCGGACCATTAAACCAGTAGCCCATTTTATCATTCCACAGCTTGTCAATCAGCTTCTGATTATCGCTCTGCTTTACCTTGCCCTCATATTCTACATAATCGTCTCCGAATCCTTCGCCATCGTATCCGAGCAACACATGCGTATACGGATTTTTCTCGAGCTCGTCAACTTTATGTGTTTCCTTGCTTGTAATTGTATAAAGTTTCAGATCATCATGGAAAAACGTCATATAACGAGCATTAGGCTTGTCATTGCTTATTGTAGACATCGTTCCAACATAACTGTTTTCCAGGATGTTCTCAACTGCTTTTTTCACTTCTTTTTTATCCATTAGTTCACACTCCTTGTTTCATTCGTTTATCTGAAGTATTCCTTCCAACAGATAAACTAAACATGGAATACGAATGAATTTATCGTTTCTTCTTTATAATTCTGCTCGGCTTGTAATTTTCAATCTCGACATCCAGCTGCTCTCCAAGCGCGAGGCTAGCAAGCTGCTTTGCCATGTAAGGCGCCATTGTCAATCCTGACGATCCAAGCCCGTTTGCGACATACAGATTCTCATACCCTGGGATCAGTCCCATTACTGGCACAGACTCCGGGGTCATCGGTCTGAAGCCAACCCGAGTCTCCACCACGGTAGCTTCCCTTAAAGAAGGAGCTAGATCCAAAGCCTTGTGGAGAATTTCATGAATCCCACCCACAGTCATACGACGATCAAATCCGGTATTGTTCTCCTGGGTCGCTCCGACAATAAGCCGGTTGCCTGATACGAGCATATATTGATTAAAGGGTGATTTTACAACCGGCCACTCGCTGCCATCCATACCTGTCATTTCGAGATGGATAATCTGCGCCCGCTGTGGCCTGACATCGAAATAAAGTCCGCTGTCAGTAAACAGAGGTTCGAGAAGCTCTTGCATCCATGCTCCATTAACAGCAATGACTTGATCGGCTGCAAGTTCCTTATCTCCTACTTTAACACCATGGATTCGATTCCCTTCCCGAAGAAGGAATGCTTTTCCTTCCACTTGTTTAAGCCCATATAGACGAGCCCCATCCAGCAAGGCATCTCTTAGCAGCCTGCCATCTACTCGTGCTCCTCCTGATACATAGACAGCTCCAAATCCGCTCCTCAATAGAGGGAAGCGACTTCGAACTTCATGCTCACCAATTAGCTCGACTTCACCGATTTCCGGAGCACCCTCTCTTCTTTGCAAAATAATATCGTACAATTCCTGAAGCTTATGGCCTTCTTCCTGCAAGCTGAGGGAACCGACTTTCGCATAACCTGTCTCTGTAATGCCATCATCTTCTAGCTCTTTAACCAAATCTTGATAAATACGTGCTCCGCCTTTTGCCAATGCATACCAATCCGGATTACGCCTTTTGGATACCCAAGGACAAACAATGCCAGCTCCAGCATCTGTAGCCTGTCCCGGATCTTTTGAGTCAATGAGAGTTACATCCGCTCCTGCTTTTGCGAGTCGATATGCTGTCGCTGCACCAAGAATGCCACCGCCAACTATAATAATTCTTGCCATTTCCCAAAATCCTTTCCGCACCTATTTTATTTATAAATTTATTATATAACAGTTTTTACTTCTGCGTCTGTTCGCATATTTATACACAATAGGGATACAAGAGTTTTATTGTACTTTTAGTTTTGCATGCCCTTTCCAATTCAATAGTTTCATGCAATTATCCCTGCAACCCCCATTGAAAATTGCAAAAAACGTTGATATAATACCGTTTGTGCAAGATGAAAAATCAAATATCCGAACCGACATTTGTATCTTGCAAATATAAATGACAGGTGGTTCCAACTGATGACAGAACAATATCGCGTTTTACTTTACTACAACTATGTAGAGATTGAAGACCCTGAACAGACTGCAGATGAACATTTGAAGTTCTGTAAGGATCTCGGTCTAAAAGGACGCATCCTTATTGCCAAAGAAGGTATTAATGGCACTGTTTCAGGTACTTATGAGCAGACTGAACAGTATATGGACATGATGAAAAATAGCCCACTCTTCCATGATACAATTTTCAAGATTGACGACCACGATGGCCATGCATTCAAGAAAATGCACTGCCGTCCGCGTCCGGAGCTTGTCAACTTGAGCCTGGAAGACGATATTAAGCCAAAAGAATTGACAGGAAAGTATTTGTCACCAAAAGAGTGGTTTGAAGCAATGCAGGCTGAAGACACTATCGTGCTCGATGCCCGCAATGATTATGAATACGACCTCGGACATTTCCGCGGTGCGATACGCCCGGATATCGAGACGTTCCGTGAATTGCCGGAATGGGTCCGTGATAATAAAGAAATGCTTGAAGGCAAACGCATCCTCACATACTGCACTGGCGGAATTCGTTGTGAGAAATTCTCCGGCTGGCTTAAGCGTGAAGGTTTTGAAGATGTTAGCCAGCTGCATGGTGGTATTGTAACTTATGGAAAAGACCCTGAAGTTCAAGGCGAACTTTGGGATGGACAGTGCTACGTATTCGATGAGCGCATTGCAGTTCCAGTTAACCAGAAAGAACATGTTGTTGTTGGCCGTGAATACTTTGATGGCGAACCATGCGAGCGCTATATTAACTGCGCAAACCCTGAGTGCAATCGCCAGTTCCTCTGCTCTGAGGAGAATGAACATAAGTACTTGCGAGGGTGTACACATGAGTGCCGTGTGAGCCCACGCAACATGTACGTTAAAGAACATGAGCTTTCAGAAGATGAAGTACAAGCACGACTTGAAGCGATTGGCGAAAGCCTTCCAACACACGCATAATACAAAAAGCAGACTCGTCATTGCGCGAATCTGCTTTTTCATTGTTCTTGGCACTTTCATCCAGCCTATGATATGTTGTCTGCAACCAATAAGGATTGGAGTGATTGAACTTGTCCGTTTACAAGTACAGCATTGAATCCCCTGACGGAACTGTTGCTTCAATGGATACTTTTCAAGGTGATGTTCTCCTGATCGTCAATACAGCAACTGGTTGTGGTTTTGCCCCTCAACTTGAGGCACTTGAGGCTCTCTATCAGAAGTATAAGAGCAGAGGATTCCATGTACTCGGCTTTCCGTGTAATCAATTCATGAATCAAGAACCGCTTAGCGATCGTGACATTTCCACCCAATGCAATTTAAACTATGGTACAACCTTCCCCTTCTATAAGAAAGTGAATGTGAAAGGTCCAGATGTCCATCCCCTCTTTAAATATTTGACCGAGAAAACATCGGGACTTCTTGGTGAGAAAATCAAATGGAATTTCACAAAATTTCTGGTTGATAGAAATGGAAATGTCGTTAAACGCTTTGCTCCAGTAACAAAACCTGAGAAGATTGGGCCGGAAATTGAACGTTTGCTTTAATATCTTAGCAACACAAAGAAACCGAGCTCCCATACGGACGCTCGGTCTTTTTTCTTATATTAATAAGCTTTACCCCAGTAAACGAGTTCCTTAGCCGGCTTGCCACAGCAAACACAAGTCTCAGAAACCTTTTCCTGTTCAAACGGAATGCATCGGGAAGTAGCAGAGAATTCTTCCTTGATTTTATCCTCGCAAGCTTCATCGCCACACCACATCGCTTTGATGAAACCACCTTTGGATTCAAGGATTTCACCGAACTCATCCATTGTCTTAGCTACAGATGTCATTTCCTCACGATGTGCAAGTGCTTTATCGAAGAGATCTTTTTGGATTTCTTCCAAGAGCGCTGGCAGACGAAGTTCCAAGTCTTCAAGAGCAACAAATTCCTTCTCCCCTGTATCACGGCGAGCAAGGACAACTTGATTGTTCTCGATATCTTTCGGACCCATTTCAATACGGATCGGAATACCCTTCATTTCGTACTCGTTGAACTTCCAGCCAGGCATCTTGTCACTTGCATCGATGTCAACGCGGGCAATTTTCTTAAGTCGATCACGAAGTTCATAAGCTTTATCAAGTACGCCTTCTTTATGTTGGGCAATCGGTACGATCATCGCTTGAGTTGGTGCCATGCGTGGTGGTACGACAAGGCCTCGGTTGTCACCATGAACCATGATCAATGCACCGATAATGCGTGTTGTAATTCCCCATGAAGTCTGATGGACGAGTTGCTGCTTGCCTTCTTTATCCAAATAACGGATATCGAATGCATCCGCAAAGCCTGTACCGAAGTAATGCGAAGTACCGGATTGAAGGGCTTTCCCATCATGCATCAGACTTTCGATTGTTAATGTATATTCCGCTCCAGCGAATTTTTCTTTATCTGTCTTGCGCCCTTTAAGTACAGGAATTGCGAGTATCTCTTCACATACAGAAGCATACATATCAAGCATTCTGTTCGTTTCCTGCTCTGCATCCTCCTGTGTCGCATGTGCTGTATGGCCTTCCTGCCAGTGGAATTCAAGTGAACGAAGGAATGGACGTGTCGTCTTTTCCCAACGCACAACGTTTGCCCACTGGTTATAGAGCATAGGCAAGTCACGGTAAGAGTGGATATTTTTAGAGTAGTATTCACAGAAAAGTACTTCAGAAGTTGGTCGGACTACAAGACGTTCCTGTAGCTCCTCTTCTCCTCCATGTGTAACCCAAGCTACTTCGGGAGCGAAACCTTCAATATGATCCTTTTCTTTCTGCAAGAGACTTTCTGGAATAAACATTGGGAAGCTCACGTTCTGATGACCTGTTTCCTTAATACGATGGTCAATCTCGTCCCGAATATTTTCCCAAATTGCATAACCATAAGGCTTGATGATCATCGTGCCTCGTACCGGACCATAATCCACAAGTTCGGCCTGCTTGACTACATCCGTATACCATTGTGCGAAATCATCTTCCATTGCAGTGACTTTCTCGACAAACTGCTTGTTTTTCTTGCCCATTGATTGCACCCGCTTTATGTAATATTTTTAAACACAAAAAAAGCTCCGTCCTCAAAATAAGGGACCGAGCATGGTGGTACCACCCTTGTTTGCAAACATCCTCAGAAAAGGAAACTCTGCACACTTGAATGGATAACGGCCATGCACCGCGCCAGCTTATCGTGGCGTGCTCAACGGCAGGTTCCAATCCGTTCCAATAGGGAGTTCCCAGCATATGCTCCCCTCTCTGATATCGGAAAAACAGGAATGTACTAATCCGCTTCATTGCATCAATATACTTCCTTAAATATATATCCAGCACGCTGCAAAGTCAAGATGATATAAGAGTGCACGGACTAGCTGCAAGCTGCTTAGCTCAAATATAAATAGACACTCGAAAATGTTCAGGGACTTCTTTGTCTAACTAGTTAAGTTAAGTCACTCTTCTGTTATGGCAAAGATACTATATCGTTTAAAATGACCTCTGTATTGTCACACTCCCCAACTCTATCCTTAACGCTATTATTCAATTTATCAAAGTTCTCCGTACGGTAAATTTCTTTATGAAGACAGATTTCCTAGTTTGCCATTGATTGCATAAGCACGGGAAATGCTTTTCCTGTATAATAAAAGCTAAATAGACAGTGCGGATCTTGATGTTTTAGAAAGGAGAACACATGAAACGTTTTATAAGAGATGTGATTGGCTGGCTCATCCTATTGGCGGCCGTTTTGACGATTTATCATTTCTTAAGCTCGCCTCAAGAGACTCCAGACGGAGAAGCTTATGCCTATACTTCAGACGGAAAAGTACCAACCGGACTCTATCCTGCTGTGGAAGATAAGACAAATGAGCTAATTCAAAGAGCTGAAAATAGAGGGATCACGATGTTCATCACCGATGACTTCCGTAGCAGCGCAGACCAGGATGAGCTGTATGCCCAAGGCAGAACATCCGGAGGAAGTATTGTAACGAATGCGCGTGGTGGTGAATCATACCATAACTACGGACTGGCGGTAGACTTCGCATTGAAAAATTCCCAAGGTGAAGCCATTTGGGACATGAATTATGATGGAAATGGCAATGGAAAAGCAGATTGGATGGAAGTTGTTGACCTAGCAAAAGAACTTGGATTTGAGTGGGGCGGCGACTGGCCTGGCTTCAAAGACTACCCTCATTTACAAATGGACTTCGGACTTACAATCAGCCAGCTGAAAGAAGGATATATGCCAAAATAGAAACCCGCTCACATTTTCTGTGAAGCGGGTTTCCTGTATTTAAGTATTCTCTTCCCGTTTTTTCCGGGCTGTTTCCAACGGATCAACCGTATGTTTAAACGCATAGCCTTTCTGGATTGTCACGAATGACAGTACGAGCACGAGCAATGTCAAGACGACACTGACAATACTTGCTACGAGCATGCCACGCACCTCCTCCAGTCATTTTAATCAGTATAACCGCCCTCTCTTTATCCGGCAATACCAGAACTTCCACAAAACAATAATTTAATCCTGTATTTTACAGCAAATCCAACTATTTAGGAGTATGTTTTGGCAAAGTGGAGATTTTTAACTCTTAACCTAGGTATATGGTTAAATATACTGATTTTTCTCATTTTCCTCTGTTTGAAGTAGCTCTGTATTATATCTAAGATTAATAACAGGTACTTTTTCGACAGTTTATTCACAAATTGAAAATGGCCTTTTCCAAACAGATTAAAACAGGGGGTACATAAAAAAGTGAAAAAAATTCTTACTGCGATTGTATTGCTCTCAGTCACGCTCATGCTTGCAGCTTGCGGCTCATCCGATAGCAAAGACAGCAAAGCAAGTGAAAAGAACCAGCTTGAAACAATTAAAAATAAAGGGAAAGTTGTCATCGGTTTTGCCAACGAAAAACCCTATGCCTATCAGGAAGGAGACGAGCTTAAAGGAGCTGCAGTTGACATCGCAAAAGCTGTTTTCCAAGAGCTTGGAGTTGATGAAGTCGAAGGAAAACTTGCCGACTTTAGCCAGCTTATTCCCGGACTGAAAGCAGGTAAATTCGATGTTATAACGGCTGGTATGGCAATTACGCCCGATCGCTGCAGAAGCGTTGCATTTGGCGAGCCAGAAATGACCTACGGTGAGGGTCTGATTGTCAAAAGAGGCAATCCGAAAAAACTACACAGCTATGAAGATATAGCAAATAACAAAGATATCAAGGTATCTGTCATGTCCGGTGCCACAGAGAATGGATTCTTGAAAGAAATCGGCGTAGATGCTAAACAAATTCAAGCTGCTTCTGATATTCCCGCCACGTTCTCTGCTGTTGAATCAGGACGTGCTGATGCCACAACAGGTACAGAGATGACAATTAAAATGGCACTTGAATCAGCAAATTCGGACAAGCTTGAATTCGTTGAAGACTTTAAACAACCTAAAGTGGAAGGTAATCCAAGCTATGGTGCTGCTGCTTTTAAAAAAGGCAGCGATGACTTGCGTAAAGCCTACAATGAAAAGTTGCAGGAATTAAAAGACAACGGCACAGTTGCCAAACTGCTCGAACAAAACGGATTCAGTGAGAAGTCCAACATGGTCGCCGATGATATTACAACAGAGAAAGTATGCAGTGGTAATTTTTAAGTCTTTCTCGATATTTAATTAACGGTAATCCATGGAATCTCTTCCGGTACGCGGAATTCATGATTCCATGGATTATTCTAATTAACTAGCAAAGGAGCAGTGATATGGATACTCTTACTGAAATATTTCCTATTTTATTAAAAGGTCTGCGCATTACGATCCTTGTTCTAATTGGTTCGGCATTCTTTAGCTATATAATTGCCTTCATTTCCGGTCTTGGACGCCTTTCCAAAAACATCTTCATTCGTAAATTCGTTGGATTCTATATTGAAGTGTTCCGCGGGACTTCTCTTATTGTGCAGCTCTTCTGGCTATACTACGCACTTCCAATCCTATTCAATTTTGATATTGGTTCGGACATCTGGGCTGGCATTATTGCGATTTCACTCAACTATGGGGCTTATATGTCGGAGATTGTTCGCGGATCGATACTCGCAGTTTCAAAAGGACAGACGGAAGCAGGCATTGCACTTAATATGACCGGGTTCCAACGTATGCGCCTCATCATATTGCCTCAGGCCACACGAATGATGCTGCCGGAATTCGGAAACTACTTGATTCAAATGCTGAAAGCAACTTCTCTCGTATCACTAATTGGGCTCTCCGATATGCTTTATTACGGAAACCTATACCGCAGCACACATCTCGCTGAATCATCAAACGTCTACCTGTTAATACTTATCGCCTATTTCATCCTTGCACTGCCACTCATCTGGCTCGTACGCAAGATGGAAGGATTCTCAAAGAAAGGAGTTGCTAGTGAATGACTGATGGATGGAGTTGGGAAACATTCTCTGATGCTTTTCCGTTCGTTGTAAAAGGAATTGGCATTACACTCGGTCTTACTGTCACCTGCTACATATTTGCACTGCTCTTCGGTTTTGTATGGCTATTCCTGCGCCGCATTCCTGTTAAACCGTTTAGTTGGCTGTTCACCTGGATTATGGAATTCATTCGTTCGACACCACCACTCGTACAACTGTTCTTCATTTATTATGGCTGGCCTACCGTACCCTATGTCGGCGCGACAATCTCGCCTTTTGCTTGCGCAGTTATTGCACTTGGGCTCCACTTCAGTACATACATCAGCGAAGTTTATCGCTCCGGCATAAATCACGTAGACAAAGGACAGTGGGAAGCTGCTAAGGCACTCAACTTCCCTACAAGATTAAAATGGATAAAAATTATTTTGCCACAGGCTTTGCCTCCGATGATTCCAATGCTCGGTAACTATTTGATCATCCTATTTAAAGAAGTGCCTCTGGCAGCCACAATCGGAGTTGTCGGCATCATGCGGCTCGCACAAGACTATGGCGATCAATACTGGAACTACCTAGAGCCCTTGACGATTGTCGCTCTGCTCTTCCTCGCACTTAGCTATATCTCTTCCCTGCTGACCAGCTGGCTCGAGAGACGAATGAATTTCAAATTTGACAAGAAGAAAGCGATTGCCTGATTGTATAATAGATAAAAAGGAGTGAACCGTTATGACAGACCCCATCGTTCAGTTCAAAGATGTTCACAAATCATTTGGCGATGTTGATGTGTTAAAGGGAATTAATCTGGACATCCGACCAGCTGAAAAGATTGCGCTTATCGGACCGAGCGGTTCTGGTAAAACGACGATCATCCGCATGCTCATGACTCTTGAAGAACCAACTTCCGGCCAAATTATCGTTGAAGGCGATAATTTGTGGCAAATGGAGAAAGGCGGAAAACTTGTCCGCGCCAATGAAAAGCACCTTCGCTCCGTCCGCGGGGAAATCGGAATGGTCTTCCAGCACTTCAATCTGTTCCCGCATATGACCATTCTGGAAAACTGCATGACAGCTCCAATTCATGTACAAAAAGAAAACAAGGCCTCTGCCCGTAAGCGCTCAATCGAAATGCTTGAGAAAGTGGGCCTTGGAGACAAGCTTGACAACTATCCGAGCCAACTATCCGGCGGGCAGAAACAACGCGTTGCTATGGCACGAGCACTTGTCATGCGGCCAAAAATTATGCTATTCGACGAAGTCACATCCGCTCTGGACCCTGAGCTTGTCGGTGAAGTGCTCGAAGTAATACGCGATATTGCATATGAAGGTGAAATGGCCATGGTTCTCGTCACTCATGAAATGGACTTCGCTCTAGATGTTGCCGACCGTGTCATCTTCCTAGACGAAGGCGTCATTGCCGAAGACGGCAAACCAGAGGACGTTTTGCAGCACTCAAATAATGAACGATTGCAAAGCTTCCTTCACAGATTCAGAAGTATGAGTTGAGCACTCTTAACAATATTTTAGAAGCACCATTTTGGAAAAACGTAGCCAAAGTGGTGCTTCTTTATTTATGAAAACTGCTCTACTAACTACAGTTAAATTGAAAAACTACAAAACCTGATAACACTTGATGATCATGAAAGGATATTTCTTCCCTTCTATCAGTCTGATTTCTATAACCAATGCAAAACGATTCACTACCTTCTTTCTCACTACAATCTTAGTGAATGGTCCGACATTTTCGTAAATTGCCTTGAGTCGGTTTTCCGCTATAATAGAGCATTAGAGGTGATTGCCTTGATTACAAAATTCATTGAAATGCCGAACGATCCGGCTTCCTATATATTAGAAGGATTTGCAGAATAATGATGACTAAAAAGATACAGCAGACGATTCGCTGCAGCCTTGCCATGACGAATAACGCACGAGATGGTATACGAAAATGGCTTGCAAATGAGCAGACTTTCTTTGCACTTGAATCTGCTTTTGATGTCCATGTGGAGAAACAACCCCTCAACCGGCAAGGAAATCATTCTTATGCTTTTTATTTCGACCCGGAGACAAATCCTCGGCTCGGTAAGAAACTAGATGCGCGTGTCGCTGTCATGCAGTGTGTATTAAAATCAGACGGACTTCTTGCGACCGGTTTCCATGTCCGTGGGACTAGAGAGTCAGTAAAGACGAACCGGCGTTATCAAGGGCTTTTTGATTTTCAATTGAACCGTCCAGGCCTCCCGCTTGCTGCTGACATCCATATGACATTACAAGGGTTGCCTGTTGCCGAGGAGCGTTCCGAATATGTAAAGAAACAAATTGAGAGCTGGGAAGGTTATTTGCAGATTGCGGAAAGCCAAGCGGATGTTGAGGATATACACTGCACATTCTCCACTTATTCTTTTTCCGGAGACTTCACAAAGGTTCGTCTGCATTGTAATGGTCTTAAAGCAAAGAATTGGAGACAATTGCAAGGCTTTAGTGTCAAATTGGAAAGTCCTTCAGTTGACCTCGGACAAGTAGTTAATGCCAACAAAGGCAAGCAGATTGTCGAAGTTGAGCTAAAAAGACCTTTGCAAAAGGCTGCCCGTGAGACAAATAAGCTTCCTGCTCCAAATGGGAAAATTACCCTTTCCAATTTTGCCTCTTTAACTCAAATACGCAGATTGCGCAAAGGATTTAAAGATCTTGAGGATGGCCTCGCAGCCAATGCCAACTTAGAGAAAATCCTTTTCGCAGAACGACCGCTCGTTAAAATAAATAATAAAAAATTTGATTTGGATTTTCACAATAACCTTAATGAATTTCAAAGAGAAGCTGTTACCGGTGCAATGAAGGCGAACGATCTATATGTGATCCAGGGTCCTCCTGGAACTGGAAAGACGACGGTAATCTCAGAAATCTGCTATCAGAATGTAAAAGCAGGACTGCGGACGCTTGTCGCTTCGCAATCCAATCTTGCAGTCGATAACGCACTTGGCCGTCTGCTTTCCGATCCCGCCATCCGTATATTGCGTTATGGAAGAACAGAGAGCATTGAGGAAGAAGGCAGGAAATTTATCGAGGAAAATGTCGCTCTTCATTGGCGTGACGGAACACTTGAAAATGTGCGGCAAGATTTGCAAAAGACTGTTGCCCGTCAGACTGAATTGCAAAATGAGATCACTGAGTTGGAGAAAACCATTAATCAAATGAACACCCGTCAGGAAGCTCTTAAGGAAGAGCTCGCAATTCAACATAAGCTAGAGCAGGAATTGGAACATTTACAAAGAGACAGAATTGAGAAAGATAAGGTTTTAAGCAAAGTTCAAGAAAAGCTGTTAGATTCAGAGAACATTTTGAAGCAGCGTAAACAGGAACTCAATTCAATTATTAACGAAATCGACGAGTTGCAGGGATTACTTGAAAAAGAACCTGCAGCAGAAACTTTGGAAGCTAATAACGCAAAACTACTAAAAGAACTTGGAAGACTGGAAGAGATCGAAAAGGTATTCAAGTTGAATAAACAATTGCAAAATGCAGAGAGCTCTCTTGCAACTGCGACTACCCGCATTCCAGAAATTGATAAAGAGCAGACCGTTTATGAAAAAATGAGTGGGTGTCTGCCCGGAGTTCAAAAGATTGATAAATTGCAACAGCTGTTCGAGGAAAATGGGATGGAACTCCCCCTCGATCTGACACTTGATATTGGAGAAATGAACCGGATTGGTCATGGCATCACTTCTCTTCCCTATCAGATTGATGAAGTGAAACAGTTGCATGAAAGACTTCGCAATGCCATTTCAAAAATCGAAGAAACATTGCATAGACAAGCTTTCCCTCTCGGTCAGATTCCGAAGCGGGTTACCAATACATTTGGAACCATTCCTGAGATGCATGACATGGTCGACCAGATTGGCCGTTTTCTGATCAGACCGGAAACAAAAAAACTGCTCGCTATGCCTGGCCATCCAGAGCAAAAGACTTTAGTCCTTCAAAAACTGGCAAACAATCTTTCCCACCTCTACGGAAAGCTCGATGAAGTATTGGAAATGGGACATGCCATTCAACAGCAAATGCAAATTCGTCAAGAAGTAAAACGTCTTTTTACCGTCATTAAGAAAGGTACACGCTCATATTTCATGAGACGATTGTCAGAACTTAACGAGGAAAAACAAGCTTTCCAGCAGCGTTTGCATACTTTAACCGAAGAGAGGAATTCTCTCGCTGTCCAATTGGCTGAAAAGAATTTGAATGAATTCAATATGACAGAGGCAGAGCTTGCAACCGGTCTTGAAAATGTTCACTCAGGCATACTCGAATGCGAGGAACAACTTGCGAATATTAAAGAAGCAGTTACTAGATTGGATGTTACCCAGAATCAGCAAGCTGTTTTAAAGGTATCAGTTCAGGAAGCCGAAGATGTTTTGGCACTTTCCCAAAAAGAGAAAGACGAGATGGAAATGCAACTCGATCATATAAGTGAGCAGATTGCCGATAAAAAAGACCGGCTAAATCCTGAAATTAAAAATGAACTTAAGGGATTGACAGACAGCATTGCTGAAGGAGAAGAAGAACTTGATCAATTGAAGAAGGAACAGAACAAGCTTCCAATCCGTATCGAGTTGCAGCGACAATGGGAATTGCTGCTTGAAGAAGCGAGTGAATATGACCTCGATGAAATTCGCAAGTTGTATGTCCAACATGCGAATGTGATCGGAACAACCTGTGTCGCTTCTGCTTCCAAAGCGTTCATGGAAGACTATCCGGAATTTGACGTTGTCATCATTGACGAAGTTTCCAAAGCAACACCACCAGAACTTCTGTTACCAATGCTAAAAGGAAAGAAAATTATTCTTGTCGGCGACCACCATCAATTGCCTCCACTAATCGGCCAGGAAACGATGGATGAATTCATCCATACACAAGAATCCAATGAGCAGCAGGGATTACGCAAGCTCCTTAATGAATCATTGTTTGAAAGACTCTTCCGTACTCTTCCAAAGCAGAATAAAACGATGCTCAGCATTCAGTACCGCATGCATGAACGGATAATGTCAACGATATCTCCTTTTTATAAGGAAGGGAATTACGAACTGCAATGTGGTCTTCCCGATTCGGATCTTGCACGCGATCATCTGCTTGAGAGCCCGTTAATCCAACGAGAAGAACATCTTCTCTGGATCGATACACCGAATGAACATGCCTATTTTGAAGAGAAACCAAAAGGTGGGACAAGCCGGTTCAATAAAGCAGAGCTCCAATTGATCCGTGAATCACTCCTAGATTTGGAAAGTGCAACTGAACTAGCAAAAGCGGCTGGACGCATCTCAGATAATGAAAAGAAAAGCGTCGGTATCATTAGCTTTTATGGTGAACAAGTAAAGCGGATCAACCATTTGATTGATCAGGAAATCAGACCAAAGCATCTTCATTGCCGTACCGGATCCGTCGATAAATTCCAAGGCATGGAAATGGATATCATCATCTTGAGCTTCGTTCGCAATCACGACGAATCAAGCGGAGATATCGGCTTTGCCAAAGATTACCGTCGTCTCAATGTTGCCCTCTCTCGCTCACGGGAGTTACTCATCATCATTGGCAGCTCTGAAATGTTTGCTTCCAGAACGAAGAACGAGAAAGCGCGGGATATGTACCAGAGACTTTACGAAACAGTTCAACACCAAGGTAAAATTCGCACTGTGAAGGAGCAACAAATGCATGGATAAACTGGTGAGTAAACTGCAAGCAGAGTTGCAGAAACAATCTGATGTTGAAATTTTGGCTAATGCATCTTGGTCATTGCCTATCGAACTCCATCAGCTCTCCTTCAACACAGTCAAGAGAACGACAATGGATGTGCTTATGAAGATGATTCTCATCACAGTTCAAAAGATGGATATAAATTCAGCCAAAGAACTCGCTTCGTTTTTAAGCGTTGAACCTATTTTTGCTGAGGACTTGATTCGGAGGATGCAGATTGCCGAGATGATCAATAAGGATGAGGACGTATATCAATTAACCGAATTGGGGAAATCACGGCTAGAATCCGGTATCTACGAACATCCCCCTGAGCAAGAAGAGAAAAAACTTTTCTACAGCCCTTGTCACGGCGAATATATCGGTGGAGAACGTGAGCTTGATTCAGTCGAACAGACAAGTATCTATCGTTGGGCTGGGGTATTTAAGACTGATGGAGAAGAATTGGAAGAAACACAACTGATTACGACTCTGCAAACAGAATCTGAATTGGATGCAGACAATACTCAAGTTGTAATCAAATCGGTGGAAAAACCAAACAAATTAGCAGATTACGCGGTTCCATGCATTGAGTTTCTTCTTATTAATAAGTTGGAAGAACGCCGGTATACACGGGTTTGGAACACATTTCTTGACCGATGGGATATACAACTGGAGAAACAGATTGAGGAGCAAGGAATGCTAGAATTATAAGGCAAGCGCCTGATGCGAATATCGCATCAGGCGCTTTTTTTAATATTTATTTAATGCGTTCAAAGGTGTCTGGATGATGACCGGCTCCTTCTTTGGATCGAGCCATTTAAGGATTCTGATTACATTCGTTTCGCTAGTCGCTGTGCATCCCAAAGTATAGCTGTTACCGATATGGAAGAATATCGCACTCCCCTTGTTCGGGATACGCTTCGTGTTGTAGTTAATCACAAACCCATATTTATACAATTTATGATTCATATTTTCGGCACTTTTCCACATGTGTTCTGTCTTTTCTCTCGATTGCCATGTATTGTAGAGCTTGGACGATGGATCATCTACCCACACATCATCATTTGTTATATTACGGAAAGGAAGCTTTGTACCCGGGTTACCTTTTTGTCCGAAGGCTGTCCCAATTGTGTACTTGCCAACTGGTGTCTCACTGTTACCTTCTGTTTTATTAGTAGTAAATCCATACTTTCCGATATGTCCTTTCACTTTCATGCGGAGAACCCATTTCCCCTTTTTGTTTCTATCATATGTCATGATATCCGCTTTACTCGATTTCCCACCATTGGAAGTAACAAGAATGAGCTGGCTATTCTTATCAATTGTCTTAAGCCGATTGGCATAATTTTGCGGTTTCTTTAAGGTAAGATATTTACTGGAGACCCATCCGGTTTGCTGATTCACAGTTACTTTGCTCCATGAACCGTCCACTTCTTGCACTATAAGGGCTGTATGTTTCTTCACTTTCGTTTCAATCTTCGCTTTTATAGAAGGAGCTTGTCTAACATTCAGGGAGTCGGCTGTGACGTACATTGTTTTGCTAGAAGCTGCTGCTCCATTGTCGGCTATTACTAAAAAGCCAAGAAGTGCAAAGGTACAACTTAAAGCAAAAATTATCATTTTTTTCATTAAACGCTCTCCTCTCTTCAGTGCAACCCGTTTCCTCACATCATAGCACAACATAAACAAAGCAGCATGGCCGAATAGCCATGCTGCTTTAACCTTCTTATTTGTCTTCCCCAATGATGCGCACTTCACGTTCCAGCTGGACACCGAACTTTTCTTTTACCGTTTTCTGAACAAATTCAATTAGGGCGATATACTCTGCTGCAGTAGCATCATTCTTATTGACGATAAAGCCAGCATGCTTTGTCGATACTTCCGCTCCACCAATCGATTTGCCTTGCAGTTCACTATCCTGAATAAGCTTACCTGCAAAATAGCCTGGCGGGCGCTTAAACACACTCCCGCATGAAGGATATTCAAGCGGCTGTTTCGTTTCACGCTTTTCTGTCAGGTCATCCATGACAGCCTTGATTCCTGCAGGATCCCCCTGTTTTAAAGCAAAAGTCGCTTCAAGGACAATATAGCCATTGTCTGGTATATTGCTCGTGCGATAATCAAGATCCAGGTCAGCTGCCTGCAATTCCAGCAGCTCTCCATCTTTTGTAGCGACTATTGTACTTTCTAGACAGTCCTTGATTTCCCCACCATAGGCACCGGCATTCATGAACAATGCGCCTCCGACTGAACCCGGGATACCACAAGCAAATTCAAGACCAGTCAGTTCTGCTTCAAGCGCCTTGCGGGATGCGTCAATAATACGAGCCCCACTCTGTGCAATGAGCTTTGTGCCGTCAGTCATGACCTTATTAAAGTTATGCAGATTCATTACAATGCCACGGATACCGCCATCTTTGATAATCAAGTTGGAGCCATTTCCAAGCATCGTAAACGGTAAATTGTTTTTGTTAGCAAATTGGATAACTTGCTGTACTTCTTCATATGAACCCGGCATGACAAAATAGTCCGCTTTTCCGCCAAGATGTGTATACGTATGTGTCTTCAGTTCAAGATCTTTTTCAACATTGCCTTCTTTTAAAATTTCCCTCAACTGTTTCAGGATTGCATCCATCAACCACTCATCCTCTATACTTATTCCACCCACATTCCAATGGGTGGGGATACTTGCTTCATTATATTATATTCGTATCCATTATAGCATTTTTGAGCGGAAATTTTGATGCGAAGGCATTTTGGCTTTTGCTTTAAATTTAGTGTTTGCAGAACTATTTAATCTAGTGTAATTCTAATATCTCTTTAGGTTATTCTAAAGAATGTCGAAAGAATTCTACTGCTTTCCTTATTAATTCAGCATCGTATACTTTAAAAAACCTTTCAAAATAGTTGCCAGCTGTTCACGTGTATCAGGGTAGAGCGGCCGATTTCCATTTAATATTCCTTGCCAGTTGGCTGTCATGCTCTTAAGAAAACAAAAAAGGCGCCTAATTAAGGCGTCGTTAACAAATTTAGATCAGCTTACTAATTGGATGGAATGTCGGTTTCATATCATTAAAGGTTGTCACATATTTGAACCCAATATCCTGGAATAGCTTTAGTGATTCTTTGAACTTATAAGCAACGGTTTCTGCGACATGTGAATCTGATCCGAGTGTGAGCACTTCCCCACCACACTCTTTATAAAGTCTAAGGATATCCGTACTCGGCATCCCGCCACCTAGTCCATAGCGATAACCGGATGTGTTCAGTTCAATTCCCTGCCCTCGTGGGATGATTACGTTAAAAATCTCTCCAATCAGTTCATGAAAATTGTTCTTCGCCTTCTCCTTTGTGTAGCGCTTGACGAGATCAACATGCCCAAGGATGCTGAATCGATCAAAGCGACGAACGCAATCGAGAAGCTCTCTGTAATATATTTCGTATGCTTCATCAACCGTCTTCCCTTTAAAAAAGTCACCGGAGTGCAGATCTTTTCGCTCTGACACATGCATTGAGCAAATAATAAAGTCGAATGTCTCCTCATCTAGCATTTTCCCGAAGCGTCCAACATAACAAGGCTCAATCCCAACTTCCACACCTTTCTTAATTCCGATGGAGTCTGCGTACTTCTGCTGCATCTCTTTTATTTTCCGATCATAGGCCTGGTAATCCAGATCAAACGAAATTGTCGGGTCCGGATAATCATAATCAACATGCTCCGTAAAGCAGATTTCTGTCAGTCCCTTTTTTATCGCGCTTTCTATCGTTTTCTCCATTGGCTCTTCGCAATCCGCCGAGAATGTGCTGTGCATATGGTAGTCAAACATGAAAATTCCGCTCCTTTTAATTGACTTTAAGTTCTGATAACTCTATAATACTATATAACTTTAATTAAATAAAGTGGTAAAGCACTGCTGTGCCAGTTTTGAAAGGAGCAATTTAATGGAAGTCCAGATTCACGACCCACAGGACCCGAATATCCGAGCATATAAGACAAGGGAACAGCTTATTCAAACAATGAAGCAGCGATTCTCGCTCCATGGCTACAATCAGATTCGCACATCCACATTTGAACCTTATGAACTTTATATAAATGCTACTGGAACGATTCATACAGATGAAATGATTAAAATGATCGACCAGGATGGTAAAGTACTCGTCCTCCGTCCCGATATTACCATTCCAATAACACGTGAGCTTGCTGCCCAGAATTTCACTGCAGCTGACCATACTCGTTATTTCTATGTTTCCGATGTCTTCCGCAATTCATTTGACGGCAACGGTTCAAAGGAGAAAACACAGGCAGGCATTGAATGTTTCGGTGAAAAATCACCCGAAATTGATGCGGAAGCTATCGTCCTTGCTATCCAGACTTTAAAAGATCTGGATGTCGCCAATTTCAAATTAGAGATTGGTCATGCTGACTTTTTCAAGCAAGTCGCCAACGAAATGAATCTCGACCCACAGGAGTTTGAACAGCTGGAAAAATATATTCAAGCCAAAAACATGACAGAGATTGGCCCATTTTTAGAGCAGCATGATGTTAGACCTGAAGTTGCTGAGGCGGCCAATGCTATTCCGCTCCTATATGGCAATCCAAAATCTGTGATTGCAGATGCTGAAAAATATGCCTTGAATGACACAATGAAAGCAGCTCTTCAAAATCTCTCAGAAGTGTATGGAGTAATTGAAGATTACGGGCTTGCAGACTATGTTGTATTGGATTTCGGCCTGATTAATCATATGGATTACTATTCCGATATCATTTTCCAGGGATTCATAGACAATGTTGCAAAGCCTGTCCTCATGGGCGGTCGCTATGATCATTTGTCAGAACAATTCAATGCTAGAATTCCTGCAATCGGCTTCGCTTTTGATGTTGAGGCACTACTTGAAGGAACGAAAGAGTCATATGAGGCACCCGCAGCAGTGGACATGACAATCATTTATGAAGCATCGCGCCGTCAGGAAGCATTCTTCATTGCAGGCGAGCTACGTGATCAAGGCTTGAGCACAATTGTTGTCCCTGCAAAAGCTGTCGTCAAAGCAAACAGCCAGAGCATTATTCAGCTCACTGAAAATAAACAAATACTTCTATCAGGCGATGAAGCGAAGGCGTTCAATAACATTGACGATTTGAAAGAAATTCTATAAAACAAACACACTCTCAGGGGGGATACATCTGTGGAACAGCTAACACTCGCTCTCGCTAAAGGACGGACGGCAGAGAGTACAATTGAACTATTGAATAAAGCAGGGATTGAATTCCCTGACTTCCATGAAAAAAGCCGCAAGCTCGTATTCAGTAATCCCGAAGGAACACTTCGACTCATCTTCGTGAAAGCAGTCGACGTTTGCACATACGTTGAGACAGGAGCTGCGGATGTTGGCGTCGTCGGCAAGGACAATATTCTCGAATCCGGGGCCGATATATACGAGCTTCTGGATTTGAAGCTCGGCAAGTGCAAATTTTCAGTTGCAGGAACACAAGATACGCCCCCACTTGAAGAAGCAAAAAAATTGGTAGTCGCCTCGAAATATCCGCGTGTTGCGGAGAATTATTTTAACCAAAGAGGCATTCCGATTACGACAATCAAACTGAACGGCTCCGTTGAGCTTGCACCGCTCATCGGCATGGCAGACTGCATCGTCGATATCGTAGAAACAGGCAACACGATCCGCGAGAACGGGCTGAAGATTATGGCTGATATTGACGATATCAGCACACGCTTGATCGTAAACAAATCAAGTTTTGCAACAAAGACTGAGAGTATCCGCCAAGTCATTGAACAACTAAAATCCGGTTTGGAGTGATTTTGATGAAAATCATCAGCGCAGCCGACTATAGAGAAGAACTTCTCAATCCAAAAGCAGTCGAGGAAAGAAATGAAAAACTTGATGAATCCGTACTCTCCATCATTGCGGAAGTCCGTAAAAACGGCGATAAAGCACTTTTTTCATATACTGAGCAATTCGATAAAGTAAAGCTGCAGTCATTGCTAGTGAGCGAAGCAGAGTTCGCAGAAGCACGCGGGCTCGTGAGCAAAGAATTTCTTACGGCAATGGAACAGGCTAAAGAAAATATTACCAGCTTCCACTCAGAGCAAAAGGAACGCTCCTGGTTTGTGAACAAAGAGAACGGTGTACTCCTCGGTCAGAAAGTGACTCCACTCGAACGTGTAGGAATCTATGTGCCAGGTGGAAAAGCAGCCTACCCTTCCACTGTGCTTATGGATGCCCTACCTGCAAAGATTGCTGGAGTCCCTTCTATCACAATGACAACACCACCTCAGCAAAATGGAAAAGTAAACCCGCACGTTCTTGTTGCAGCAGAGCTTGCTGGTGTAGACAAAGTCTACAAAATTGGTGGCGCACAAGCAATTGCTGCACTAGCTTACGGTACAGAAACAATAGAGAAAGTATATAAAATTGTCGGTCCTGGAAATGCCTTCGTTGCCCGTGCAAAAAAATGGGTCTACGGAGATGTCGCAATTGATATGATCGCTGGCCCAAGTGAAATCTGTGTCGTTGCTGATGATACTTGCAATACAAGTTATGCTGCAGCTGACCTGCTATCTCAGGCAGAACATGATGAACAGGCATCCGCAATCTGTGTCGTGATGAATGAGCAGATTGGCCAGGAAATCCAAGCAGAAACTTTAAAACAACTTAAGCAGCTCGAACGCTCTGAAATCGCTGGCAAATCAATTGCTGATAATGGTCGTATCGTTATCGCATCAGACTTTGAAGAAGCTTACGAGATTGTTAATCTGCTCGCACCAGAACACCTGCAGCTAATGGTCGCCAATCCGATGGAGGCAATGAATCGTGTACACAATGCTGGTGCCATTTTCCTTGGCAATTACTCACCTGAACCACTTGGTGACTATTTCGCCGGACCAAATCACACATTGCCAACAAACGGGACAGCGGCCTTCGCCTCCCCTCTCGGTGTTTATGATTTCATTAAGAAGTCGAGCATTATCAGCTACTCGCGTGACGCCCTGCTCCAAGCAGCTGACAGCATCGCAACGATTGCCAATATGGAGGGGCTCACTGCACACGCGAAATCAATCACAATCAGAAAGGATGATACGAAGTGACGCGCAGCTATCAGATTTCCCGTCAGACAGCAGAAACAGAAATTGAGCTTGATCTGCTCATTGACGGTTCAGGTCAGACGGATATTCGTACAGGAGTTGGCTTCTTGGACCATATGCTCCTACTCACTGGTAAGCATGGCGGCTTTGACTTGAAGATTAACTGTAATGGTGATCTTGAAGTCGACCAGCACCATACGACAGAAGATATCGGCATTGCACTTGGCCAAGCATTCAATGAAGCACTTGGAACAAAAGAAGGCATTGCACGCTATGCGACTATCACTACACCGATGGACGAAGCTTTATCCAATGTTTCAATCGATATTAGCGGTCGTCCATGCCTCGTCTATAATGTGGAGGGCTTGAAAGACAAAGTCGGCAATTTTGATACAGAGCTCGTTGAAGAATTTTTCACAGGCTTTGTCAATCATGCGAAGCTAGCTTTGCATATCAACCTTTTCTATGGAAAGAACACACATCATATGATTGAATCGATCTTCAAAGGCTTCGGTCGTGCCCTCGCCGCCGCAAGTGAGAAAAACGGACGCTTCAAAGGGGTTCCATCCACCAAAGGTCTACTCTAAAACAAGAAGGGAACATGCTGTTATGATCGCCATCATTGATTACGGTGCAGGTAACATCAAAAGCTTGCAGTTCGCACTTGAAAGACTCGATATTCCTTCCGAATTGACAAGCGATAGAACAAGACTTGAACAGGCTGATGCCCTTATCCTTCCAGGAGTAGGCGCATTCGGAGATGCAATGAAACAGTTGAAAGCGACCGGCCTTGATGAAGTTGTCAAAGCAGAAGTAGCCAAAGGCAAGCCGCTTCTCGGAATCTGCCTCGGCATGCAAATGCTATTTGAAACGAGTGAAGAAGGCGGACGCAGCGATGGCCTCGGTTTGCTCAAAGGCAATATTACACTTATCCCCGATACGGTAAAGGTTCCGCATATGGGCTGGAATTCACTGACCGTGCAGCAGGACAAACCAATTTTGAAAGATGTAACTAACGGAGACTATGTATACTTCGTCCACTCTTACTATGCAGCAGATACGGACAACAATGATATCGTGGCGGACGCAGACTATGAAGTGTCAGTTCCGGCTGTTGTACAGAAAGGCAATACGATCGGCATTCAGTTCCACCCAGAGAAAAGCGGAGAAACCGGTTTGCAGATTCTAAAAAACTTTGGAGGAATGTTCACATGATTTTATTTCCTGCAATTGATATTCGCGGCGGCAATTGTGTCCGCCTCATTCAAGGTGACTATAATAAGGAAAAAGTGTACAGCGACTCGCCCGTCTCGATGGCAAAAGAATGGGCCGATAAAGGTGCTGAATACATACATATTGTAGACCTAGACGGTGCTAAAACCGGTGTTTCCACAAATGCGGCTGTCATTCGAGAGATTGCCGAAAAATCGCCTATTCCAATCCAGGTTGGCGGCGGTGTACGTACGATGGAGGCTGTTAAGAGCCATATTGATAGTGGTGTAGCACGAGTCATTATTGGAACTGCAGCTATTCAAAATCCTGATTTTCTTAAAGAAGCTGTTAACGAATACGGAGATAAAATCGCCGTTTCCCTCGATGCGAAAAATGGCTATATCGCTACAGACGGCTGGACTGATACGAGCAGTGTAAAAGCTCTCGACCTTGTGAAAGATCTTGAAAAAATCGGCGTGAAGACAATCGTTTACACAGACATTGCCAAAGACGGCATGCTTCAAGGTCCGAATTTCGAAGAATTGGAAGCGATGAATAACGCTTCAAGTATCGATGTCATTGCTTCTGGCGGTGTTTCAACTACTGAAGATGTGAAGAAGCTTGCCGGCAAAAACATGTATGGCGCAATTGTTGGAAAAGCACTCTATGACGGCACTGTCACTCTTGAAGAGCTATTGGAGGCGGCAAAATGACTTTGACAAAACGAATTGTTCCATGTCTTGATGTTGACAAAGGACGTGTTGTAAAAGGCAAAAAGTTCAAAGATATTCAAGATGTCGCAGACCCTGTTGAACTGGCTAAACGCTACAATGCAGAAGGTGCAGACGAACTCGTGTTCTACGATATTACCGCTTCAAATGAAGAACGTAATATTTTTTCAGATATCGTCGAGCGCGTCGCGGCCGAAATCTCTATCCCTTTCACTGTGGGTGGTGGTCTGCGCACAGTTGATGATATCCAAAAAGTGCTTCGTGCCGGGGCTGATAAAGTTTCCATTAATAGCGCGGCTGTAAAAAACCCACAGCTTCTTAAAGACGCAGCCGACAAATTCGGCAAGCAATGTGTCGTGCTTGCCATCGACGCCAAAGAAATCGCCCCCGAGAAATGGAGCGTCTTCATTAACGGCGGCCGGCTTGATACAGGCAAAGATGCAATCGAATGGGCAATCGAAGGCGAAAAGCTCGGTGCCGGGGAAATCGTCATTAATGCGATTGATGCAGACGGTGAAAAGAAAGGTTACAATCTTGAGCTTAATCGTCGCATCGCCGAAGTCGTTAATGTTCCGATCGTCGCCAGCGGCGGTGCCGGGGAGCTGAAGCATTTCGCCGAAGCCTTACAAGAAGGAAAAGCAGATGCTGCACTTGCCGCTTCTGTATTCCATTACGGTGAGATACCAATTCCCGAACTTAAAGACTACTTGAAAAAACTTGATATACCAGTCAGGGAGGCTGCAGCAAAATGACTTTTGACAAAAGCAAATTAAAGTATGACGTCAACGGACTAATCCCAACCGTCGTTCAAGACGAAAAAACAGGCAAGGTACTCATGCTCGCCTATATGAATGAAGAATCTCTTAATAAAACAATTGAGACGAAACAAACATGGTTCTATAGCCGCAGTCGTCAGGAACTTTGGAATAAAGGCGCAACTTCCGGCAACACACAACAAGTTGTCCGTATTTCATATGACTGTGATGGTGATACCCTTCTCGTTCAAGTGACTCCTGCTGGTCCTGCCTGCCATACAGGTGCTGAAACTTGCTTCAATGAAACAATCATTGAAGAGAAAACAGACACACGCAATGTCATCCATCAGCTTGTTGCTAATATCAAGGACCGCAAGGAAAATCCGGTTGAAGGTGCCTATACGACATACTTGTTCGAGAAAGGCATCGATAAAATCTTGAAAAAAATCGGAGAAGAATCAGCCGAGGTCATTATCGGTGCGAAAAACAATGATAAGCAGGAAGTGACTTGGGAAGTATCCGATCTCATTTATCACACACTTGTGCTTATGGAATTGCTCGGTGTCTCTCTTGAAGATTTGAAAGAAGAATTGCATCGCCGCCATATCGAAAAGCAAGGTGAAAGCAATGAATAAATTCTGGAGTTCCATGGTTAAGCGCACTGACCCGTACGTACCGGGCGAACAGCTAAACGAGCCGGATCTCTTGAAACTGAATACAAACGAAAATCCCTACCCGCCTTCTCCAAAAGTATTTGAAGCAATTCAGAAGGAAACAGAGAATCTCAAACTCTATCCTTCCCCTACTGCAGATGATCTGCGTACGGAAATTGCCAGTCATTTCAATCTTGCCGGGAAGGAAAACATCTTTATTGGTAATGGCTCCGACGAAGTGCTTGCATTCAGCTTTATGGCTTTCTTTGAGCCAAGTGAAGCAATCCGCTTTCCAGCGGTGACCTATAGCTTCTACCCTGTCTATGCGAAAATCTTTGATATTCCATATGTGGAAACAGAGCTGAATGAGGACTTCTCTATAAAGCCTGAAGCACTTTTCAATGCTCAAGGCGGAGTCATTTTCCCGAATCCGAATGCACCGACAAGCATTTACTTGCCACTTCAATCAGTTCAAGAAGTGCTCAAGAACAATCCTGATAAAGTGGTCATTGTCGATGAAGCTTATATCGACTTTGCCGGTGAATCGGCTGCAACACTCATTTCAGAATATGATAATCTGCTCGTCATCCAGACAACATCGAAATCACGTTCACTGGCAGGCTTGCGAGTCGGTTATGCTTTAGGGCAAAAACATTTGATCGATGCGCTTATCCGCATCAAGGATTCCTTCAACTCCTATACAATAGACCGTCTTGCACTTGCTGGAGCACTTGCATCCTTCAGAGATAAAGCATATTTCAAGGAACATACAGCCAAAATCATTGCTACCCGCGAGAAAACTGCGGAACAGTTGCATGCCCTCGGCTTTAGCGTCATACCATCAAGTGCCAACTTCCTGTTTGCAAAACACGAGTCTAAAAAGGCTGAAGAGATTTATCTGAGTCTAAAGGAACGCAATGTACTCGTTCGTCACTTTGGAAAGCAGCCAATTGACAACTACTTGCGGATTACAGTTGGAACCGATGCTGAAATGGACAGACTCATTGATACTTTAAAGAAAATAATATAAGGCTATTGTCTTTGCCGGAAGATGAAATTTCATCTTCCGGCTTTTTTTGTAACAGTACCTTGCATAAAACAGTAGCTTATTGTATATTATCTTTAACAGGTACTAATCAATGAACAGTACCATATTATGAATTAGAGGATGACAATCATGAATGTACAGTTCAAGAAAGGTGTACTCGAGCTTTGTGTTCTTGTTCTGCTTGAACAAAAGGATCGCTATGGCTATGAACTTGTTCAGGAGATCTCCAACCAAATTGAGATTTCTGAGGGTTCGGTTTATCCCCTGCTCCGCCGCCTAACCAAGGAAGGTTTTTTCACTACGTATTTACAAGAATCTACTGAAGGTCCTTCCCGTAAGTATTACAAGCTGACGGATCTTGGCCATGATTACTTGCAAAAACTGCTTGCTGAGTGGAGAGAGTTTTCTCAAGGGGTCAACAAGTTAATTGAAGGAGGTGCAAACAATGACGAAGCATGAATTCATGAAAGAAATGGAACGCAGCCTGAATGCTCTGCCTTCAGAAGAACGAAATGAAATTCTGCAAGATTTTGAGGAGCACTTTGCCATTGGACTTGCAGAAGGAAAAAGAGAAGAAGAAATTGCTGACGCTCTCGGCTCTCCCGACCAGATTGCCCGCGAGATGAATGCAAATCGTCACATTAGTACCGCTAATAAAAATGCATCATTTGGTAACATGGTCCGAGCCACTTGGGCTGTAATCGGACTTAGTTTTTTCAATATTATCGTAGTACTCGGTCCATTTGTTGCAATTGTCGGCATCATTTTAAGCGGCTGGATCACAAGTGGAGCATTCATTATAGCGCCTTTGCTTGCCATCCTTGGAATATTGGCAGGCGGATCCAATTTATTCGATTTCTCTGTTTCCATCGCACTTTGCGGAATAGGTTTGCTGCTTTGGATGCTAATGATCAGACTGACCAGATGGTTCACGATTGGCTTTACTCGTTATCTCCAATTCAATATGTCCTTAGTGAAAGGCGGTATGAAGCATGAAAAGATCTAGCAAAGTAGGCATTGCTGCTGTAATGCTCATTGCCATTGGTACAGTCGCAAGCATTGTTACCTATAAAGGTGAAAAAGCCGAGCCATTTGAAATGAAAGAGGAAGCTCCTGCGCATTTTTCTTCCATTCGCGCTACTGCAGATAATGCGTATGTAACGATCAAACCGGCCTCGGACGATAAAGCTAAAGCAGTCCTTACTGGCACTAAAAAAGAAAATAGAACAGTCAAATTGAAATCATTTATAAAAGATAATCAGTGGCATATTGTTGCTAAAGAACGTCCATCCATATTTTTTAATATCGACTTCTTCCAAGGTAGACGCCAACTAAAAATTTATCTACCTAAGAAAGAATATGAGAAGCTTTATGCTCTAACTGACAACGGAAAAATCTCAATCAATCGAATTAATAGCAAATCCATAGAAGCGCAATCAGACAATGGCAAAATTGAAATTGCCCATTTAAATGCAAACTCAATTAAAGCTGAAACAGCTAATGGAAGAATTATATTGAATGACACACAGGGGAAAATTGAAGCACGTGCCGATAATGGATTGATATCATTTAAAGACACAAAAGGAAAAATAGTAGCCCGTACTGAAAATGGAAAGATAGATTTCACTAATCCAACCATTACTGACAGCTTAGATTTCACAACCGATAATGGTAAGATACAATTAGAACTTCAAACAGAGCCGAAGAACTTGCAGCTTGAGGCACGTACCGATAATGGCGGTATCAGTATCTTTGGCAAGGAATACAAAAATAGTGCTGCCATCTTTGGTGCAGGCCCGCATGTCAATCTCCAGACCGATAACGGTAGAATTGACGTCAGTACAGATTAGGTTTCCAATCTGTACAATCAAAAAGGAGGTCCTCGGTCTATACAGACCGAGGACCTCCTTTCGTATTAATCCAAGCTTTTTGCAATATCATCAATCTGGCTGTTGACTGATTCAAGGCCGCCACCAGAGAGATACCACATATATGGATCGAGATAGATAATTTTGCCGTCTTTATAAGCATTTGTCTGCTTCACTAGGTCATTCTCAAGGAAGTCTTTTGCCGGTTTACCTTCCCCTATTGCTGTACTGCGGTCAACAACGTAAAGGATGTCCGGATTTTTCTCTTTGATGTACTCAAATGAAATGTTCATACCATGTGTAGAAGCTTCAATTTTATTATCTGCAGGTTTTACACCAAGCACGTCATGAACAAAGCCGTAACGTGACTTTGGTCCATAGGCGCTAATTTTGCTGTCATTTGCAAGGATAACAAGACCATTTTTCTTGGACTTCTCTGCTTTTTCTTTTACATCTGCAACTTTGCTGTCGATATCTTTAAGCTGCTGATTAACTTCATCTTCTTTGCCGAAAATTTCACCAATCGTTTTCATGTTCTTTTTGAACGAACCAAGATAATCATTTGTATCTGTTCCAACATAGACAGTTGGCGCAATTTCTTCAAACTGTTTGTACAAGTCAGCTTGGCGAGCAGAGATAAGGATGAGATCTGGATCCATATTCGCAAGCTTCTCAAAATCAGGCTCTTTCAAAGAACCAACATTTTCGTACTTTTTATCTTCGTACTTTTTAAGGTAAGGTGGAACAACCTTCTGCGGTACACCTGCAACGTCTACACCAAGCTTATCCAATGTATCTAGGGCACCAAAATCAAATACGACAACTTTTTTAGGATTTTGTTTAACTTTTGTTTTTCCAAGCTCATGCTGGATTGTAACTTCCTTTGACTCTTCTGACTTGGAGCCTGATGATGATTTATCATCCTTATCTTTTGAATCGCTGTTGCCACAAGCTGCTGCAACAAGAGCGAAGATTGTTAGAATTACTGCAATCAATAACTTTTTCTTCATTGCTATTCTCCTTCTGTTATGTATTTTATATATTAGAAACTTGGCCAAAGTTTACTAAACGAATTAATTGGACTGAATATTCAAATAACTGTTCACATACTGCCAGACGCCCAGGCAAACAAACGTCAAAGCAGACACCGGACTGGACTGTCGAGCAGCCTCAGTCCGATTCCTTGAAGATTAAAAGTAAACGCAAATGCGCTGATCATCAATGTCATTGATTTTGATATCCATATCGTAAATGTCTTTGAGAACACATTCATTGATAACATCACAGCAACGACCTTGCTTGACGATTTCGCCGTTTTTCATGGCGACAATCTGATCAGAATAGCATGATGCGAAGTTAATATCATGGATAACAAGTATAATCGTCTTGCCCATTTCATCACATAGACGGCGCAACGTTTTCATGATTTGCACTGAATGGCGCATATCCAAGTTGTTCAGCGGTTCATCAAGCAGGATATATTCTGTGTCCTGAGCGATTACCATAGCAATGTGAGCTCGCTGACGCTGACCACCGGATAATTCATCAAGAAACTTGTCCTGCATATCCTCAAGCTCCATGTAGGCGATTGCTTCATCCACTTTCGCCCAATCTTCTGCCTTCAATCTCCCCTGAGAATATGGAAAGCGGCCAAAAGATACAAGCTCTCTCACGGTCAGTTTCAAGTTGACTGCATTTGTCTGTTTTAAGATGGAAATCTTTTTCGCCATCTCACCACTCTTTACAGTAGTGATATCCTTACCGTCGATTGAAATTTCTCCTTCATCCTTTACGATCAGTCGGCTAATCATTGAAATCAATGTACTTTTGCCGGCACCGTTTGGCCCGATGAAAGAAGTGAGTGTCCCTTTTTCAACTGAGAGGGAAACGTCTTTAATCACTTTTTTCTTATTGTACGATTTGAACAAACCTTTGATATCTACCATGACTGATTCTCCTTTAACAATAGAAATAGGAAGTAGATTCCTCCGGCAAAGTTGATGATTGTACCGACTGTCGCCTGGAATACGAATACTTTCTCAATAATGAACTGTCCACCGACAAGTGCAATAATACTGATCAACACCGAACAAATAATGATATATGAATGACGGAATGTCTTCATGAGCTCGTATGCAAGATTGACTACGAGCAGTCCAAGAAAAGTAATTGGACCAATAAGTGCAGTCGCCACTGATATGATTACTGTAACAATAACGAGAAGCCTTTTCACAACATACTCATATGGAACGCCTAAGTTAATTGCCTCGTCCCGACCGAGCCCAATGACATCCAAATACTTGTACAATCGGATGAAGTAAACAATTACAACAGCAATAATGATAAGCGACAAGTAAACCAGATTCGAATTGACATTATTAATACTGGCAAACATCTTATCCTGTGCGATCATGAATTCATTGGGATCTATAAGCACTTGCATGAAGGATGTGAAACTCGAGAAAAACGTTCCCATGATCATGCCGATTAGAAGCAGGAAATAAATATTGTTCTTCTCTCCCTTGAACAGGAGTCTGAACAGAATAAGTGCGAACAGTACCATCGCAGCAAGGGAAATAAGATAATTGATATTGCTGTCCATCATGATCAATGACTTGGAACCGAACAGGAATATCATCAGTGTCTGAATAAGCAAATAGAGCGAATCCAGTCCCATAACACTCGGAGTGAGTATCCGATTGTTTGTAATGGTCATAAAAATAACTGTGGCAAAAGCAATTCCACCACCAGTTAGGATAATTGCCACCAGCTTCAATATTCGTCTTGGCAAAATGTAACCAATGTTTCCATGTAAATCATAGAAAATGAAAAGACCAATGAATGCAAATGCTATGATTGCCAGGATCAAGATTTTTTGTTTATAGCCCATATTTCTTTCTCCTTAGCAACAGATAAATGAAGATTCCGCTGCCAATTACCCCGACGGTCAGACTGATTGGAACTTCATATGGATAGATCACTATCCTGCCTATAATGTCACAGACAAGTACGAAATTGGCACCAAGCAAAGCTGTATGGGCCAGACTCTTCTTCAAATTGTCCCCTTGATAAATTGTAACGATATTCGGAATGATTAATCCAAGGAATGGAATGACCCCAACACTCAACACGACAGAAGCTGTAATCAATGCGACGATAATGAGTCCGAGGTTCACAATCTGCCTGTAATTAAGTCCGAGATTTTTGGAGAAGTCTTCACCCATGCCGGCAATCGTGAACTTATTGGCATATATGAAAGCAAGGATGAGTAAAGGGATACTGATATACATAAGCTCGTACCGCCCGCTGAGTACCATGGAAAAATCTCCAAGCATCCAGGAAGCCATGTTCTGAATCAAATCATAACGATAGCCAATAAAAGAAGAAATTGATCCAATAATATTACCGAACATCAATCCGACGAGCGGAATGAATACGGCATCTTTAAATTTGACGTGGTCCAGAATCTTCATGAAAGCAAACGTACCTGCAAGCGCAAACAAAAATGAGAAAGCCATTTTCTGAATCGGACTTGCCGATGTGAAAATCATCATTGAAACGAGAATGCCCAGCTTAGCTGAATCAAGCGTACCTGCTGTTGTCGGAGATACGAATTTATTCCGGCTCAGCTGCTGCATGATCAAACCGCAGATACTCATGCTCATGCCCGCAATTAGAATGCTCGCAAGTCTTGGCAATCGGCTAATTATCAGAACTTTTCTCTGATCCGCATTCAGATGGAATACATCTAGAATGGAAATATCCGAAACGCCCAGGAAGATGGATACCACGGAAAAGATGATGAGTGCTACAACAAGATAACGTAGTTTCATGAATGAATCCTTTTCCGAGTATTTTTATTGTTTATAATGATTCTCATCAGCAAACCACTCTAAATAAGAATGAGATTCATTATCATTTACTTGATAAATTGAGTATAACACACAAAAAATAGCGAATCAATGCCCTCCTGGAAATTGTTCAGAAAATTTACGACACAAAAAATAAAGCCTGAACCCTTCTACTACAAGGGTTTCAGGCTTAAAGCAATTACTCATACTTTTGTTTGTCGTCCACATATTTGCCATAATCGGGGATAGCTAATTTATCAAATTCAGCTGCCAGTTCCTTCAATCCATTCTCAAGTTTCTCACCTGTCATTGCAACTCCATGACCAGTAACTGCGGTTTCAGGTTGAAGCTCCTGCAATTTCCTTACAGAATCCCATGACGCTTGCCAGTCTGTAGTCAAATAACGTGGAGGCCCATGTACTTCTTCTTTCTGTATAAGCACTTTTTGAAGAGAATCCTGCCTTACAGTCGTAAAAGCATCTCCTGCGATAAGCATACGGTCACTTTCACGGAAAAGCGATACGTGTCCTGGTGCATGGCCAGGCGTATGAATCCATTTCCAGCCTGTAAGTCCAGGAACCGAGTGATCGGGTGGTAATGCGTGAACATTGTCTCCCAGTTGAGTTGGCTCAATAGGATACATTGGCGAAATCGTTGCAAGCATACCGCCTTCTACAGTCGGGTCCGGCTTTGGATAGCTCTTCTTTCCGGTCAAATATGGAAGCTCAAGTTCATGTGCATAAACAGGTACTTTCCACTGTTCTACAAGTTCTACAATGCCTCCAACATGATCAAAATGACCATGGGTCAGAATGATCGCTTCGGGAACTGCATCCCGCCCAAAACGATGTGTAACTACATTGCGAATTTCGGGTGCTGCTCCTGGTAAGCCAGCGTCAACAAGAACAAATCTATCCGAGTTCGGATCACCGATGAAGATAATATTTACCATCTGATCCGTATAGTAATAAACATCTGGAGCTACTTCCCGACCGTCACCACTTGTAATTGCAGCCATTGGAATGAATTTAGTATCTTTTCCCTGATGCATTTCCTGATCCATCTGCTCCACTCCTTTCAAATTCTCCATTCACGCTTAGTATGAGAAGAAGTCAATCAAAGGATTCCTTCTTATTGACATTGCCGTCTTCATCCTCCACTTTCAGCTCAGTCCCTTTATTCTCAGCAATCTCTTCTGCTCGTCTTATTGCGTCCGATTTCTTCCCGTATACATTGCTCGCCTTTTTTGCTTTTTCCGATTTAACTTGCCAGCCATCCTTATGCGACTCAACAACTTCCGACTCTTCCATACGTTCCGGATGACTTTCATATTTGTCATGTTCTTTATCGCGCTTCGTCGGGTTCCCATGTTTTTCGTAGGATTTCACTTCTTTGACGGAATGATTTTCACTCCATTCCTTCGCTTGCTCAATTGCGATTGGGATTACCCGTCCTTCTTCATAGCCTTCATCAAGCATGGCATTTGCAATGTTTATTGCTTTCTTTTTAACCGGCTTCTCAAGATTTTTCATTGAGGCCGGATAGTCATTCATATCCCAAGGCATTACATTGTCCTCCTGTTTTCTTCTTTACTTCTACATTCCCGCTCGCCATCCATGCAAACAAAAAATCCGCCTTCATTCACGAAGGCGGATACTTCTCAATCATCTTTTTGATTTTTGACGAAACAAATGGCTGCAAAAATTATGGAAGCAATTAGCCAAAAGGCAACGACTCCAAAATGTTTCCATGAACCAGTCTCATTCATTTTCATAAGCTGCGGCAAGGGAAATGCATGGAGGATTTTCAGAACAATGCTCCCCTTGCTGAGCCCCAAGCCATCAATTAATGGAGTCATTCCAAAAAGAAATAGTACGGGCATCAAGTAAATCTGCGTTGAAGCGACATTTTTAACGAACATACCTACTCCGGCACCGAGCATCGTAAAGAATAGAAGCGCAACACTAAGCCCAGCGATCGCCTGGAAATTAGTGAACTGTTCAAATCCCATTAGCCATAGAGAAACAATGACCGAGATCAGAGTAAGCAAAATAACAACTAAGCTCTTTCCAATGACTACATCAAGCATCGTTGCCGGAGAAATGACCAGACCTCTCAATGTATTTTTCTCTTTCTCCTCCGCCATCATAAATGCCAAGCAGCAATAAGTCACCCCAGCGAACGCCGTACCAAGCACAATATAAATCATGACGAGCGGCATTTTTTCATCTCCGCCCATTCTGCTGTACATCGCAGCAAGAAGAATTGGTAGTACGGGCATGAAGATGAGCATCATATTCTTCGAAAAATCTTTCAAGTCTTTTTCAAAAATGGCTCCAATTCTGGAAATATTCATTTAACGAGCTCCTTTCCTGTCACTTTTAGGAAGATTTCTCCCAACGTTGGATTATCAGTATGCATTTCCTTCACTTCATTGTTACTGATCAGTTCCGCGATGCGAGCTGCACTATCCGGGCTATGATCGAGAACGAGCTTCTGCCCGCCAAATGTCTCGATGTGAAATGCGTGAGATGAGTATTTATATCGCAATTCTTTCGGTTCTCCAATTTCCCGGAGAACTCCTTCGTTTAGGAAAGCCACTCGATGACAGAGCTTATCTGCTTCCTCCATGTCATGCGTATTGAGGAAAATGGTCGTTCCACTCTCATTCAATTTTTGTAGTCCTTTATGAATATGGGCCGTGTTCCCCGGATCTAGTGCAGATGTTGGTTCATCAAGGAAGAGCAGGGCAGGCTTATGTATAAGTGCTTTAGCTAATAGAACACGCTGCTTCATTCCTTTTGAAAGTTTGGATATCGTTTTCTTCTCTTCACCTTTCAGATTAACAAGCCCCAATACTTCATCAATGGCTGAAAGAGGTGCTCCGTATAGCTTGCAAAAGAGCTTCAGATTATCCTGTACCGTAATCCGTTCATACAACGCACTATTATCAGAAAGAATACCGATCTGTGATTTGAAACGTGCTGATCTGAACTCGCTTTGTTGCATTCCGAGCACTTTGCAGCTGCCCGATGTCGCAGTAAGTTCACCAGTCATAATCTTGATCATCGTCGTTTTACCCGCTCCGCTCGGACCAAGCAAACCGAAGATTTCTCCTTTTTTAACTTCAAAGCTCACATCTTTAATTGCTGTTTCACTTTTAAATTTCTTTTTTATCTGTTCCACATGGATGATCGATTCCAATGTTTATCCCCCTCCTTTGTTCTGACACCATCATATGACAGAACGTGATGCTGTACTGTAATTTTTCAGTGAACTGTACCATTTAACTCTCGAAATGTACCAATAGACACATCAGGAAAGCATCATTTAAAGGCTGGGTAACAAGGATATACGCTGAACTGTACTTATTTGAGGTTGAAAATTTGCTGAATCTCCTGTACTTTCGTCCGTGACAATGGAATAGTCGACTGAGGGCGATTGTGAAGACGCAATGAATATGTATTTTTAGACCAAGTGATGATTTCTCTTACTTTCTGCAAGTTAACGATATAGGAACGATGACAGCGATAGAAACCATACATGCTCAATTTCTTCTCAGCTTCAACCAAAGTCAAATCCATCATAAAATATTCATCATTCAGGACAAGTTGTACTCTTCCATCTTGAGATTCAATGTAATCTATCTCAGTTGGATCAAACAAAATAACTTTATCCCCTGTCTTCGCGGGGATTTTATACAGTCCGGCTATGTAAGGATTTGCTGAGCTTGTTTTCTCAAGATCAGTTGTCGCTGACGCTTCAGAGAGAGCCTCGATTTCCTCCTCTACAGGTTCCTCCATTTCCACTTCATGAAGGCCGCTGTTTTTTAAATGATGTATTTTCTCACATAACAGTACGGCATGTTCCATATTCGCAACAAGAACAATCGCTGACCTCTCTTCCTCGACAATCCAGCTAAGCATTTCCATTAAAACATTTGTCGTCACAACATCCATTCCATGGACTGGTTCTGTGAAAATGTTAAGCTGCTCCTTCGCCATCCAACATTTAGCGAAAGAGACACGGCGTTTTTCAGAAGCAGTGCACTTTACTATTCTCCTATTGGCGCAATGGTGGAGCTGAAAACGGACGAGCAGCTCCTCGAATGTCCACTCACACTTAAACCATTTACGATAGAATTTAATGTTCTGAGCAACTGTGAGCCGTTCATATAATGCATCCCAATCTTCAAAAACAGCAGTACTTCTTTTCCCTTTAATGAATTTAAGCAACTGTTCCTGCATTTCAGCATTGCTATAAATTGCAACCGTTTCACCCTTATTCAACTGAAGGGAAAACGCAGGCAATTGACTGTCTTTATCTATATTTTCGATCGTATTAAATTCCAAGATGAATCCCTCCTCTCCCCAAACCGATATTACATTCTCCAAAAGTTCCCGTCTTGTCTAATTCCTGTAATATTGTAGCATGTTGTAAAAACTCATACTATATTTGTTGTTACACAAAGAAACGAAAAAACAGCAGAATCAATTGATTCTGCTGTTTTTATTCATAAGCGATTTCCCGCCAATGGTCATTCTGTTTGTGTTCTGCAGCTCCGAAATTGTGCTTGCCCCGATACCGAACATTGCCATCTTCATCTCGAACTCAAGCTGCTCCATCATTTTTTCAGCTGCCAGCTGAGATTCCGTCGCAGCTTGCAGTAACTGACGAGCAAAACCGGTCATATCTGCTCCAAGTGCGATTGCCTTGGCAGCATCAAGACCTGTCTTCATTCCGCCACTTGCAATAACCGGGATATTAGGAAGCTCGTCTCTCACCGAAACGATGCATTCCTTTGTAGGCAATCCCCAGCTGTTGAATGCTTCTGCGGCAGCTCTCCGCAGCGGATCTTGAGAGCGGAGCTTCTCCACTTGGCTCCAGGACGTACCGCCAGCTCCTGCAACATCTATATAGGAAACTCCGACATTATGTAGGCGTCGCGCCGTCTCACCATCAATCCCAAACCCAACTTCCTTGGCACCAACAGGAACATCAAGCTCAGTTACGAGCTTTTCAATCTTTGGCAGAAGGTCGCGGAAGTTAAGGTCACCGCCATCCTGGACGACTTCTTGCAAGCTATTCAGATGAAGTACAAGAGAATCGGCCCCTGTGCGTTCGACAATCTCACGGCATTCATCCGCTCCATACCCATAATTCAACTGGACAGCGCCGAGATTCGCAATGATTGGCACAGTCGGTGCAATATCGCGGATTAGGAAGGAACCATGATATGCATCACTCTCAAGCAGTGCACGAGTCGAACCAAGTGCAACAGCCCAGCCTCGTTTCTCAGCAGCCGCAGCTAAATTTCGGTTAATTGCTCCAGCGAGTTCAGAACCACCAGTCATTGAGCTGACGAGAAAAGGTACATTTAGCTTCTTTCCGAGAAACTTCTGTGCCGTCTCAATCTGATCAAAGTCAATTTCAGGAAGGGCATTATGAATGAAATCAACACCTTCCATCCCTGTTGTCTTACCAACACCCTCCACTTCATCAGTCAGACAGAGCCTTATATGCTCTGTCTTCCGCTTATTGATCCCATCTTCCATGCGGGCCACCCTCTCCGACATTCTTTCTTATTTCAAACCAGGAATTTCCGTACGATGCATATCATTTGGATTGGCACCCTTGCGCTCTCCACGATCAAGGGCCGCAATTTGCTTCATCTCATCTTCACTCAACTCAAAGTCAAATACATTGATATTTTCTTCAATGCGGTCTGGTGTCACAGACTTTGGAATGACAATCGTACCTTCCTGCAAGTGCCAACGCAAAATGATCTGTGCTGCTGACTTGCTATGTGTCTTAGCGATTTTTTGAATTGTCTCATCTCGCAAAGCCTCACCGCCTTGCATAAGCGGCGCCCATGCTTCAACAAAAATTTCGTGTTTCTCGCAAAAAGCTTTTAATTCCTTCTGTTGGAAATATGGATGACATTCCACCTGATTCACAACTGGCTTCACATCACATTCCTTCATTAGGCGCTCTAAATGTTCGATTTGGAAATTCGAAACACCAATTGATTTCACTTTTCCTTGACGTTGCATTTCTTCAAGAGCTTTGTATGTTTCAACGTAGAGATCGAAATCCGGACATGGCCAGTGAACAAGATACAAGTCGATATAATCGAGTCCAAGGTTGCTCAAACTCCGCTCAAATGCCTTGATCGTTTTGTCATACCCCTGATCGCCATTCCACACCTTAGATGTTATGAATAATTCATCTCTCGGTACTCCGCTCTCACGAAGCACTTCACCTAGAGATTGCTCGTTGCAATAATAAGCAGCTGTGTCGAACGCGCGGTAACCGCTTTCCAAAGCTTGACTGGCCGCTGTATGTACCTCTTCATCGCTCACTTTAAAAACACCTAGACCGAGCTGCGGCATTTTTCTACCGTCGTTCAAAGTAATCATTTCCATCCTGTTCATCCTTTCATTAAGTCGAAAAAACACGTTTTTACACAAATTTACTAAAAAACGCTTCCAAAATATTGGAACGTTATGTTAATCTATTTTTATGTTAACCTAATAATTAATTGGTTTACATTAAAGGAGGCATGTCCATGAAAAAAACTTTTAATGCTTATAGTTTAACACTAGGTGGTCTTTTTGTCGCACTTACTGCAATCGGAGCAAATCTGACATCAATTGCACCCTTCCTCATCATCGGTGGCGTGCCCATTACATTGCAGACTTTCTTCGCAGTATTGGCTGGACTTGTTCTTGGCAGAAAGCTCGGCGCATTCTCAATGTTCGCTTATATGATGCTCGGTTTGGCCGGAGCTCCTATTTTCGCTCAATTTAAAGGTGGTGCTGCATTCATTCTAGCACCGACGTTCGGCTTCGTTCTATCATTCATTCTTGTAGCATATGTAGCAGGCGCTATCGCTGAGCGGGCAAAAGGGATCCCCGCTTATATAGCAGCCAGTCTCGCTGGAATGACGATTAACTATTTGGCCGGAACTAATTGGATGTATCTCGCCTACTTGACTTGGTTTGAGGCGCCAGCTGGCCTTTCCTATAAATTACTATGGTCATGGATGGCAGTTCCCCTTCCTAAAGATATTATACTTTCTGTACTCGCTGGGATCTTTGCATACAGGCTTCAGAAATACGGACTATTTAATAAGAATAAACTCTCAATAAACCGAAACCATATCGCTTAATTCAGGAGGAGATTTTAATGACTAACTGGCATGAGTTTGCTGACAAAGCACTTGCAGGACATAATTTGACGGAAGAAGAAGCTTTATCTGTTCTTAATGCGCCTGATGCGGAATTACTTTCCCTTCTAGATGCAGCATACAAAGTACGCAGCAAACACTTCGGCAACAAAGTAAAGCTGAATATGATCATTAATACAAAAACGGGTTTCTGCCCGGAAAACTGTGGCTACTGTGCCCAATCCATCGATGCTAAAGTGCCTATTCAGAAGTATCGTATGATGTCTGAAGAGCAAATCCTCGCTGGCGCTGAGCGTGCCCATGAAATGAACTCGGGCACATACTGCATTGTAGCAAGTGGACGTGGACCGACAAACCGTGAATTGGATACGGTGGCTGGAGCTGTTAAAAAGATCAAAGCTGAGTATGATAACATGCGTGTATGCGCCTGTCTTGGAATTTTGAAACCTGGACAAGCAGAGAAACTGAAAGAAGCCGGGGTTGACCGTTACAACCATAATCTAAACACTTCCAAAAACCATCATGAAAACATTACGACGAGCCATACATACGATGATCGCGTTTCCACAGTTGAAAAAGTAAAAGATGCAGGCATTTCTCCTTGTTCAGGTGTGATTGTCGGAATGAAAGAGACAAAACAGGATGTTTATCATATGGGACAAGCTTTGCGTGAACTTGATGCTGATTCCATTCCTGTCAACTTCCTTCACGCTATGGATGGAACATTGCTCGAAGGTACAAATGAGTTGACTCCAGTCTACTGTCTGAAAGTGCTATGCCTCTTCCGCTTCATGAATCCAACAAAGGAAATCCGTATCTCTGGCGGACGTGAAGTGAACTTGCGCAGCCTTCAGCCGCTTGGCCTTTATGCAGCTAATTCAATTTTCATTGGTGACTATTTGACAACTTGTGGTCAAGAAGGCAACAAAGATATTGAAATGCTTGAAGATATGGGCTTCGAGATTGACTATGACAATGCAGAAGATCGTGAAGAAGCACTTGTTTAAATTTCATTAAGATTTAGGCCATTCCCTTTACATAAGGTGATGGCCTTTCTTTTCGTTAAGAGAACAGTCCTGAAATGAAGCGAACCAAGAGCCTTGGGAGAAATAGAAAAAGCTCAACAACCAAATCTATGACCAGCTATAAATCTTTCCTTCTTTCTCTTCTTTCTAATAAAAACCACCCCTTCTCCTAACTTGTTTCTTCAATAAATGAACTTATCCTCCTCATTCTAACCTTTATATTTAATCCGCTTCTTATTTCAAACAGAACACTTGGTTATGCTAGAATATAATAGTAGAAAGAAGGAGTGTTCATCTTGAAAGAACTCATAATAGAAAGACTGATCCGCTATGCAAAAGTGGACACACAATCAAATGAAGAGAAAACAATTACACCAACTACGCCTGGCCAGCTGGAACTTGGCCGAATACTCGTTGAGGAACTAAAAACTATTGGCCTTACCGATGCCGAAATGGATGGCAATGGATATGTCATGGCAACCCTGCCTGCTACAACTGAAAAAGATGTACCCACTATCGGCTTTCTCGCCCATGTAGATACAGCTACAGATTTTACTGGCAAGAACGTTAATCCACAACGGATTGATAACTATAGTGGCGAAGATATCATCTTGAACGCCGAAAAAGGAATTGTAATGACAACCAAGGATTTCCCAGAGCTGACCAACTATAAAGGACACACTCTCATTACAACGGATGGCACTACACTGCTAGGTGCCGACAATAAGGCCGGCATTGCAGAGATCATGACAGCAATGGAGTACTTGGCCAACCATCCCGAAATTGAACACGGCACAATCCGAGTGGCTTTCACTCCAGACGAGGAAATTGGCCGCGGTCCGCATAAATTTGATGTTGAGCGTTTTGGAGCCGAGTTCGCTTATACGATTGATGGTGGCCCGCTTGGAGAGCTGCAGTATGAAAGCTTCAATGCTTGTGGCGCCCGACTTACTGTACGAGGAAAAAATGTCCATCCTGGAACTGCGAAAGGCAAAATGATCAATGCCGGTCGCATCGCTGCTGAGTTTGTCTCAAAGCTTCCAGAACATGAAGTTCCAGAGATGACTTCTGGTTATGAAGGGTTTTTCCATCTCATCTCAATTGCTGGCGATGTTGAAGAAGCAAAGGTCTATCTAATTATTCGCGATCATGACCGCTCCAACTTCGAAGCTAGAAAAGAGCTGATCCGTACCTTCACAGATGAATTGAAAACAAAATATGGTTCAGAGATACTAGAGCTTGATATGGCAGATCAATACTACAATATGGGTGAAAAGATTGAACCTGTGAAGTACATTGTTGATATCGCCCGTGAATCAATGGAAAGCCTTAATATCAAACCTATTATCGAACCAATTCGGGGTGGCACTGACGGTTCCCAACTTAGCTTCATGGGATTGCCGACACCAAATATTTTCACTGGCGGCGAGAATTTCCATGGAAAATATGAATTCGCTTCAGCCGATGATATGGAAAAGAGTTCACAAGTCATCATAGAGATTGCAAAGAGATTTGCCGCAAGAGTCTAACGTTATTAGGCAAAGGGAGGATTACGCATGATTACGAGAATTAGCCGCTCCGTTATACTGGGCGCTCTCGTTGCTGCAGGCATGACAGCCTGCTCCGATCAGGGTACGCCAGCAACAAATGATACAGATAAAGACAATATGAAAACAACACTCGCTGCTCCTGACAGAAAGCTTGTCCCAAATGACAAGAGCAAACAGGTAAAGCAGCTGCAAAAAGACTTGCACGAAATCGGCTATAAGATAGAAGAAACAGGAAAATATGATGATAATACGAAACAAGCTGTAAAAGACTTTCAAACACAAAATGACGAAATGGCAGCCACAGGAGAATATGATTCTGTAACAAGAAAGTGGCTCAAAAAAGCACTTAACGATAATTTTGAAGTAAAGCCAGGCAAAGGTCTACTCTCTCAAAATATTTCAAAGTCAGAAGACAAAACAATCACTGTCCATAACCCTGCCGATTTGCATGTTCTTGTGAACAAAAATCACGCTCTTCCGGATGGCTATGAGCCTAAAAACCTTGTAGCGCCAAATGTACGCTTCCCATTCACCGAAGATCTGCCGAAACGCTACATGCAGAAACCCGCCGCGAAAGCGCTGGAAGAAATGTTTAAAGCAGCTGACAAAGATGGGGTCGAACTATTCGGTCAGTCTGGCTACAGATCATACGAGCGTCAAGTTGCAGTCTTCGGCAACAATGTAAAAACCATGGGCGAAAAAGAAGCGAATCAGGTCAGTGCACGTCCTGGACAAAGTGAGCATCAGACTGGCCTTACGATGGATGTAACAAGTGCTGCAGTTGATTTTCGCCTCGATCAGGACTTTGGAGAAACAAAAGAAGGTAAATGGGTGAAGGATCATGCCTATGAGTACGGTTTTATAATCCGATACCCTAAAGGAAAAGAAGCTATTACAAAATATGAGTACGAACCTTGGCATCTGCGCTACATAGGCAAAACTGCCGCCAAAACGATACATGATCAAAATCTAACGCTAGAAGAATATCTCGGCGCTGTAGAATAAACAAAAAAGACAGAGACGCATCATGCCAAATGAGATTCGCCGGCATATGCGTTTCTGTCTATTTTATTATCCAAATGACGGATCATTGATAGTGCCTGTTCATAGTCCATCTGTTTATAATGATGTTTGCCACCCTGCTCTTCATCCGCTTCATCAGCAAATTTTACTGCCTTTTGCAGTGGAGTCAGCTCCAGCATCCCTTCTGGAAGATAGGAATCTGTATGCAATAGCACTGCAACTGAGATTTCTTTCGCCTTCTGCCTGTCCTCGCCAAGATGGATAAGGAGTTTATGTGCTCGGGCTGCACCTTTGATTGCATGGATGTCATTCTCACGGTACAAATCATAGTCCCAAACACCATCACGATACCAAGTGTAATGTCCGACATCGTGCAATAGGGCTGCTTTAGTTGCTAAATCAATATCTGCTCCAAGCGACACGGCATAATCATAAGCATAATTCGCCACTTTGACCGCATGAGCCATTCCCGACCTCTTTAGATACTTCTGTACAATTGGGTTGGTAAAAATACGTTCCAGGGTTACTTCTCTCATCAATAAATCAGCTCCCTTTCAAGGTATTGCCATGTATCATACCACCGGAATAAGGCAATTTCAATACGTAATTCCCCAATTTACAGAAAGATAACAAGGGCTATATAAGAGTCATAAAACCATTTGAAAAAGCACTTGGACATTCAAGAAAATGCGCAAGTGCTCTTTATATTTAGTCCACCCATTCAAACCCGGGAATTAACTTTGACAGTGAAACAATATTAGCTCGTTCTTTATAGACAGGAATGTACTTTTTCAACACTGTGGAAGTTGTCGGCCCTGGGACACCGACATGACCGATTGCAATAAACTGCTCATTATTAAGCAGATTTTTTGCAACTAGGTTAGCCTGCTTCGTCACATGGCTCATCGTATACATATCGTCGAAGAATATATTATTCTCCAATACCGGCACACCAATCTCATTTGCCAATTTGCCGATGACACTTTTTCCTGATGTCTTACTATCCAGATAATACAGTCCTTGTTCCTTGCATACATTTAATATGATTCGCATTGCTCGTTCATCTTCAGTAATCTTGGATCCCATATGATTGTTCATTCCGACAGCATGCGGTACATTGCGAATTGCCTCTTCTGTCCGTTTGCGGATTTCTGCATTACTCAAGTCTGAAGTAATTGCCCCTGGGCCAAGCCAACTTCGCTTTCCAGCCTTTGGCTCCATCGGCATGTGGACGATTACCTCATGACCATTATCATATGCCTTTTCAGCATCTTCTTTTGTAGACGGCATGAAAGGCATGACAGCAATAGTCAAATTAACCGGCAGTCCTAAAATTTCATCGGTGCCTTTCATATTATTGCCGAAATCATCAATGACGATGGCCAGCTTTTTCTTCTGAATCTCTTCAGCATATATTGATGCTGGCATAAGGAAAGTCAAAATAAGTAGCAGCAAACACAGTTTGACTCTCATCAGCGACCCTCCATTCAATCGAATGTATGGATAGGTTTAGAAAAAACAATGAGAAAAATGCCTTTTATATAATGGAAAAATCGCTCTACTCCGTCTTCAGCTTCATTTGTCCTTCTTTAATCCAGCCCTTCTTACGCATTAACTCTGAAACGGCTAGACTGATGACAGCAGGAGCAATGATATGCAACATTAACACTTGCATAAGAACAGGCACAGTAAAGCCCATTGATTCAAAAGCCATAATCTGCCCAACGAATCCAGCTGTACCCATTCCAGCTCCAGAAGCATTATTCGTCATACCGAGCCAGACAGTAGCGATTGGGGCAAGTACAATTCCTGCTACTGTAGGTGGTATAAGTATAAGAGGATGACGCAAAATATTCGGTACCTGCAGCATTGAAGTACCGACTCCTTGTGCAAGGAACCCGCCAAAGCCATTTTCTCGCCAACTTGATATAGCAAATCCAATCATTTGCGCAGAACAACCAATTGCTGCAGCGCCTGCCGCAATTCCATCAAGACCGAGCATAAGGGCAATCGCTGCGCTTGATATCGGAGCGGTAAGTGCCCAACCCATGAGCACTGCAACAAGAATGCCCATAATAAATGGTCGCTGTTCAGTAGACCAGTTGATGATATCGCCGAAGCCGGTCATAAATGCATGAATATATGGCCCAATAAATTTCCCTACCGAAAATCCAGCCAATATGGTCATGAACGGTGTGACAATAATATCAACACGCGTAAGCTGATAGAACAACTTCCCGACTTCCGTCGCAATAACAGCAGTTACATAACTGCCTGCCGGTCCTCCAAGATCAGCACCGAATGCACCTGCAAACAATGCCGAAAACAGCACCAAAGGCGGCGCTTTCAACCCGTAGGCAATTGCCACGCCAATTGCCCCGCCCATAATTTTCGGATCCATTGCAAATGCGCCCATTTCCACCATAAAACCAAGACCAGAGACACCCGCCTTACCAAGCTGTTCTCCCGCCGTCTTGATAATCAGTCCAATAATTAAAGAAGAAAAAAGTCCAAGCGCCATATAGCTGAGCGCTGTAATAAAATATTCACGTGGTGAAAGCGAGATTCCCTTCTTATGCAAGAAACTCTTCATGTAGCCATCTCCTCCGGTTCTATTGTTGCGTTCCCCCTGCATAGGTTTTAAGAGCGCATATAACTATACATATATATTGACCTGTCTTTACACCTTTTGCAATTATTATTTTAAAAAACTCAAGGTTGGATATATTGCAGATCTTACATACTCAGATATAATGAGAATGATTATCAAATATACTGATGGAGGTTTCCACATTATGAATACAGGTGAAAAAACCGCATTGAAAAAAGTCATTCGGGAACGCCGATCTATCAAGGGCGGTTATACAAATAAAGAAGTAAAAGAAGATACTGTCATTGCACTGCTTGAAGAAGCCGTCTGGGCTCCAACGCATGGAATGCGACAACCTTGGCGTTTCATTTATGTCGGAGCTGATCAACTGCCTACATTTGCAAAAAAAATAGCGTCCACATATCCAGAGGAGATTCAGGAGAATCGCGAAGCCTACTTAAATGAACCGAACGCAATTCTTGTCATTATTATGGCAGCTCCAGAAAAGCAAAAACAGTGGGACGAGAACTTCGGAGCTGTTGCAAGTATGATTCAGAACTTCTCCCTTCTTGCCTGGGAAGAGAAGCTCGGTGTTTGCTGGAAAACGAATCCGCATATTTATAATGATCAGGTCCGCAGCATTCTTGGAGTAAGTGAAGACGAGAAAATTATCGGCTTCATCCATCTTGGCTACTTTGATCAAAACGAAGATGAAAGAGAACGTCTCCCAGTAAGAGATAAATTCAAGCGATTCGGGGAATGATCTGTTTTAAAAACTGCATCTTAATGTTTTTCCGGTATATTCCGAAAATTCTCTTGACTTATGTTCCTAACTTGTTTTATGATATGTACAACTTAAGATAACAGCGTTGACGAAGATTAGTAATTCATGTTCTTGCATAGAAGAGAGCCGGTGGTTGGTGTGAACCGGTTGCAATCATGGACGAATGGACTTCCGAGCTTCCGGACCGAACAGCTCTTTCTTAAGAAAGGTGCATCAGTAGGCTCCAGCGTCAGTCCCAACGTTATCTGGGATCTGCATGGATTATCTTCCATGTTGTTCAAGCGGACTGTTTTTTAGTCAATGAAGGTGGCACCACGGGTTCCTCGTCCTTTGGATGAGGGGCCCTTTTGTATATTTTTACGGAAATTAAATATGAGCTGAACTTGTTGAGCAAGAGTAGTAACTGCACATGATGCTTTACAGAGAGCCGGTGATGGTGGAATTCCGGCAAGCGGATATACAGTGAATGGACTTGCGAGAGGTTTTCTGAACCTAACAGTAGGAAAATCCGGGCCTTCCCCCGTTATCCGGAAAAAGATATCGGAATCTGTCCAAAGATTCCCGTATCTGATCAAGTTGGAAGGATTTTCTCCTTCAACCGAGGTGGCACCGCGGGCTTCTGCTCGTCCTCCATAGTCAGGTATTCCTGTCTATGGAGGTTTTTTTATATTCAAATTGGAGGATTGATCATATGGCAAACTATAAAACCATGAAACTGAACGCCGATGTATGGACACCTGTCGGAATATTCCAACGACTAGCTGGCAAAAAGAAATTTTTGCTTGAAAGTACGCTTCCACATGAGGTAAAAGGAAAATTCTCTTTTATCGGAACGAATCCATATGAAGAGCTGATTGGTGATAGAGGTCAGACGATTGTACGTAACTTAAAAACCGGTGATTCTCAGGAGTTTGAGAAGGATGTCCTTGAAGTATTGAAAGATCGCCTTCCAGCACTTGAAATTGACTTGCCTCTCCCCTTCTTCGGCGGTGCAATCGGTTATATCGGCTATGACGAGATCAGACAGTTTGAAAATATAGGTGAGGTTCCTGCAGATGATCTAAAAATGCCGGACGTCCACCTCATGCTCTATGAGAACATTTTTATCTTCGATCATAAAGATGAAACAGTCCACCTTGTCGCAATCAATACGGGCACTTCAAATGAAGCCGAGCTCGACAGCAGGCTAGAAGAGCTCGCAAGCATGCTCGACCGAAAGCCTGAGCATACAGGTGATCTGGAAAGCACAGAATTCACTCCTGAAATCAGTGCCGAACTGTTTAAAGCGAATGTCGAGAAAGCGAAAGAATATATTCATCAGGGAGACATTTTCCAAGTTGTTCTCTCGCAACGGCTGCAAGCTGAGTTCAAAGGTGAACCCTTCTCCTTCTATCGCAAGCTGCGCAGATCGAACCCATCACCGTACATGTTCTATGTCGACTTCGCTGACTATCTCGTTCTAGGGGCGTCACCGGAAAGTCTTCTTCAGACGAAAGGATCCGAAATTATTACAAACCCGATCGCCGGCACAAGACCGCGCAGCAAGGATCCTCAAGAAGATGCAAGACTTGAAGCAGAACTTCTAGCCGATGAAAAAGAAATCGCCGAACACAAAATGCTGATTGACCTTGGACGTAATGATCTTGGACGCGTTTGTGAAATCGGTTCTGTAAAAGTACCGACGTATATGAAGATTGAACGTTATGAGCATGTCATGCACATTGTATCCGAAGTAAGTGGCAAATTGAGAAAAGATTTCTCAAGCATTGATGCCCTTATTTCTTGCCTCCCAGCAGGTACTGTTTCAGGAGCTCCAAAAATTCGCGCCATGCAGATCATTAATGAGCTTGAGAGCAAACGACGCGGTGTCTACGCAGGCGGCATCGGCTACATTGGATTTAATGGCGACTTGAACATGGCACTTGCCATCCGCTCCCTCGTCGTCAAAGATGCAACAGCATACTTGCAGGCTGGTGCAGGAATTGTTTTTGATTCCCAACCGCAGAAGGAATACGAAGAGACACTTCACAAAGCACGATCACTTATGGAGGTGAGCAAGATTGATCTTGTTAATTGATAACTATGATTCATTCACATATAACATTTTCCAATATGTTTCTGAACTTGCCGAGGAAGTAAGAGTTGTTAGAAATGACGAAATAACAGTTCAGGAAATTAAGGAACTTGCCCCTGAGGCAATTATCATCTCACCTGGACCTGGACTTCCTTCAGAAGCAGGTATCTGTAATGAACTCGTGACAAAGCTTCACAAGGAAACTCCGATTCTCGGTATTTGCCTAGGGCACCAGGTTATTGGTGAAGCACTTGGCGGAAAAGTAGTCAAAGCAGGTGCAATTAAACACGGCAAGACGTCTTCAATCACTCATAATGGCCACGGTCCTTTCAGCTATTTGGAACAACCGCTTGAAGTTATGCGCTATCACTCTTATGTCGTTGATAAAATCTCCCTCCCACTTTCATTCAAAGTAATGGCGACTGCACTTGATGACAAAGAGATTATGGCAATGCAATATCGTGATTATCCTGTTTACGGAATCCAATTCCATCCGGAGTCGATCGGCACCGATACAGGGAAAAGAATGATCAGCAACTTCCTTGGCGAAATCAGAAAGGGGTCGCAAAATGAGACAGTATCTTGATCAATTGATGCGTGGCGAAAGTTTGACGACTGAAGAGATGATTGCAGCAACAAATCGCTGCTTCTCTCCGGAGACGACAGATACAGAAATTTCCGCCTTTCTCACTGCTCTGAAAATGAAAGGTGAAACAGCGGATGAAATCGCCGGACTTGTAGAAGTTATCCGTGAAAAAGCCACTTTGAAGACCGGATATTTACCTAATGTCATAGATAATTGCGGAACAGGCGGCGACCAGTCGAATAGCTTCAATATTAGTACGACAGCGGCGTTCGTAATTGCAGGCGCGGGTGTCCCTGTCGCAAAGCATGGCAATCGCAGCGTTTCATCCAAGACTGGAAGCGCAGACGTCCTCGAACACCTTGGCGTATCACTTACTTTCTCTGATGAGCAGGCTGAGGAGACATTACGTGAGAACGGTATTGTCTTCTTATTCGCACCACATGTGCACGCTCGTCTCGCCCACTTCATGAAAGTACGCAAGGAACTTGGACTTCCGACAATTATGAATCTAATCGGTCCACTTACAAATCCAGTAGAGTTGGAGACTCAACTCCTCGGAGTCTATCGCAGGGACATGTTGGAAGTACTCGCCGAATCATTGAACAAACTCGGACGCCGTCGCGCCATTGTCGTCAACGGAGCTGGCTTCATGGACGAAGCATCCCTCGCTGGGGAGAATCACCTTGTACTTCTCGAAGGTGGAAAAATCACACCGTTCACTTTACACCCGGACGAGGTTGGTCTTCCTGTTTATGACAACGAAGCAATTAAAGGTGGTACAGCAGCAGAAAATGCACAGATCCTCCTTGACGTACTGAACGGAAAACCAGGACCTTACCTTGATACAGTTTTGCTAAACGCTGGGATTGGTCTTTACGCAAGCGGTACGGCGGAATCCATCAAAGAAGGCGTTGAGCTCGCACGCAAGAGTATTCAGGAAGGCAGCGCATTAGCCCGCCTCCAAGGTCTAGTTGATAGAAGCAAAGTAGTCGCCGAAACATCCGCAATTAAAGGCTGAATAGAAAGGAACGTGCAAATTGTCCACCATTCTTGATAAAATCATTGATCAGAAAAGAATCGAAGTCGCTGCACTGAAAGAGCTTGGCATCACAGCAGAAAGAAAAATTCCCGTTCGCTCTTTCAAGAAGCAACTCAATGATAAACAGATGAATATCATTTCGGAAATAAAACGTGCCTCCCCTTCCAAAGGGTTGATTAACGGCGATGTCGATCCGGTTGCTCAGGCGAAAGAGTATGCAAGACTTGGAGCATCTGCAATTTCTGTCCTTACAGACGAACAGTTTTTTAAAGGGTCAATGGAAGATTTGCAGGCTGTAGCAGACGCTGTCGAACTGCCAATACTCTGCAAAGATTTCATGATTGATGAATTGCAAATAGATGAAGCATACGCGAATGGCGCAAGCATCATCTTGCTCATCGTCGCTGCCCTTGATGACAACAAGCTCAGCAGTCTATACAGTCATGCGAAGAGCCTTGACTTGGAAGTGCTCGTTGAGGTTCATGATGCTGAAGAAATGGAGCGGGCTCTTAAGCTCAATCCCGAAATTGTCGGCGTCAACAATCGGAATCTTAAAACATTTGAAGTAGACTTGGAGAATACGGGGAAACTCGCCTCCCTTGCTGCTGGTAAAGATATTATATTTATCAGCGAAAGTGGGATCAAGACACGTGCCGATGTCGCTACAGTCGAGAAACTTGGTGCGTCTTGCATACTCGCAGGTGAAACACTAATGCGTGCAGACGATCTGGAGACAACATTCCATACACTGCAGGTACCATTTACAAAGGACCACTCATCATGCTCGTAAAAATTTGTGGCATTCAGACAATTGAACATGCAGAGGCAGCAGTTGGAGCTGGTGCCGACCTGCTCGGTTTTGTATTCGCTCCTAGTAAACGGCAAATTGAGCCGGCGCGTGCAAAAGTAATCATCTCAACACTCCCCGATTCAGTACAAACAGTAGGTGTCTTTGTAAATGAAAGTAAAAGCCGGATGTCCACGATTGCTGAAGAGGCAGGTCTTGACTATATCCAGCTGCACGGTGATGAAGATACCTCAATTGCTGAATCGCTACCCTATAAAATCATCAAAGCTTTCCCTGTAACTGAGGAGACTCTGCCAACTATCCAGGATTATCCGGCGGACTATTATATTCTTGACAGTCCAATAGGTGGAGCACGCGGAGGAAATGGAACTGTATTCGATTGGGACCTCGCTAAAGACTTGCCAATTGATCGGAATAAAATCATACTTGCCGGAGGTCTTGATCACAACAATGTTCAAGAAGCGATTAAGCGCCTCTCTCCTATCGGTGTTGACGTTTCCAGCGGTGTTGAAACAGCGGGTGTAAAAGACTCGAATAAAATCCGCCAATTCATCAAAACTGCAAAAACAAAGTAAAGGATGAACATTCATGACTACTTATACAAACCCTGATAAGACAGGAAGATACGGCACATTTGGCGGCAGGTTCGTTCCAGAACTTCTTATGCCTGCGTTGATCGAATTGGAGAAGGCATACGAAGATGCCGTAGCAGATCCTGCTTTTAAAGAGGAGCTCAATAAATATTTAGCAGAATATGTCGGTCGTGAAACCCCACTCTTCCACGCCAAAAACCTTTCCGAACAACTAGGCGGACCTGATATATATTTAAAACGTGAAGATTTAAATCATACTGGCGCTCACAAAATAAATAATGCGCTTGGCCAGGCACTGCTCACCTTGAGAATGGGCAAAAAGAAAGTCGTCGCTGAAACTGGTGCCGGTCAGCACGGTGTCGCAACAGCTACGGCATGTGCATTGCTCGGTCTTGAGTGTGTCATCTTTATGGGCGATGAGGATATTCGCCGACAGAAATTGAATGTTTTCCGTATGGAATTACTCGGAGCCAAAGTACATGGCGTCTCATCTGGCAGTGCTACATTGAAAGACGCTGTAAATGAAGCTATGCGCTACTGGGTGAGTAATGTTGAAGACACCCATTATATACTTGGTACAGCTGCCGGTCCGCATCCCTTCCCTTACATTGTCCGGGAATTGCAAGCTGTTATTGGTACTGAGGCAAAGAAGCAGATCATTGAGCAAACTGGCAAACTTCCTGATGCTGTCGTCGCTTGTCTTGGAGGAGGCAGCAACGCAATCGGAATGTTCTATCCATTTATAGATGATTCATCCGTTAAAATATACGGCGTTGAAGCTGGCGGTCATGGAATTGAGACGAATGAACATGCTGCTACATTGGTTGCAGGTGAAACCGGTATTCTGCACGGAACACTCACTCGTCTGCTTCAAGATGACGATGGTCAAATTAGAGAGGCTGTATCCATTTCCGCAGGACTTGACTATCCTGGAATTGGACCTGAACATAGTCATCTTCAGGAAATCGGACGTGTGCAGTACGATTCAATTACAGACGAAGAAGCATTGGAAGCTTTCCAACTCCTATCCCAAACAGAAGGAATCATTCCTGCCCTTGAAAGTTCTCACGCAGTGGCCTTTACACTTAAACTTGCAAAAAAGATGAAAAAAGGTGAAACGATTGTCGTCTGTCTCTCTGGTCGCGGCGATAAAGATGTTGAACAAGTAAAAGCACGATTGGAGGGTAAATAAGATGAGCAGCAAAGAACTGGAACAAGCCCTGCGCAATACCTTGAACCGCGGAACGAAACTATTTATCCCATATATTATGGCAGGTGATGGCGAAGGTGGTGTCTCCAACCTCGAGAACCGGATTCGCTTTCTTGCTGAAGCAGGCGCATCTGCAGTAGAGCTTGGAATTCCTTTTTCCGATCCTGTCGCTGATGGACCGACAATACAGGAAGCGGGACTCCGCTCCCTTGCCAATGGCACTAAGCTTCAAAGTGTTTTTGATGCCTTGCAGCAATTCAAGGAAAAAAGTCCAATCCCGATTATCTTCATGACTTACATCAATCCAATTTTCAAATATGGCATTGATGCTTTCTTTGAAGAATGTGCAACATCGGGTGTAAGCGGAATAATTATTCCTGATTTGCCAATGGAAGAAGAACAACTCGTCCATCCAGCATGCAAAAGGAACAGCATTGCGCTAGTCCGCCTCGCTGCCATGACAAGCACTAAGGAGCGTATTTCCGAACTAGCAAAGCGCTCGGAAGGATTCCTTTATGCCGTTTCTGTTACTGGCACAACTGGAGCTCGCGCAGAACATGCCAGCAATATCGGAGACTATTTGCAAGAACTGAAAGAAATAAGCACAGTACCTGTTCTGGCAGGCTTCGGTGTATCAGATGCCGATCAGGCAAAACATCTTGGTTCCTTCTGTGATGGCGTAATTGTAGGCAGCACAATTGTACGCCTCTTTAACGAAGAAAAAGAAGATGAAATCAAGCAGCTTATTCAGAACAGCGTGATCTGCGAAACATCCGTTTGATAGAACAAAGAAAAATTACCCGGGGAAATTTTCTCCGGGTCTTTTTTATTCTTCATGTTTGTGAGCCTATATGCTGATTCTTGTCGAATAAGGAAAAAACGAGTAATACTGAAAAATGACCCGGTTTACAAGGCTTCCACCATCAAATACAATCAAGCTCTTCTCCTTTTGTAAAATTTTACAAAACATCCAATCACTATTGACTATTACTGTTGTGATTTTTAGTCATAAAACACTATTACTACATCTGGAATTCACTGGTATTATCGAATCTTTACTTAACAGAATATTGTTGCTATTATCAATCTATTAGAGGGCTAAAAGCTTCAAAACCCTTGTCTGGCCGGGGATTGAGCATCCGCGGCTTGTTTGATGGAGGTGACATTGGTGCGCGAAACATGGAAGTATCTCGATAGCGGCATTCTTGATGCTGCGACGAACATGGCCATAGATGAGTCTTTGCTCAACTGGCACAGCGAAGGTTTTATTCCACCTGTATTGCGTTTGTATGGTTGGGAGAAACCGAGTCTTTCAATCGGACAATTTCAAAAAGCTGAGAAGTCCATTGATTTTGATGGTATTGCGAAACACGGTTGTGAGTTTGTCCGCCGATTGACCGGAGGAAGTGCGGTACTTCATGATGATGAACTAACATACAGTATTATCGTTTCGGAGGATCACCCAAATATCCCTCAGTCCGTTCAAAAGGCTTATTACATTTTGTCAAAAGGGGTTCTGGAAGGATATCATAATCTCGGCATCAATGCTGACTATGCCATCCCTGAACGTGAAGCAATGCTTGACAAAACTGCAGTCTGCTTCGAGAAAACAGCTGTTTATGAAATGATTGTTGATGGCAAGAAAATTTCTGGAAATGCCCAGACACGCAAGAAAGGCGTTTTGCTGCAGCATGGCTCCATCCCAATCACCATGGACGAGGACATGCTCTTCGATCTGTTCAAGTTCAAGACAGAGCGAGCAAGAGAACGTCAGCGCAACAATTTCTCCAATAAGGCCGTCAGTATCGAGCAGATTACACAAAAGCCGCATACATATGACATGCTGAAAGCCGCTTTTCTTGATGGCTTCAAGAAAGGCCTAAATATAGAAGTGGAACCTTTTACTCTCTCGGCTGAACAGTGGGCGGAAGTCCATGAACTCGCCGATACCAAATACCGCAGTGACGAATGGAACTTAAGACGTTTTAAGGAGCGTGTGCACCATGGCTAATAAAAAAGACGAATACGTACGCAAGCCCGAATGGCTTAAAATAAAAATCAATACGACAAAATCCTTCACAGGCCTCAAGAAGCTGATGCGGGAAAAGAAACTGAACACAGTATGTGAGGAAGCACGCTGCCCGAACATACACGAATGTTGGTCTGAACGTCAGACTGCAACATTTATGATACTTGGTAGCGTCTGTACACGTGGCTGCCGCTTCTGTGCGGTTGCAACAGGCATGCCAAACGAACTCGATTGGGGAGAGCCAGAACGTGTTGCTGACTCTGTCGAAATCATGGGATTGCGCCACGCGGTCGTAACATCTGTTGCTCGTGACGATCTTGCTGATGGCGGAGCTTCTGTATTTGCTGAGACAGTACGCGCCATTCGTCGTAAGAACCCTGGCACTACAGTTGAAATCCTCCCTTCCGATATGAAAGGTGACTATCAGAGTTTGCACACACTGATGAGCGGCAAACCGGACATTTTCAACCATAACATCGAAACTGTTCGTCGCCTGACAAAGCGTGTTCGTGCCATTGCCATGTACGACCGTTCTTTGGAATTGCTTCGTCGCGTTAAAGAAATCGCACCGGATGTACCGACGAAATCAAGCATGATGCTCGGTTTGGGTGAAACAAAAGAAGAAATTCTAGAAACTATGGATGACCTTCTCGCGAATAATGTCGACATCATGGCAATCGGACAGTACTTGCAGCCGACAAAGAAACATTTGAACGTGGAAAAATACTACCACCCGGATGAATTCGCTGAACTGAAGCAAATAGCCCTTCAGAAAGGCTTTAAACATTGTGAAGCAGGACCACTCGTCCGTTCGTCATACCATGCGGATGAACAAGTAAATGCTGCTTCTGCTCAACGCCGTATTAAGTATATGAAAGGCATGGAGGAGCAGGAACAAAAAGAAGTCGACTTCTCACTTGTTGATATGCTGCAAAGCACTACTTGATATTTAATAGAAAACCCCGCAAGTCCTTTAAAGGATTTGCGGGGTTTTTTCGCTTCTAGTGGCGCGAATTTGAAACAAGATTAAATGTATTAGAATTCCGTAATATGAATAGAATAAAGTCGGAAAACGGTCGGATATCACTACAATTAGTTGGATAATGGACAAAGCTGCTGCTATCATCGTTAACAATCATACTGCAAGCATGTCTCTGTCTCCTTTGCTTAACATTCGGGTAGAATAACAGCAAGGAGGTTTTATAAGATGAACGAATATACAAACCTGCATTCTATGGAGGAAATTGATGCTTTTATCAGCAAAAATCCGCTTTCCTTCCTATATATAAGCAGTCCTGGCTGCAGTGTGTGCCATGGGCTTTGGCCTCAAATACAAAATCTGCTTGGCAAATACCCGCAGATCAAGCTTGCCCACATTGACACGAGCGATGTAGAAGAGGTTGCTGGACGCTTTTCTGTTTTCACTGTTCCGGTACTTCTATTGTTTATTGAAAGAAAAGAGTATATACGCAAGGCACGTATTGTACATTTGGATGAGCTCAATCAAGAAATCTCCCGTATTCTGGATGCCTATGAAGCATAAAAAAAGAACCTGCTCCGTTTCCAAACGAGCGCAGGTTCTTTCTAATCTATTTTAAATGAATATTATTGATATTGATCTGGAATCCACTTTTACCGATTGATTCAGAATCTTTCGGTATGAGGGTTCCTCCATATTCCAACTTTCTGCTTTTCTCGTCGACAACAAAGACTTGAGGGAAGTATGTTTGTACACCCTCATAGACTCTTCCTTTACTAATCTGGCCACTACTTGTGAAAAATAGCAGCTTGCCCTTTTCTTCCTTCATCTGAAAACTTTCATCATTATTAGACTGAGTAGGAATGTCCAGATGTATAGACTTGAGATCTTTTTTCTTATTCAGATCATATGGCTGAACAACGAGTTTTTCTTTTCCTCGTTTCTGTCCATACAAGATGTTGTTTTTTACTAACCCGATATCCATTTTATCTTTTGAAATTGCAGACTGGATTTCTTGCAGCTCGCTCGTTTTCACATCAAGTTTATAATATTTGCGTTCCTTTTCAATTGGAGAAGAACTCTCCCCGTTCTCCAATTGCTCTGTATTCTTATACAGCATTTTTGAAATTGAGATAACTAAAGGGTTGTCAGGAGAGGCAACCTCATCTGATTGTGAAAAAGCATATTCTGTAACCATTTTATCGTCATCATTAACAAGCAGCTTCTTGGAATTCGTCATTTTCTTCTCTTTAAGATTAATTGTGACCAAATGCAATACTTCTTTGTCATTAACGCCGCCATCAGCGTAATTTTCCCGACCTACAATTTTCATTTCATTTCCATACAGTCCAACATAATCTACATTGAAAAAGTTTGAGTTATTATTCAAACCAATAATCCCGGTTTCGAATTCATTGATTTTGCCGGTCTTTTTATTAAGAACAGCTACTGTTACACTCGATTCTCCAAATGTGTACTCTACATAACCAATCCTTTTGTCATCCTCATAGAAGTTCTGCGGGTTTGAATGGACTTTGCGACGCATGAACTCAGAGTTCTGTTCACGCCACTTAATTAGCTGCGGATCTTCGTAGGAATTCGATAGCAAGCCATCTTTCTCATAATTTGTTCCTTTGGCATCAGTAGTGAATTTCCAGTCCATTCCCATTCTTGAACTGGAATCATAATAAAGTCTACCATCTGCTTTTGGGTTCATCGCCGTATCCCCAGCAATCTGCTTCATTACAAATTTCGGTAAATTTTGATCCGCTTTAGTGGTATTCGCATAAAATATAATAAGTATGAGCACTGTCACTATGATAAAACTGATTGTTCCAAAGTATTTTTTCATGAGTATCCTCCTATACTGTAATCTTCCTATTAAGCAGATACCTGCTAATTAGCAACCCGCAGAGAACGAGCAAGGCACAGAAGATAATCTCCATTAAAAGAAGTTCTCCTGAATAGAAGTAATTCCTGGACCAATCCTGAATGAGCAATGGCAGCAAAATAATAAACCCAGTAGCAATGCAGTATATAACGGCCATAATAATGCCTCGTACTCTATAACTCCGCTCAAGCAATACTACTGTGAAAACTGTAATTAGCACAACGAGCCCAAGGCCGTAGTTTATTAAAAATCCTGTTATCGTTGCTGGAATTAGGACTCCAAGCATGGATTGATTCAGACTATTTATGAATCCTAAATCATCTATGAAATCCTTTGGAACAATACTATTAATAATCCCTTGCTCAATAATAACCAGTATTACCTGCATTGCTACAAGCCCAAAAACAAACAAGAAAATGGCAGTCCCCTTCGCAAAGAATAAGTTCATTCGATTCGTAGGCAGCATAAGCAGCCTGTATGCAAATGTATTCTTTCCAAACCAGTCTCGACACCATATGAAGAACATATAAATGATCAGTACAGCCGCTCCCAGCATTATAGTCAGTAGAAAAATCGGACTGTCTATTATATTCGTAATACTAAGAGAAGGAATTTCACCGCCGGTACGCCCATCTATTGTATCTACCACTGTATTTTTCAGCATGTTTTTATACTGTTTTGCCCCAAAGAATACGATGGCCAACTGTCCCAGCACGATTAGCAATGCAAGTCCTGCATATAGCTTCCAAAAACGTTTCACTTCAAAATGAACAAGTTTCATATAATTAATCACTTATTGTACACCTCCCGCATAACATCAACGACAGACATGCCTTCCTGTTCACGCATATCCTCTGTATTGAACTCCTTAATCACTCTTCCTTCATCCAATAAAACAGCCTTATCAATGAGGTGTTCGATTTCGTTCAGCTCGTGTGTCGTAATAATGACGCCTCGATCTTCTACAAGATGACTTGTGAAGACATTTGCAATTTGTTCCCTGCTAAAAATATCAATCCCCGAAAATGGCTCATCCATCAGCAGATAATCCACATCCATCGCCAGACCGAGCAGCATGTTCGCTTTCATCGTATTTCCTTTTGACAACTGGCTAATCCGATCCTCTGCTTTTAATTTGAAAAAACCAAGCAGTTCATTAGCCCGCTCCTGATTCCAGTTCTTATAGAAATCACTCATGAACTCCATTGCATCGGCAATCCGCATAGAAGGAAGCATCGTAATCGCATCTGGTATATAAGCAATTTTTTCATAACTATGTTTATTGAGAGTTGCTCCATCGATAAGCACCTCTCCGCTATGCAGTGGAGTCAGATTCATAATCGACTTTAGGATCGTCGTCTTGCCTGTACCGTTAATTCCGATTAGACAAGTGATTTCTCCCTTTTTGGCTGTGAAAGAAACACCGTTCAATACTTTCTTGAATCCGTAGCGTTTCTTTAAGTCACGCACTTCTATCATTGTTCATCCCCTCCCTCATAATTCGATTGAATCAGTTTTACGCACTCATTAAGCGGCACATTGATTTCCTGCATTGAATTTACGAACGCTTGAACTGCTTCTGTAATGATTTCATTACGCAATGTACCAATTAACGCTTTATCCTTTGTTACTCGGCTCGGTTGATTGCTCTCTGTATATATCAATCCTTCCTCCTCCATTTCCTTGTAAGCTCGCTGTGCAGTATTCGGGTTGATTTTCAAATCATTGGCAAGTTCCCGTCTTGATGGAATTTGCTGACCAGGTCCGAGTTCTCCCTTGGCAATGAGTTGCTTAAAATGCCGGATTACCTGGATATAGACAGCATCCCGTTTGTTAAAAACAATCTTCAAAATTTGCTCACCTTCTTTTCTTGTATCAAGCAGTTAATACACTCAGGGCAAATTTTTTTAACTAAACGCCTTAACTAAGTGTATTAACAAGGTGATACATCTCTATGTGTATTGTATGCTTAATACACATAGTATGTCAACAATATTTTCCAGTAAAAAAACAGGACCAACTTTTCAGTGGTCCTGTTTCTTCTATTACTGTTCTTCTTTTTTATTAAAATTAACAATTGGCTGTTTGTCTGCATGTAATGCTTTTTCAATGAATTCATCACTAATATGCAAATGCTCTTTGAGGAACTCAGGTGGCGTCTGAGACATCCATTGGTTAAGTGAAATATCTTCAAAGTGATCGCTTTTGAACATTTCCAAGAATACGAGTGGCGTATCGCCTGTGTTTTGGATATAGTGGCCAAATGCAAATGGTACATAGCCGACGTCACCAGCTTGATAATCAAATGTACGTGCATGGCCTTCCGCTCCGAATACACTCATACGTGCTTTTCCTGAAATATAATATTGCCACTCTGCCTGGTTTGGGTGCCAATGCAGTTCACGAATTCCTCCAGGCTCCACCTCAACAAGCGCAGCTGCAATTGTTTTTGAAGCTTTAAAGTTCGTAGAGTCTGCAATTCGAACCTTTCCGCCCTGAGATTCAATCGGATCCATGTCTTTCAACCGGAAACTGAAAGGATTCGGAACTGGTTCATTCAAATTTTTCGGTTTCTCCTGGTCAATGGATCCTGGTACTTTACCTTGGAACATATAAAGTTCTCCATCCGGCATGTTGTCGAATGCACTTTCTGAAACTCCAAAGTTGTCTGCTAGAACATCTTTTGGTGTATGAGCAATCCAATCCGCAATGGAGAATGTACTGTTCTCAGAGAACTGTCCATCATCAAAAATCAGTACAAACTCGCATCCTTCTTCCAGACCAACAATGGAATGTGGGATACCTGAAGGGAAGTACCATAGGTCTCCTTTCTCCACATCATCAATAAAACTCCGTCCTTGTCCATCAATCGCTGTAATACGGGCCCGTCCTTCAAGCATATAAGCCCATTCAGCTTCCTTATGCCAATGAAGTTCACGAATACCGCCCGGTTTCAGCCTCATATTAACTGCAGCGAGTGTATCGGAGACTGGAAGTTCACGCTGTGTAACTTCACGTGACCAGCCTCCTTCTTGAATACGTACATGTGTATCCGCAAATGAGAACTTCAGATTCGTAACCGTCCCCGAATCTGTCTCAGGGGGGATAATCATGTCTGGGTTTTGCAATTCACGCTGCAGGTTACGAGGCCCAAGCATTGTAGCTCCTTTATCACCGCGAATTGGTTGAGGTTTTGCATGTTGGTTAAAATCTTCTCTATTTGTCATGAACTAATCTCCTCCCAATTAAATGAATAATCTAATAACCCGTTCCACAAGTCCTATCTGTATAAACTTAATAGCCAATAGCAAGGCCGCCTGCTCGTGGATCTGCTGCAGCTTCAAGACGGTCATCAAAAATCTGGATTGCTTGTGCGTGACCACAGAGGTCCGAGTAATTTTCAACAAGGCTAACGTTGATATGACCAAGATTCTCAAGTTCTTGGACAAGTTCTTCACTGTACCTGCCTTCAAGTCTTAATCCTTTATAAGGCGAACCCCATGATCGGCCTAGAAGCCAGCGCGGTTCGTCCATTGCCAGCTGTACATTATATCCCTGATCAACCACACGCGAAATGATTGTTGCCTGAGTCTGCGGTTCGCCATCACCGCCCATTGCTCCCACAATGAGCTCAGGCTTGTCATCCTTGAACACCATTGAACAAGTCAATGTATGAGCTGGGCGCTTATTCGGCTTCAATTCATCACGACTTTCTGGATTCAAAGAAAAATAGGCTCCACGATTTTGCAGAAGAAGTCCAGTGTCACCAGCAACAAGGCCTGATCCCCATTCCCAATAAAGGCTCTGAATAACCGCTACAGCATTTCCTTCTTCATCGACTGCACAACTGAATGTCGTGTCCCCCTTTTTCGCCATTCCAACTTCCGGAGCCCCTACAGTCTTATCAGCAATCCTTTTTGCCCGTTGTGCCAAATACTCTTTACTGAGCAACTCATCCGTAGGTACTGTGTTAAATTTCGGATCGTCCAGGTAATGATTACGGTCCTGAAATGCGAAATCAGTAGCCCGAGTAAAAATATCAATAAATGAGGCTTGATTGTCGCTCCAATCTGAAGGATCGAAGTTCTCAAGCATTCCGAGTATTTGCAATGTCGCCATTCCATCGGAGTTTGGTGGGGGTGCAATCACTGTCCGTCCTCTATATTCGACTTCTACAGGGTCGACCCAATTTGATTCATGACTTTCAAAGTCTTTCTTATCAAGAAAACCTCCCTGACTCTTTAGGAATTCGCAAATCTTATCAGCGATCGGACCTTTATAAAAAGCATCCCTTCCACCATTTGCAATGTCTTCAAGTGTTTTTCCGAGCTTTTCATTTTTCATAAATTCGTTTTCCATATAAGGTGCAATGCCATCTTTTAGAAACGTTTCTGCAGTTGTTTCATATTGACGTAGCAAGTTCAGTCTGTTTTCGGAGAACTTAGCAAGTGATCGACTGACTGGAAAGCCTTTATTAGCAAGTTCAATCGCCGGCTCCAGGCATTCTTTAAGAGAAATCTTACCAAAACGCTTATTTGCCTGACACCAGCCATCTATTGCTCCTGGCACAGTTATAGCCGCTCTTGCTCCTCTTGAATCAATACTGTCTTGTCCTTTGTAATCATCTACGCTCACATTTGCTGCAGAGTGCCCACTCGCATTGAGGGCATAGCGTTTTTTCGTCTTTGCATCATAAACAAGCCAGAATGCATCACCACCCGCTCCGGTCATATGAGGAAATACAACACCCAGCGCCGCATTGACAGCAACCATTGCATCTATTGCATTGCCTCCTTTTCGCAAAACGTTATAACCGGCCATGGACGCCATGCCGTTAGGAGATGCGACAGCAGCCTTTCGAGCGGTGAAAGGGCTTCCGTACCTAGGGTCTTCAGGTTTGTTACGTCTTCTGCTTCCAGTTTGCTCTGTTGCCATACCATTCTCCCTCCAAATAGATGTAATTTTTTTCAATATCTTGCAGCGAGCTACTATTCGTGTCTTCCCGCTCCCATCAAAATAAAACCAGTTTTACCAATCGGAATAAATCCATTTCAAATATGTTACAAATCATTCATCTTCTGTTCATATATCTTACATACGATATAAATAAAATAATTGGAGGAATTATAATGGAAAATCGCTATTCTCTATACTTAGTCCGTTTCTCTGCACTTTTTGCGCTTATTGGTGCGTTCATTGGATCGCATATGGCTGGATCTGGTGGTTACCAATTCAAAACAATACATGCTCATATACTCGTTGTTGGCTGGCTTTCATTATTCGCTTGGTCCGTTTACTACAAAGTTTTCTTCACAAGGACAAATTTTCTTGCACTTCTACATACTTTAACTGCCATCATAGGTGCTATCGGACTTACTGCAGGCATGTGGATGTATTATTTAAATCCCTTTGAGATGACAAAAGGGGTTGTAACCGTCATATTCATTGTCGGCGGTTCTATTATGTTGCTAAGTTTTCTTCTCTTCTCAATCGTCGTATTTTTGCCTTCAAATAAAATAAGAAAATAATTACCAGCAAAACAAATCGCATATTCACCTTTCCTTTGTCCACAATAGTGATGAACAATTCCAAGGAGGATGTGCCCATATGCTTAACCAAAACCAGAACCAACAGCAAAACATGACAACTTCTCATCAAGTTCCAAACCAATTCATGCATGCAGGCCATGAGATGTTTGATGCCCATGAAGCGATAAGAACGATTGCAGGCGGTTTAGAACAGTGCTTGATGTATGAACAGCATGTACAAGACCCTGAATTGAAAGGGATCATGCAGCGCCAAAAAGCGTTTAACTCGCAATTGTACAACACGATGATTGAAACACTAAAAACTGGTCAGAAGCCATCCGTATCCACACAGGTATATAATATGGATCAAGGCACAAATAACTTGACAATTTATGGCACTAAACCAGCACAGCCGAAACCTCCTGCTGCTTCTGTACAGGATATTAGCGATAAATGCATTGCTGGGTTCGTACTTGGCAACCTGAAAACAGCTGCTTCATGCTGTACAATGGCTGCTCTAGAAGCGACAAACCCTGTAATGCGACGCGTATTCGCAGACAGTGTTCCGAACCTTATTGAAGAAGCTTATGAAGTCTTCCTCTACTCCAACAAAAAAGGCTATTACCAAGTTCCGCAACTCAAGGATGAAGACATGCAGAACATGATGAGCGGTTTCGCTCCGATTCAAACAACTACTCATTAAAAACAAAACAGCTGCCGGAGAAAATACCGGCAGCTGTTTTTTTAGAATGAACCTTCCACCTCGTGCATAGATTTATGTTATGTCCCTGTTGATAAAAGAAATTGTACATGCCATATTTTTACAACTATTACCTATACTACTTGCATAACTTCACGAAATTAGGTAAAATCAGTTCTTAGCGTACGAATTGTTTTAGTAATATAACGAGGTGAATAACATGAAGAAAATGCTTTCTTCCAAGATGGGGTTCTTTGCTGTAGCAGTCGTTTTGCTTTGGCTTAAATCGTACTTCATCTATTTGTTCGAGTTTAATCTCGACATTAAGAATGGCATGCAGCAATTTCTGCTATTCTTTAACCCGCTGAGTTCTGCGCTAATTTTCCTGGGCCTTGCCTTTTTTGCAAAAGGAAAACGCGCGGGAATCTGGATTATTGTCATCGAAGCGTTCATGGGCTTCTTGCTCTATGCCAACGTTGTCTTCTATCGGTTCAACTCCGATTTCATCACATTGCCAACATTGACACAGACAAGCAACTTCGGAAGTCTTGGGGGCAGTATCGCAGACTTGCTTCAATGGCACGATCTATTGTATGTGCTGGACCTTGTAATTTTAATTACATTGTTTGTACGCACACATAAAGCATGGTCTCCAGACCGTGTTCAGTTCCGCAAGCCGCTCTTGCTCTTGACAACTGGTGCTATCGCCTTTACCGTCAACTTGAGCTTGGCTGAGATTGATCGTCCGCAATTGCTTAAAAGAACTTTCGACCGTAACTATATCGTGAAATATCTTGGTGCTTATAACTTTGCCATTTATGATGGCATTCAAAACCTAAAAACTTCAACACAGCGTGTTCTTGCCGATTCAAGCGACATTACTGAAGTTGAAAACTATACAAAGAATAAGTACGCCGAACCAACCGCCGAATACTTCGGGAAAGCTAAGGGTAAAAACATCATCAAGATTCATTTGGAGTCCTTCCAAACGTTCCTGATCGACTACAAACTCCATGGTGAAGAAGTAACACCGTTCCTGAACTCTCTTGTTCATGACAAAAAGCAGAATTTCACATACTTTGATAACTTCTTCCACCAAACCGAGCAAGGTAAAACAGCTGATGCGGAATTCATTATGGATAACTCGCTTTATGGTCTTCCGCAAGGGGCAGCTTTTGTAACAAAAGGTAATAACACGTACCAATCATTGCCTGCAATTCTTCATGAAAAAGGCAATTACACAAGTGCCGTCTTCCATGGTGACAACAAATCATTCTGGAATCGTGATGAAGTCTACAAACGTCTAGGTATTGACGAATTCTATGATTCTTCCTACTATGACATGAGTGAAGACAAGGTAATCAACTATGGTTTGAAAGATAAGCCATTTTTCGAAGAATCCGTTCCTTTACTGAAGTCAATGAAGAAACCATTCTATTCTCACTTGATCACCTTGACAAACCACCATCCTTATCTCATTGATGAGAAGGAAGCAACAATTGACCCGGCTGAAACTGGCGACCCTTCTGTTGACCGCTACTTCCAGACTGCACGTTACATGGATGAATCGTTAGAACAGTTCTTCAAAGATCTAAAAGAAGCCGGATTGTATGATGACTCAGTTATTATGTTGTACGGTGACCATTATGGCATCTCCGACAATCATAAGCGTGCAATGTCAGAGCTTCTTGGAGAAGAAATTACGAACTTCAAACAAGCTCAGTTACAGCGTGTACCACTCATGATTAAGGTTCCTGGTGTTAAAGGCAAAGGTACTGTACATGAGTACAGTGGACAAATGGACGTAGTACCAACATTGCTCCACTTGCAAGGAATTAAAGCAAAAGACTATATTCAATTCGGTACAGATCTCTTCTCCAAGGACCATAAAGACTTCGTACCAATGCGTAATGGAAACTTCTATACGCCTAAATACAGCTATGTAAAAGATGTCTTCTATGACAACCAAACTGGCGAGAAAATCAGTGAGCCGACTGAAGAAATGCTTAAAATGAAAGAAACAGCTCACCATGAACTTGATCTTTCAGACAAAGTACTTTATGGTGATTTGCTGCGTTTCTACAAGCCAAATAACGATTGGAAACCGATCGACCATACGAAATATATTTATGGGAAACAGGCTGTAGAGAATCGCGAATAAGAAACAAAGTTTAAGAGCCGCAAGTCTAACGATTACATGTTAGACTTGCGGCTCTTTTTTATCCAAGAGTTTCCTGTACGTATGAGAGTGCCTGCTACTTTAAGGTTGAAACCATTAACGAACAAAACGGTTATAGTATATTCGAAAGAAGTGCCGTAACCTTGAATTTCTGTGAATCAGCTTAAAATTAAACATACCTGCTTGGCGACCTACCAGATGGATTTCTCTTAGCGCCACCGCTTGTCTTATATATCCCTTTTATAAATGAATAACGAGTTAATGACATATAATGAGTCATGGGCCTTGTCAGGCTTTATGCAGAGCAATACACAACCAGATTCTCAACCACTCTCCCTTCTATCTTTAAAGCCAAAAAACAAGCATAATGGAGTTTATCTTAACTCCATTATGCTTGTTTAAATTTGATACAATATTCTCTTTGCTTTTAATCAAGCGGGAAAGTTTTTCTTCTGAGCGAGTTGCTGGATCATCGGCATCGCTCCGATATCCATGTTACCACCACTTACGACCAATCCACAATGGCGCGATTTGATCTCTTTGCTATAAGCAAAGAGTGCAGCAAGTGTTGCGGCTCCCGCACCTTCCATAAGTGTCTTGTTCCGTTCTAGCATATAAAGGATTGCAGAAGCAATCTCCTCATCTGTTACGGTGATGATATCATCGACATATTTGCGAATGACAGGCAATGTCAGTGTTCCCGGTGTTTTTACAGCAATTCCTTCAGCAATCGTCTGACATGTATCAGTCGATTGGACGATATTACTATGAAAACTTTTATAAATTGCATTCGCATTCGCTGATTGCACACCAATGATGCGAATGTTCCGGTTTACATACTTCGCTGCAACAGCGATGCCGCTAATCAGTCCGCCACCACCGATTGGAACAAGAATTGTATCAATGCGATCTTCCTGCTTTAGCATTTCCATCGCGATTGTACCTTGACCGGCCATAATATCATAGTCATCAAATGGATGGACATAGACAGCTCCTGTTTCCTTCTGGCGTTGCAATGAAGCTTCCAGTGCTTCTTGGAAGGTTTCCCCTGTTAGGACTACATTTGCGCCATAGTTACGAGTTGCTTCTATCTTAGCAATCGGTGTACTCTCTGACATAAAAATCGTTGCATTTACGCCGAGCTTTGCTGCTGCATGTGCAACACCTTGAGCATGGTTGCCCGCAGAAGCAGTAATAACGCCTCTTTTTAATTGCTCTGGTGTCAGCTGCATTAACTTGAAGCTGGCGCCTCTGAACTTAAAAGCACCCGTCTTTTGCTGATTTTCCATTTTAAAATAAACATGTTTGCCGACTATGTTATTTGTAGTAGTCGACGTAATTAATGGTGTCCTGTGCACTATTGGTGTCAAACGCTCCAATGCCACATGGACTTTTTCTCCAGTCAGGCAATCCCCAATGGTTTCACGCTCCTCAAGTAGTGTTGCTCCAGTTGTATTTATCATTTGCCGGTCGCTTTTTCATAAGCAGCAATTTTATCATCTAGCTGCATGGTAATTGCGATATCATCCCAGCCATTCAGAAGCTTTTCTTTATGGTGAGCAGGAATATCAAAGGAAATGCGTTTGTTCTCAGATTCATCAACAATGATCTGTTTTTCCAAATCAACGAAGAGACGGAGTTCACCTTCTTCAGCGCGATCCATCCAGTCTTTCAAGAAACCTTCATCCATCTTGATAAGAATGATGCCGTTCTTCATTGCATTATTATAGAAAATATCTGCAAAGCTTGGCGCGATGATTACTTTAAATCCGTAATCAAGCAATGCCCATGGTGCGTGTTCACGAGAAGAACCGCAACCAAAGTTCTCACCTGTAATGAGAACGGAAGCACCTTTATACTTCTCGTGATTCATATCAAAGTCTTCTCGGATATTACCGTCATCATCGAATCGCCAATTGTAGAAAACGAATTCCCCAAACCCAGTACGTTCAATCCGTTTCAAAAACTGCTTAGGGATGATCTGGTCCGTGTCAATATTCGTCCGATTAAGTGGGTAAACAAGCCCCTCATGTTTCTGTATGGCTTCCATGTCTGGTCCTCCTTTAGTTAAGAATGCCTGTTAACTGGCGTACATCGATGAAATGACCATGAATTGCTGCTGCAGCAGCCATTTCTGGACTAACCAAGTGTGTACGTGCTCCATTTCCCTGTCTGCCTTCGAAGTTACGGTTGGAAGTGGAAGCACAGCGTCCGCCTGACGGAATAACGTCATCATTCATTCCAAGGCAAGCACTGCATCCAGAATTGCGCCATTCAAAACCTGCATCGATGAAAATTTGGTCAAGTCCTTCTTTTTCAGCCTGCATCTTAACTGTGAACGAGCCTGGTACAACGATTGCCTTCTTGATGTTTGAGTGAAGTTTCTTACCCTTTACAATTTCAGCTGCATTTCTCAAATCGCGTACACGTGAGTTCGTGCATGATCCAATGAAAATATGATCAACTTCGATAGACTCAATAGGCTGACCTTCTTCAAGACCCATATATTCCAAGGCACGTTTAACGTTTGGATCGTAATTTACATCCTCAAGACGAGGTGTGCATCCACTTACGGGAACACACATAGCCGGGTTTGTACCCCATGTAACTTGTGGTTCAACTTCTGCTGCATTAATGACAAGAGTCTCATCATATTCTGCCCCTTCATCAGTGGCAAGGGAAAGCCACTCAGCTGCTGCCTTTTCAAAGTCAGCTGTTTTTTGAGGAACGTGGCGGCGTCCGCGAAGGAATTCCACAGTTGTCTCATCCGGGCTAATCAAGCCCGCACGTGCACCTGCTTCAATGGACATATTACAAATTGTCATTCGGCCTTCCATCGGCAAATCATGGATTGCCTTTCCTGTATATTCAACAATATATCCTGTTCCAAAACCAACACCGAATTTAGCGATGATTGCTAGCATCAAATCTTTTGCCGTAATACCAGGGCGCAGATCACCAACAACCTTCAAGTTCAATGTTTTTGGAGTACCTTGCCATACAGTCTGCGTCGCCAAAACATGTTCCACTTCGGAAGTACCAATCCCAAAACCAAGAGCCCCGAAAGCACCGTGAGTAGAAGTATGACTATCACCACAAACAATTGTTTTGCCCGGTTGTGTCAATCCAAGCTCAGGTCCGATTACGTGTACAATTCCCTGGTCCGGATGGTACATATCAGCAAGAGAAACACCAAATTCCTGACAGTTTTGCTGCAATGTATCCATCTGTTTTTTTGATGTCGCATCTCTTACTTCATGTCTCTTATAAGTCGGCACATTATGATCCATCGTCGCAAAGGTCAAATCTGTACGACGTACTTTGCGATTATTCAGGCGCAAACCTTCAAAAGCCTGCGGCGACGTCACTTCATGAACCAAATGCAAATCAATATACAATAGATTCTGATCGCCTTCTTTATGCACGACATGTTTTTCCCAAATCTTCTCAATGACTGTTTTTGGTTTTACCATTTCATGACACCTCCGCTTTTCATGAAGTAATTTTTACATTCAGTTGATCAATAATCACCTGTGTAACTTCCTCTGTTCCTACTTTCTTGCCATCCTTAATCTGCAAGTCTGCTGTATGATAACCCTGTTCCAAAGTAGCATTTACTGCCTGTTCAATAGCTTCCGCTTCTTCTTTAAGTTCAAAAGAGTAGCGCAGCATCATCGCCGCAGAGAGAATCATCCCCATTGGATTGGCAATTCCTTTACCGGCTATGTCAGGAGCTGATCCGTGTACCGGCTCGTAAAGGCCTACTTTATCAGACAAGCTAGCTGATGGAAGCATACCCAATGAACCAGTGAGGACTGATGCTTCATCACTAAGGATGTCACCAAAGAGGTTCTCTGTAACGATGCAATCGAATTTTTTCGGTTCAGTTATCAGCTTCATTGCTACCGCATCAACAAGTAAATGCTCAACAGTCACTTCTGGGTAGTCTTTGCTCTTCTCATCAACAATCTCTCGCCACATTCTGCTTGATTCAAGAACATTTGCTTTATCAACGGAAACAAGATGCTTGTTGCGAAGCATTGCGGAATTGAATGCCTGTTCCACGATGCGTTCAATCTCGTGACGCTCATAATACAGAGTATCAACAACAACGTTGCCATTGTCACGGCGTTCGCTCGGTTTACCGAAATAAAGACCGCCAGTCAGCTCCCTAATGATTAAAATATCACTGCCTGCTACGATTTCCTCTTTCAAAGGTGAAGCATGGAGCAGTGGTTTGAATCCTTTAATCGGGCGTAAATTGGCAAACAGGCCAAGTTTTTTACGAATTCCAAGCAATCCTTGTTCCGGTCGCAAATGTTTTGGAAGGGAGTCCCATTTATGTCCTCCGACGGCACCGAGCAGAATTGCGTCCGCACCTTCGCAGGCCTGGACCGTTTCTTCCGGCAGCGGTTCACCCAATCTGTCGTAAGCATCGCCTCCGATTGCATGTGTCTCAAATTCAAACTCATGACCGAACTTTTCTGCGACTGTTTCCAGTACAGCTTTGGCCGACCCCATAATTTCCCGACCGATTCCATCTCCTGGGAGCAATACAATTTTCTTTGTCATTATACTCCCCTCCTTTTTCATATTATTTGGCGGATTGTTTCTTTGCTGTTTGTTGAACGATATAACGGTTGACAGCATTCAGATAAGCATTAGCTGAAGCTGCCAGTACATCCTGGGCAGAGCCCCTGCCATTTACTTGTTCATCGTTAACAATTAGCTGAACATGGGATTCTGCTAGAGCATCCTTGCCTCTCCCAACAGAGTTCAACTGGTAGTCTACTAGTTTGACATCTTCAGAAATCAGATTCTCCAACGTCTGATAGACTGCTTCAACACTGCCTTTCGCAGAAGCTGTAGCTTCATGGCTAACGCCATTCGGATCACATATTCTGACAGTTGCTGAAGGTGTATTCTCTGTGTCGTAATGAACTTGGAATACTTCAAGTTTATACTTTCCAACAGTTGTTGTTTCTGTCTGAACTTCTGTAAGGATTGAGAAGAGATCCTCATCTGTAACTTCTTTTTTACGATCTGTAAGCTGTTTGAATAGATCAAACGCTTCCTTCAATTTTTCTTCAGAAAGATCATAGCCAAGGTCCTTCACCTTATCTTTGAACGCATGGCGTCCGGAATGCTTTCCAAGGAAAAGTGTATTCGATGTTACCCCGACCATTGCCGGCGTAATGATTTCGTATGTTTCTGCATGTTTGAGCACGCCATCCTGGTGAATACCGGATTCATGCGCAAATGCATTGCGTCCAATGATTGCTTTGTTGGCCTGAACATACATACCTGTAAGCTTGGAAACGAGGTCACTCGTGCGTTTGATTTCATCGAGTTTGATACCAGTTTCGTAAGGGTAGAAATCGGACCGGATTTTGAGAGCTACTGCAACTTCTTCCAGTGCAGCATTCCCCGCACGCTCGCCTATTCCATTGATTGTTCCCTCAACCTGTGTAGCACCATTCTCAACTGCTGCAAGAGAGTTGGCAACAGCCATTCCAAGGTCGTTATGACAGTGGCATGAAAGATCAACACGATCAATATTCGGAACCGTCTCTTTAATATATTTGAATAGAGAGCCAAATTCCTGAGGTGTCGAATAGCCCACAGTGTCCGGCAAATTGATGACAGTTGCTCCGGCATCAATTACCTTCTCGATAATATAGGCAAGGAATTCACGGTCTGAGCGTGAAGCATCCTCTGCTGACCATTCTATTTGAGGAAAACGTTGCTTGGCATATGAAACCATGCTTACCGCAGTATCGACAACTTCTTGTGCCGTCTTCTTAAGCTTGTATTTCATATGGATTGGAGAAGTGGCAATGAACACGTGCAAGCAAGGTTCTTCAGCACCTTTCAAAGCTTCCCAGGACGTATCAATATCAGATTTGACTGAACGTGCAAGTCCTGTTACAGAAGTTCCTCTTACTGTATCAGCAATTGCCTTAACAGCATTGAAATCGCCTTTGGATGAGGCGGGAAAACCCGCCTCAATCCGGTCAGCTCCAAAACGTTCGAGCTGTCTGGCGATTTCCAGCTTTTCAAGCTGGTTCAAATTGACTCCAGGAGACTGTTCTCCATCTCTCAAAGTCGTATCAAAGATCTTAATTCGTGACATTAACCTTCACGTCCTTTTGTTCAGATTGGATTGGGTTCTTTACAAAAGGCATTAGTGAACGGAGCTCCCTTCCGACTTTTTCAATCAGGTGGTTGTTCTCAGCATTCTTGATTGCTGTGTACTTCGGACGGTTAGCCTGGTTTTCAAGAATCCAGCCTTTTGCGAATTCACCAGTCTGAATATCTTTAAGCACTTCTTTCATGCGAGCTTTTGTTTCGTCGTTAACAACACGTGGACCAGATACGAAATCTCCCCACTCAGCTGTATCAGAGATTGAGTAACGCATGTTCTCAAGTCCGCCTTCATACATCAAGTCAACGATCAGCTTAAGCTCATGCAAGCACTCGAAATATGCAAGTTCCGGCTGGTATCCAGCTTCAACCAATGTTTCAAATCCTGCTTTTACGAGAGCAGTTGCGCCACCGCAAAGTACTGCTTGCTCACCGAACAAATCTGTTTCTGTTTCTTCTTGGAATGAAGTTTCGAGTACACCGCCACGAGCTGAACCGATACCAGCTGTATAAGCAAGTGCAATTTCACGAGCTTTTCCAGTGTAGTCCTGGTAGATGCCATAAAGTCCAGGTACGCCAGCGCCTTCCTGATAAGTACGGCGAACAAGGTGACCTGGTCCTTTTGGTGCTGCAAGGAACACATCAACGTTTGATGGTGGCTGGATTTGTCCATAATGAACGTTAAAGCCGTGTGCGAAAGCAAGTGCAGCTCCATCCTTAAGGTTCGGTCTGATGCTTTCTTCGAATACAGACTGCTGCAACTCGTCCGGAAGAAGAATCATAACGAGATCTGCCTGTTTAACTGCTTCTGCAACTGGATAAACAGCAAAGCCATCTTCCTTTGCCTGATTGAAAGATTTTCCTTCACGGTTTCCGATGACAACATCAAAACCACTTTCACGAAGGTTCAATGAATGAGCGTGACCCTGTGAACCATAACCGATTACTGCAATTTTCTTACCTTCCAATACCTGCGTGTTGATTTCATTTTCATATAGCAATTTAGCCATTTTAATCTTCCTCTCAGAATGTGTTTTTTATATAGATAAAGAATTTATCTCAGTAACATTGCCAGGCTGCTGTCCTCTCAAGAAAGCAGTCACACCTGTTCTCGTAAGCTCTTTAATACCATAAGGACGGAGGAGTGTAATCATCGCTTCGACCTTGTCCGGTTTCCCGGTAATCTGAATTGTCATGCTGTCTTTGCTTACATCAATGACGGAAGCTCGGAACGGAGCAATGACTCCCTGAATTTCAGTACGTGCCTGGCTGCTGCTGTTCACTTTGACAAGTGCCAACTCTCTTGCAACCATGGCTTTATCCGTAATATCTGAAACTTTTAGGACATCAATTTGTTTGTTAAGCTGCTTCGTCAGCTGTTCCAGCTTCTGATGGTCACCGACATCAACGACGAATGTCATTTTAGAAACGCCTTCAGTTTCAGAACTTCCAACAGAAATGCTTTCAATGTTGAATTGGCGCTTGTACAGCATGCCGGTAATTCGGTTCAGAACACCGGCACGATCCTGTACAGTAGCTGTTATGATGCGCTTCACGGCTGCTTCACTCCAATCATTTCATGAATTCCCTTACCTGGAGCGATCATAGGGTAGACACATTCCTTTTGAACAACTCGAGCATCAACGACGACCGGACCATCATAAGCAAAGATATCTTCAAGGAGCGCAGGGACTTCAGATTCCTTCTCTACTCTTACTCCGCGAACTCCATAGCTCTCAGCAAGCTTGACGAAGTCGGGATTTACAGTGAGCAGGGACTCTGAATAACGTTCATCATAGAAACTTTCCTGCCATTGGCGAACCATTCCCAATGCCGAATTGTTTAAGATGATGACTTTCACTCGAAGATTGCGTTCATGCGCAACAGCAAGTTCCTGCAAAGTCATCTGGAACCCTGCATCTCCTACAATTGAAACTACAAGCTCCTCAGGTGCTCCAAGCTGTGCTCCGATTGCTGCCGGGAAGCCAAAGCCCATTGTGCCTAATCCTCCGGAAGTAGCCCAGCGATTCGGTTCGTCGAACTTATAGAACTGAGCAGCCCACATTTGATGTTGACCTACATCAGTAGTTACGATCGCGTTTCCTTTGGATGCTTTGTAAACTTGTTCAACCATCCACTGCGGTGAGATTGCCTCGTCTGAACGGTTATACCAAAGTGGATATTCCTCTTTGGATTTCTGGAGCTTATCAATCCATTCTCCATGATCCGGCATGCTGATATTGCTGCCAATCAGAGCGTTAAGCGCTTCTTTGGCATCAGCCACGACTGGAATCTCAGTCGGTATAACCTTGCCAATTTCAGCAGGATCGATGTCGATGTGAGCAATTCTAGCGTTTGGCGCAAAGTGTTCGAGCTTGCCTGTTAATCTGTCATCGAATCTTGCTCCGATATTAATAAGCAAATCACACTCATAATGAGCCATATTGGCAGTATATGTGCCATGCATTCCGGCCATGCCAAGGAACTGTTCATCTGTTCCAGGGAATACTCCTAGACCATGTAATGTGCTCGTCACAGGCAAATTGTATTTCCGAACGAATTGACGAAGCTCTTCTGATGCTCCCGCAAATTGAATTCCTGCACCGGTAAGAACAATTGGTCTCTTAGACTTTGAAAGTGCATCGGCCAATTTGACAATTTGCAAAGGATTTGGCTTAGTCGTTGGCTGATATCCCGGTAAATAGAAATCACTGTCGAATTCTTTCCCGGAGATTTCTTCGGAAATATTCTTCGGTATATCAATTAATACCGGACCTGGACGTCCTGTTGTAGCAATGTAGAAAGCTTCCTTGATTACACGAGGCAAATCTGAAAGTTTCTCTACTTGATAATTGTATTTAGTAATCGGTGTTGTGATCCCCATGATGTCCGATTCCTGGAAGGCGTCTGTTCCAATTACCTGGTGGGCAACCTGCCCGGTGAAGATTACGAGCGGAATTGAATCCATGATCGCATCTGCAATACCAGTGATCAGGTTTGTTGCCCCCGGTCCGGACGTAGCCAGGACAACTCCAGGCTTTCCTGTTGTACGCGCATACCCTTCAGCAGCATGGATGGAGCCCTGCTCATGTCTTGAAAGGATATGTTTGAATGGAGCCTGATTTCTGTACAAGGCGTCATAAATCGGTAGTACAGCACCGCCAGGATATCCGAAGAGCGTGTCTACACCCGCATCAACCAATGACCAGACAAAGAGATCGGCACCATTCTTAGGTTGATTCGCTTCGTTCAATTCCCGCTTCATTTCCATTCCCACTCACTTCCTCCTTGTTGTAGGTCAGCCTCTATAGTGCAAGCCACAACTAAATTTCTTTCGGCTTCTGCTAATAAAATAAAAAACCTCTTCTCCCCCTAAATTCTCGCGCTTTCAAATATATTCGGAATTTTTGGGGCGAAAAGAGTTTACTCGTTCCACGGTACCACCCAAGTTTTCAGTAACCTTGCAGTAACTGTCTTATGAACCGGTAATAAATAAACCGGGTTCGTTTTGGTAACAGGTGCGAAGGCACCTGGCCAGGCTTATTCGGACGTATCCTTTCAGACCGGCACTCAGGGAGGATGGACTTGTAACAGACAGCGCCGGAATCTCAGCAATCTCCGACTCTCTGTTCCTGTCTTTGTTTCAAATCGTTTCCCGTCATCATTTTAAGATTATTCATATAGTAATAACTCTTTATTTCGAAGAGTCAGATATGATTGCAATAATTCATGTTTTCAGAATTATTAATTCATACTTTCACTAATTCCTATGAAAAATAAAAAGGTTTATGCGGTATAAAAAATCGCCAAGCGGGTATAATGATTATAAATTGTAATCCGCTGTATTTTCATTATACATAATTTGTCGCATATTGACATCCATTAAAACGAAATTATCTGACTAATTTTGCAATTTCGCTTTCTGTATAGCATTTAACCCCGTCGGTTTCAACGACTTGTCTGAAAACTTTAAGCAGACTGTTTGTGACTGGGCCAGGCTTGCCTGAACCAATTACACGCTGGTCTACATTGACTACGGCAATAACTTCCGCCGCTGTACCAGTTAGAAAAACTTCATCAGCAATATATACATCATGACGTGTAAATGGTGTCTCTTCCAAGACATAACCATTTTCTTTAGCAAGGTCAATGATTACATTGCGTGTGATACCTTCCAATGCTCCAAGATAGACAGGCGGTGTCTTAATCTTGCCATTTTTGACAACAAAAATGTTATCTGCAGAACCTTCCGTCACATAACCTTCCGAGTTCATCATTAAAGCTTCATCTGCCCCAGCCTGGATTGATTCAAGCTTCACGATAATATTGTTCAGATAGTTTAGTGACTTGACCTGCGGGCTTAAAATGTCTGCCCGGTTTCTTCTTGTAGCTACAGATGCCATTTTTAGTCCATTTTCATATAGAGATTCAGCGTATATGGAAAGTGCTTCCGCAATCACGATAACGCTTGGTGCCGGGCAATTCCGGGGATCGAGTCCGAGGTTGCCGGCTCCCCTCGAAACAACTACGCGGATATACGCGCTGTAGAGTTTATTTTTCTTAACGGTGTCGATAATAATCTGCGTAAACTCCTCCTTAGTATAGGGGATATTCAGCATGATGGAATGTGCAGATGCATACAAGCGATCCAAATGCTCGTCAAGACGGAAGATGTTTCCGCTATAGACTCGAATGCCTTCAAACACACCGTCTCCGTAAAGGAAACCATGATCGAATACAGAGACAACAGCATCTTCCTTTTTGACGAATCTGTTATCCAGATAGATCCATTGATCGGTCATACGTAAGCACTCCTTTCTTTATTTTAAATTTTTAGAAAAATTTAAAATGGATTGATAAAACAACACTCCCAGCCCTTAACGATAAAGGCGCGTAGTGTTGTTCGCTATGTTCCGTTAATCATACAGCTTTTTGATTAAACAGTCAATATGTATAGTTGGGATTTTTCTAAATATTTAATTCTATGACATCTCTTTTGTTACAAAACAGCTAATAAAAATTGTACAATATAAGTAGATCATTATGAGAATTCGGATTATAAAGGAGCAGGAACTGATGAGTGGAAAAAGCACAGAAGACTATATCAAAGAAGGGATTTATGGAACGAAATTACCTAAACAAGGTGAACGCGATCGCTTCCTCGGCACCTTGCGTGAGCGAATATTGCTTGCACTTACGACTGGACAAGTTATGAAGGGCAAAGGGCTGGTTGAATTGGAACGTGAGATGAATGCTCATCCAGATGCCTCATTGCTGTTGAATGGAGAAATAGCACACCAGTACTTCAAAGATATTAAGGCTGCTGCCAAGAAAAATAATATTCCATTCACTTCGATAACAAACGAAGAAAAGAATACGGACATCGGTGCTGTCCTGACTCTTGATAAAGCGATTGATCGTGAGAATATTTTCTTACAGGAAAAAGAGCCTGCTCTTGAAACAAACAATGCACCGAAGCAGCAATCACTCTTAAAAAAAATCAAAAGCTGGCTATCATAAATATAAAAAACCCCCTCGTGTCGAGGGGGTTTTTTATTATTTCTGTTCCTGAAGTACTTCTTCGCGAGCTTCTTTCGCTGCTTGAACCATTACTTTCAATGCATCGATTGTTTCTTTTTCTTTACGAGTTTTTAGACCACAGTCAGGGTTAACCCAGAACTGCTTAGGTGAAATTGTGTTCAAAGCGCGTGTGATGTTGTGCTTCACTTCTCCGACACTTGGAACGCGTGGGCTGTGGATATCATAAACACCAAGACCGATTTCTTTTGTGTATGTGTTATCTTCGAATGTCTGAACGAGTTCACCATGGCTGCGTGAAGTTTCAATAGAAATTACATCAGCATCAAGCGCATCGATTGCATCGAAGATATCTTTGAAGTTCGAGTAGCACATATGCGTATGAATCTGCGTGTCAGCTTGAACAGTTGCAGTAGACAAGCGGAACGCGTAAGCCGCAGCATCAAGGTACTCTTCCCACTTAGTCTTGTCTAGTGGAAGACCTTCACGAAGTGCTGGTTCATCAACCTGGATAATTTTGATTCCCGCTTCTTCAAGTGCTTCGATCTCTTTGCGAATTGCCAAACCGATCTGGTTCATGACTGTTGCTTCAGAAGCATTATCATGTACGAATGACCAGTTTAGGATTGTGCAAGGACCAGTAAGCATACCTTTCATTGGGCGGCTCGTAAGTGACTGTGCATAAACACTTTCCTTAACTGTGATTGGCTCTTCCCAATAAACATCTCCGAAGATTAGTGGTGGCTTAACACAACGGGAACCGTAAGACTGAACCCAGCCGTATTGTGTAACACCAAAGCCTTTAAGCTTCTCACCGAAGTACTCAACCATGTCATTACGCTCGAACTCACCATGTACAAGAACATCGATATCAAGCTCTTCCTGGATTTCAACCCACTTCTTGATGTTGTCTTTAACGAATGTTTCGTACTGTGCGTCAGAAATTTCACCTTTGCGCCACTTAGTACGAGTCTGCTTAACAACAGCCGTCTGAGGCAAGCTTCCAATCGTTGTTGTAGGAAGAAGCGGCAAGTTGAAACGCTCATCCTGTGCTTTGATGCGCTCTGCGAATGGTTGTGCACGCTCTGCATCTGCTGCTGTAAGGTTAGCTGTGCTCTTCTTAACATCTTCATTAGAACGATGGCTTGCATTTACAGCTTCAAGAGCTTTTTTGCTATCTTCGAATGCTGCTTTTGCAGCTTCTCTGCCTTCGTTTGCAGCTTTTGTAAGAGAAACGATTTCCTGAAGTTTTTCATCAGCGAATGAAAGGCCTCCAAGGATAACAGAATCAAGCTTTTCTTCAGGTTTTTTAGAAACTGGTACATGAAGTACAGAACATGATGGCTGGATGATCAAACGGTCTTCAGAAACATGTTCCTTAATTGCTTCGACAAGGTCGAATTTCGCATCAAGATCTGCACGCCATACATTACGTCCATCAATTACACCGGCAGCAAGTACTTTATCTTTCGGGAAGCCATTTTCTTTAAGCTGCGCAAGAGATTCTTTTCCGTGAACGAAGTCAATACCAATCGCCGCAACCGGAAGTTCAGTGATTTCTTTGTAGTTGAACAAGCGCTCGAAGTATGTCTGGAAGATAATCTTAATTCCAGGGACTTCCTTGCTGAACGTTCCGTATACCTCTTTAGCATATTCAATTACTTCGCTAGAAGCATTTGTAGAGAAGATTGGCTCATCAATCTGAACCCAAGTAGCGCCAGCTTCAGCGAGTTCTTTAAGAATCTGTACATATAGTGGTACGAACTGGTTTAGAAGAGAAGCAAACTGCTCCGGCTCATAACCTTTAGAAAGTTTCAAGTATGTGATTGGGCCAAGGATAACCGGCTTTCCGTCAATGCCAAGCTTTTCTTTAGCTTCTTTGTAGTAAGCAAGTGCACGGTTTTCAACAAGTTCAGGCTTAGCATGATCAAGCTCAGGAACCATGTAATGGTAGTTCGTGTTGAACCACTTTGTCATTTCAGATGCAACTGCATCTTTCACACCACGAGCCATAGCGAAGTATGTATCAACGTCCACTTTTCCGCCTTTGTAGTTGTAGCGTTCTGGAACAATACCGAATGTAGCTGACGTATCAAGCACATGATCATATAGAGAGAATTCGCCAACAGGAATTAGATCGAGGCCGAATTCCTTTTGTTTCTTCAAGTTGTTTAGACGGATTTCATCTGTCTTTGCAATAAGTTCTTCCTGTGTGCTTTCCCCGTTCCAATAATTCTCAAGAGCTCTCTTCCACTCTCTCATTTCACCGATTCTCGGGTAACCCAAGCTTGAGCTGATAACTTTAGACATATTATTTTCCTCCCTGATTTCTATTTTTTTGAGAATGCTATGTTCAAAATGCTGATGGGCATCTATTTTACTGAAGTTGATCATGTATGCTGAATATCGCCGGCATGCACCCCCTTCAAGTCATTGTTTAGTCTGCTGTTTATATATTCAACAAGTTTGACACTAACGTCATAGCGCATGAAAGGCGTGATAAGGTAAATTCCTTTAAAATATTCCAGTGCGGTATCCAAAAGATCCTTGGAAATATCAATGCCAATTTCTATTGATTTATCTTTGTCTCCGCGAGCTGACGCCATTCTATCTCTTACATCATCAGTCAGCTTGATGCCTGGCACTTCGTTATGAAGGAACTCAGCGTTTCTTGATGAGGTAAGTGGCATGATGCCTATATAGATTGGAGCTTCAATATGTTTCGTTGCGTTAGCAAGTTCTATGATTGTTTCCTTGCTATAGACAGGCTGCGTCAGGAAATAGTCAGCTCCAAAACTGATCTTACGTTCAAGTCTTTTTACTGCCTGCTCCATATTTTTGACATTTGGGTTAAATGCAGCAGCTACTGAGAAATTCGTCGATTTTTTTAGCGACTTGCCCGAGAAGGAAGTTCCTTCGTTGAACTGTTTGATCAGCTTGATCAGTTCAAATGAAGTGACGTCGAACACGGAAGTAGCACCTGGGAAATCACCTATTTTCGTCGGATCGCCAGTTATTGCCAAAATGTCATGCATTCCGAGTGTGTGCAGTCCCATCAAATGAGATTGCAATCCAATCAGATTACGGTCCCTGCAAGTGAGATGGACGAGTGGTCTCATATCACATTCCTGTCTTACCAAGGTCGCCATTGCAGCATTGCATATACGAGGACTGGCAAGAGAGTTGTCAGCAAGTGTGACCGCATCGACTCCAGACGCCTTCAAAGCTCTTACCCCATCCAGAAATTCCTCTGTATGCAAGTGTTTAGGTGCATCCAGTTCTACAATTACAGAATGGCGTTTCTTCGCAATTTCATGAAGCGGTTTTTCCTTCTTGCTTCGTTTTTCCCTTATTGCAACCGGGTGCGGTTTCTCCTCAACCTGCTTCTCAGCAAGTGGTGTAACACCACGCACTCCTTCAGCAAGAGCTCTAATATGTTCAGGCGTTGTACCACAGCATCCGCCAATCAGCCGAACACCTTCATCCCTGAAGTCCTGAGCACATTTTCGGAAATAGTCAGGATGATTAACATATTCCAACTTACCCTCGCTATAGGCTGGAAGACTAGCGTTCGGATATGCTGCAAGAAAAGCATGATCAAGCAACGGAACTTCTTCCAGTGAACGAACCATATGATATGGGCCAAGACGGCAATTGATTCCTACAACATCCGCTCCATGTTTCTCCAGTTCTTGTAATGCTTTTGCAAGTGGCATGCCATTTTCCAAAGTTCCGGCTTCATGCATGGATACATTAGCTATAATCGGAATATCTGTTATCTCTCTTGCGATATCGAGTACCATGATCAGTTCATCAAGATCATAATAAGTTTCAAGAAGAATGCCATCGACCTTCTCCATAAGCAGACAATAAAGTTGCTCGCGGAAACTTCTTTTAATCTCTTCTTTAGAACCGAGCAAAGACTGTGTACCGTGAATTCCACCAATTGTTCCAACGACAAATGCCTCATCACCAGCTGCCTTCCTAGCAAGTTGGACAGCTGCTTCATTGATCTGCTTTACTTTGTCCTCGAGACCATATCTGGCTAGCTTAATATAGTTCGCCCCGTACGTATTCGTCTGGATCACATCGGCCCCAGCTTCAATATAGGCGCGATGTACATTCAAAACCTGATCCGGATGCGTCAAGCACAATTCCTCGAAGCAGCGATCGACGCCATAAGAATAGAGCAGCGTTCCCATCGCTCCATCGCCAATAAGGATTCGTTCTTTCATTGCCTCCAGCAGTTTCAATTGTTTTGCACTTCCTTGGCTCCGACTTTGTTCAATGCCTGGTCAAGATCATCAATTAGATCACGGGCATCTTCAATGCCGACAGAGACACGGAGCAATGTATTTGAAAGACCGTAAGCTTCTCTTGTTTCACGAGGTATATCCATATGAGTCTGAGTTACCGGATATGTAATCAGACTTTCGACACCGCCGAGACTTTCAGCAAAAGTAAACAGTCTGATAGCACGCAAGAATGGCACCACTTGTTCTTCCTGTTTGACTTCAAAGCTGAGCATGCCTCCCTTTCCTGGATAGAAAACCTTCTGTACTTGCGGATGGGACTCTAAGAATTCCTTGATTTGCTTTGCGTTGCTTTCATGTTGCCTCATTCTAAGTGCAAGTGTTTTCATGCCTCGAATGGTGCTCCAACAATCAAATGGCGCTAAAACGCCTCCGATTGCGTTATGGAGGTGGAACAGCTCTTCGCACAATTCCTCACCCTTTGCTGCAACAAGTCCGGCAAGAACGTCGTTATGTCCTGCGAGATACTTTGTAGCGCTATGAATGACGATATCTGCACCTTCTTCCAACGGCTTTTGCAGAAGTGGTGTATATAATGTATTGTCAACTATTGTCAAAATTCCATGTTTTTTAGCTACTTTAACGACTTCACTGATGTCGACAGTACTCATGAGTGGGTTTGTAGGTGTTTCAATGAAAAGTGCCTTTGTATCATTCTTGATCAGGCTTTCCAGCTCACCGTAATCATCATTGGCCCAGTAATCAAAGCTAAATCCATAGTTTTTCTCATAAAGTTCAAACAGACGATATGAGCCTCCATACAAATCACGAGAAGCGACAAAATGTGCGCCTTTTTCAAATAATGAGAAAACTAATTGCATAGCTGCCATTCCTGAACTGCAAGCGTAGCCTCTATCCCCATTCTCTAATCTTGCAATTGCATCTTCAAGCACATCACGTGTCGGGTTACCTGTACGAATATAATCGTATCCAGTAGCCGCAGTGTCGTCCTTCGTATGTTCATGTCTATACGCGGTCGAGAAGTAGATTGGCGTATTAATAGAACGGAGCGGTTCTTCTCTTCTGTTGCCGATCTGTACCAGTTCTGTTTCTGTCCGTAATGTCATTCTCTCCAACCCCTCTCACTATTCTTTGAAGGAGGAAATCCTGCAAAAAAAGAGCCACCTTCGGGAAAAAAGGCGACCTTTAATATGTATAATCAAGGACTCCTCTCATCTCCCAAGTTATCAACTTGTTGGAATTGGCACCTTGACTGCATAATGCAGACGGTTGCCGAGGCTTCAAAGGGCCAGTCCCTCCACCTCTCTCGATAAGAAAATTGAATCTTTCAACTAAATATGAAATTTAATATATCATATCTGTTTTCTTATATTTACGCAATACCTTTTTGTAAATTTTTTAAAAAATTCAATAGATTGTTTATATCCCGAATTTACACGCTATGTATATGTTTTATACAGAATGTGCAGAACTCTCAACAAGTGAAAGGAGATGGAGATAAAAGAGAAGTGATTGGCGGGCGACTTCCGAATTTCGACACTCGTTGCTCGCTGCTTGTTCCAATACATATTTTTTTAAATCGGAAGATAGCGAAAGTTCGTGGACAGTTTTTTTTCTAACTGTTTCAAGAAATTCCATGTATTCAGTGAATTCATGACCAAAATGATCAGCTATTTCATCACGTACTTTACGAGCAAGAATGGGACTCGCCCCTTCTGTAGCTACGGAAATGGATAATTTCCCTCGATTTAGTGATGCTGGCACATGGAAATTACCAGCATGCGGATCATCAGCAATATTGACAAGCTGGTGGGGAGCTGCAGCTGAAGCGACAAGCTCGTTTACCTCAGAGTTACCGGAAGCCGCCATGATTATGAAGGCACCATCCAAATCAGCCGGCTCAAAGAGTTTTTGCTGCCACTCCAACTGACCTTGTTCATGAAGTTCGTATACCTCCCGGCAAACATCCGGGCTGACAACCTTCACAACGGCTCCTGATTTGAGAAGACGCTGAATTTTGCGCCGGGCTACAGAACCGCCTCCTATTACAACGGCGGTCTTTCCAGAGATATGCAGTGTTATGGGATAAGTATCCATAATGTACCTTAAACCATTTCAAAAGCCGTCTTGGAATCAAGCAATTCATTTGCCCGTTCCTGAAGAACCTCTGCAATGCTTGGATGATAGCCAAGACTTTCACAAAGGATGAACTCTTGCTCGGAGTCTGGAAGTTTTTCAAGCTCTTCCTCAATTTCATACATGACAAGGCCACTGAACAATAGATAAGGGACGATGAACACTCTCTTCGCACCGCTCTCTTGAGCTGTCAGAAGTGCTTCCCGCAGCTTTGGCTTGGCACCATACATGAAACTGATTGCAACTTCCTTAAAAGGGTGCAAGCTTTGCAAATCCTCAGCAATACTAGTTAGATCCCGTTTCACTTCAGGGTCACTGCTGCCTCTTCCAACTAGAAGAACCATATCCTCATAGCCGGGTTCGCCTTTCTCCTTAACCCTGTCTAAAAGTGCATTCGTAATTTTTTTATGGATACCGAATGGACGACCATATTTGAATTCAATATGAGGATAAAGATTTTGAGCCTTCTTCAATTCATCAGGAATATCCTTTTTGGCGTGCATTGCCGTCAACAATAAGATTGGAACAACCGAGATACACGTTGCCCCCCGGTCAACACATCGTTTGATTCCTTCCAGAATATCTGGCTCGACAAGTTCCAAAAAACAAGATTCCTGGATTGGCGCTTCGACACCTTCCTTGCCTCTATCTATAAAATCAAGCGCCTCTGCGACCCCCTGGGGGACCCTAGTTCCATGACCTATATATAGTACTGCTTCCATCTTCGCTTCCCTCCTTGCATTCAGATCATTGCTTCATTCTCGGCAATTTGTTCTTCAAACCATTGAAGCTCTTCGCGAAGCTTAACAACCTCTCCAACAACAATCATGCTTGGATTTTTCACTTTCTTTAATGCAGCAATTTCTACAATATTATCAAGTGTTCCAACAACAGTTTCCTGATTGCGTGTTGTGCCCCAATGTACAAGCGCTACAGGTGTTTCTGGATTTTTACCATGACGGATAAGCTGTTCGGAAATATACGGGAGATTCCCGACCCCCATATAAATTGCAAGTGTATCAATCCCTTTTGCGAGGCTTTCCCATTTAATAGCCTCTTCCCTGCCTTCACGCGAATGTCCTGTTACAATTGCAAAACTGGAACTGAGCTCACGATGTGTAACCGGTATTCCGGCATAAGCCGGGGCGGCAATGCCTGAAGTGATGCCCGGCACAATCTCAAAAGGAATGCCGTGCTCACGCAATGCTGCCGCCTCTTCCGCTCCTCTTCCGAAGATGAATGGATCGCCGCCTTTTAATCTCGTGACGACTTTCCCCATTTTCACGTGCTTGACGAGGAAATGATTGATCGTCTCCTGCTTCATCGCATGATAGTCGGGGAGTTTGCCACAGTAGATTAGCTGGGCCCCTTCCTTCGCATGATCCAGCAGCTCTCTGTTGATCAGCCGATCGTATAAAATGACATCTGCTTCCTCTATGCTTCTGAGACCTTTCACCGTAATCAGCTCCGCGTCTCCAGGACCCGCTCCAACAAGATATACTTTACTCATCTGCTCCCTCTCCCCTCAGGTTCATGCGCTATGACGCAGTGACCTTCAAAACATTCAGGAATGAACTTCTGTTCCCTGCATTCCTTTTATAAGCACTTCAACAACTTCCGAACGACTGAATGTAGCCGGTGGATATTCTCCATTTCTTAGCATGCCGCGTACTTTTGTACCTGACAGAATCACATGCTTTTCCTTGTCATGCGGGCAAGTTTTTGCAGTTGCCATGTTCCCGCATGCTTCGCAGTAGAAGGAATGTTCAAAGAACAGCAGTGTGATCCCCAGTTCTTCTTTCGTATAATGACTGAAAATCTTCTGTGCGTCATATGTGCCGTAATAGTCACCTACACCTGCATGATCCCTTCCAACAATGAAATGTGTGCAGCCAAAGTTCTTACGGACCATCGCATGGAAAATCGCTTCACGCGGACCCGCATAACGCATCGCCGCAGGGAAAACACCAAGGAAAACATGGTCTTCCGCGTAGTAGTTCTCAAGAAGGACTTCATAACTTTCCAGTCGGATTGGCGCTGGAATATCGTCAGACTTTGTCTCGCCGACGAGCGGATTCAAGAATAGACCATCAACGATTTCGAGAGCTGTTTTCTGAATATACTCATGAGCGCGGTGGACAGGATTTCTCGTCTGGAAGCCGACAACCGTATTCCAACCCTTCTCCTGGAAAATTTCGCGAGTTTTTGCTGGATCGAAATAATAAGAAGCAAATTCCGGATCATCAACACGTTTGACAAGTGTTATTTCACCGCCGATATAGAAGTCAGGTCGCTCAAGCATTTTCTTCACACCTGGATGAGCAAGCTCAGTTGTGCGATAAACTTGCTCTGCTTCCTTCTGCTTATCAGGAGCAAACTTATCCGTAATACGGATTGAGCCGTATACTTCACCGTTATAAACTAGCTTTGCTTCATTGCCGATTTTAAGGCTTTTCTGCTTCTCAGCCGTAACCGGAAGCGCAATAGGTATGCTCCAAGGCTCACCTGTGGAAAGTCGCATATCATTAACAACTGCATCATAATCCTCTTTATTCATAAATCCTGTAAGAGGGCTGTATGCACCTGTACCCAAAAGCTCCAAGTCACTCAGTGCCATTGCATCCAGTTCAATTGTCTGCTCAATTGAAGACAAATCTTTTCCAAGTTCGATACGGTTGACGAGAACTCCGCCATGTGGTTCGCTTAGTGCCATTGCTTTAATCCCCCTTGGTCTATTCGTGGAAATTCGTTCCATCGGTTGTCGCCTTCACATAACCGGCGCGGATTGTGAAGTCTCCGAAGCGTTCTCCGTCTTCTCGTTCTTTCGCATAATGCTTAAGAAGTGTTCCTAGTTCACTAAGAATTTCCTTCTCACCAATATTCTCACGATACATCTTGTTCAGGCGGTCTCCGTTGAAACCTGCACCAAGGTACATATTATATTTACCAGGCGCCTTCCCTATGAAGGCAATTTCCCCAAGTGCTGGTCTTGAACAGCCGTTTGGACAGCCTGACATACGAATGACAATCTCGTCTTCTGTAAGACCGTTCTCATCAATAACCGCTTCAATCTTTGTAAGCAGTTCCGGCAAATAGCGTTCTGCCTCTGCCATTGCAAGACCACATGTCGGAAGTGCTACGCAAGCCATTGAATTGCGACGCAATGCTGACAAATGTTCTCCCGCTGTCAAATTATACTTTTGAGCTAGCCCATCAATAAGATCTTTTTGATCTTCCGGAATATTGGCAATAACCAGGTTCTGGTTCGCCGACAGACGGAAGTCACCTTTGTGTACTTTTGCAATTTCGCGCAGGCCAGTCATAAGCGGATAGCCTTCCTCATCCTTCACACGGCCGTTTTGGATAAATAGCGTGAGATGCCACTTGTCATTCACACCTTTTACCCAACCATAACGGTCACCATTATGGTCAAAGTGGAAATCCTTCGCTGGAGCAAGTTCCCACCCAAGGCGGCTATGCAGTTCATTCTTGAGCCAATCTAGGCCACGTGCATCAATCGTATATTTGAAACGTGCATTTTTACGTACCGAGCGGTTACCATAGTCGCGTTGAATTGTAATAATCGTTTCCGACACTTCTACAATCTGCTCAGGAGTGATGAAGCCGATCAGTCTGCCGAGCTGTGGATATGTTGCCGTATCCCCATGTGTCATTCCCATTCCGCCACCAACAGTTACGTTGAAGCCTTCGAGCTTGCCGTCATCACCTAGGATGGCGATATAGCCAAGATCTTGCGAGTATACGTCCACATCATTAGAAGGTGGGACAGCAATGCCAATTTTGAACTTCCGCGGCAAATACACTTTGCCATACATTGGCTCCTGCTCTTCTTTTGTGTCTTCCACTTTTTCTCCATCAAGCCAAATCTCATGGTAGGCATTAGTACGTGGTGACAAGTATGCACTCAGCTTGCTTGACCATTCATACACTTCCTGATGAATTTCAGATTGATAAGGATTCGGATTGCACATGACGTTACGGTTTACATCACCGCAAGCTGCCAGTGTGTCCATCAGAGCATCATTGATTGAACGAATTGTCTTTTTCATATTCCATTTAAGGATTCCGTGAATCTGGAATGCCTGACGTGTAGTTAGCTTGAGAGTGCCATTGCCGTATTTATGTGCCAAGTCATCCATGACGAGCCATTGATCTGCTGTTGCTACACCACCTGGAGCACGTACTCGCAACATGAATTGATACGCAGGCTCAAGCTTCTGACGAGCACGTTCAGCACGCAAGTCACGATCATCCTGCATGTAGCTGCCGTGGAATTTCATGAGCCTATTATCCCAGTCTGGTATGCCAGCACTGATTGGCTCCTTAATCATTTCTGCCAAAGAACCGCGCAAATAGTTACTTTCGACTTTAATTTCTTCAACATCACTTGGTGGTCCATGATCGATATTCGGGTCGATTTTAATGTCTGACATCTTCATGCTCCTTCCTTCTGAAACTTAGTAAACATCACGTAAGTAACGCTTTTCCGCTTGTAGATTGGATACATATTCTGCTGCCTCTTCAGGTGTCTTGCCGCCTTCTTTTTCAACGATTTCAAGCAAGGTCTGATGAACATCATGAGCCATATGTTCTTCGTCTCCACAAATATAAAGAACAGCACCTCTTTCAAGCCAATCATAAAACTCTTTGCTGTTTTCCTTCATGCGATGCTGAACGTATACCTTCTCATCTCCATCGCGAGAGAAAGCAAGGTCAAGCTTTGTGAGCACTCCATCTTTGAGCCAGTTTTGCCATTCAACCTGATAAAGGAAGTCCGTGACAAAATGCTGATCTCCGAAGAATAACCATGAATCTCCGCCAGCTCCGATTTCTTCGCGCTCTTCCATAAATGAACGGAACGGAGCAATCCCTGTCCCTGGTCCAACCATGATAATCGGTGTGTCAGGATTTTCCGGAAGACGGAAATTATTATTCTTCTGAACGTAAATCGGCAATGTCTCGCCCGTTTCAATTCTATCGGCGACATGCACTGAGCATACTCCGGAACGATCTCGATCATGTGCTTCGTAACGAACTGTTCCAATAATCAGATGCACTTCATCCGGGTTCGCCTGATAGCTGCTTGCAATAGAGTACAGGCGTGCCGGCATTTTGCGAAGAATGCTTGTCAGCTTGTCAGCCGGAATGCTCTGCAATGAGTAGTTGCGGATAACATCAAGCAGATCGCGACCATATATGTACTCGCGCAATTCACTATCATCCTCAGCTTCAAGGAGAAGTTTGATTTCTTCATTAGAAGTAAGTTCAGCAATTTTCTGAAGAAGTGGCTTTGTAACAACCGTAATTTCATAGTGTGATAGAAGTGCATCACGCAGCGAACATTCCGGTTCATTTGCCTTAATACTAATTGGTGTTTCGGGATCCCAACCGAATTCAGCAATGAGCTCATCGACAAGAACAGGGTCATTTTTCGGATAGATACCGATACTATCCCCAGGTTCAAACGTCAATCCGGACCCTTCAAGGGAAAGCTCGATATGATGGTTCTCTTTATTGGAACCTCGTCCATTCAGGTTAATGTTCTCAAGAACTTCGGCCTGGAATGGATTTGTCCTTGAGTATGAAGAAATCGCTGGAGTTCCAAGATTTGCTTCACCAACAACCGGTCTACCGACAGCTCCACCACTTTGTTCTTCCAACTTTCCAAGTACAGCAGCAAACCATTCTGCTGCCGGTTCATCAAAGTCAAGATCACAGTCAACTCGTGGTGCGAGTTTGCTTGCTCCCAGTTCCTCCAGGCGCTCATCGAATTCCTTCCCTGTCTGGCAGAAGAATTCATAAGAACTGTCTCCCAATGCAAGAACAGAATAGTTAAGCTCTTCAAGTTTCGGAGCACGTTTGCCTTTCAGGAATTCGTGGAATTGCAATGTATCATCTGGCGGATCCCCTTCACCATGTGTACTGACGATAATAATAAGATTAGACAGCTTCTTGAGATCACGCGGCTTGAAGTCGCTCATAGAACTAGTCTTCACGTCAAAAGCGCGTTCTTCAAGTTGTTGCGAAAATTGTTCAGCAAGTCCCTGACTATTCCCAGTCTGTGTGCCATACAGAACGGTAATCTCTTTTGTTGCAACAGGCACTAACGCCTGAGGTGCGGGCACTGTTTGAAGCGCAGCACCAGCTTCAGCAAGCCCTTCAAATGGTGCAGCAGTCAAATAACCGCTGAGCCAAAAACGCTGTTCACCCGTTAGCCCGGGCAGGATTTTATTAAGAAAATCGACCTGCTCCTGGCTGAAAGGGCTGTTCGTTACTTGCAATCGCATCTCTCTTCCACCCCATGAAATATATATTTGCAAACATTGTTGCCATGGCTGTTTATTGCTTAATATGCAGTCCGCATTCTGTCTTTCCTTTGCCTGCCCAGCGTCCATCACGGCCGTCACCCGGCAACGTGCATGGTGCACAGCCAATACTCGGGTACCCCTGGTCATGTAGAGGGTTATAAGGGAGATTATGTTCCTTCACATAGTCCCAAATATCCTCCCAAGACCAATGAATAAGCGGGCAAATTTTGACAGATTGGAAATTCTCGTCAAGGTTGACAAAGTTCGTGTTCGCCCGCGAAGGTCCTTGTGAACGACGCAAACCGGAAAGCCAAGCAGTCGCACCGCTCAACACCGCCTGGAGCGGAACAACTTTGCGGTAATAGCAGCATCGGTTCGGCTGGACTTCCCATAGCTTTTCTCCGAACTTCTCCCCTTGTTCTTCAACTGTAAGCTCTGGCTTTTTCAGTTCAATTTTCAAATCAGGATAGCGTTCTTTCACCTTGTCAATCAGCTCGTATGTCTCTTGAAAATGAAGTCCTGTATCAAGGAAAACTACCTTCGCATCGGCTTTTGCCTTTGTAATCAAGTCGAGCATAACAACGCCTTCCACCCCAAAACTGCATGCATAGATCAACTCATCATCATAGTTGTCATAAGCCCATTTCAATACATTCAAGGCACCCTTCGTAGCATTGTCAATCGCAAAGCCATCCTCTTCATGCCAGTCCTCGTATGTCGGTTTTGCCATGCCACTCTCTCCTTCCAGGTAATCTATCTCTTTACACAGGGTTTAATGCCAGATTAAGCAGTAAAATAACCAGCATTCTCAAGATGATTAATTAGCTGATCCACACATTCTTCTACGCTGAGAGCGTCGGTATCTAGAATGATTTCAGCATTTGATGGCTCCTCATATGGAGCGTCAATGCCAGTAAAATTCTTGATTTCCCCGTTACGCGCCTTTTTGTAGAGGCCTTTTGGGTCACGCGCTTCACATGTCTCAACACTTGCCTTCACATAAACTTCTATAAACTCGTCAGCTTCCAGCAATTCCCGGACTTGATTCCGATCCGCACGGTAAGGTGAAATGAAAGCAGTAAGGGCAAATAATCCAGCATCGATGAGTAGTTTGGACACTTCTCCGATACGACGAATGTTCTCTGTTCGGTCTTCCTCACTGAAACCAAGATTCTTGTTCAACCCGTGACGAATGTTGTCACCATCCAGGCGATATGCCCTAATCCCTTTATCAAACAGAGCTTTATCCAAAGCTACAGAAATTGTCGATTTGCCTGAACCCGAAAGGCCAGTGAACCAGATAACCGCACCTTTATGGCCATTTTTCTGCTGACGATCCTTCTTTGTCACCTCGGAGTCATGCCAAACAATATTAGTGGACTCTCCCATTTCCAGACACCTCTTTCATTGATTAAAACATTACCTATGCCTTACTTCTCTCTTGGCAACCGGGAAACGCTTTTTTTCTGTTGAATCAATTTGTGTTATTTCATTTTCATGAATTGTAATGCTCACTGCTCCATATTCCAGCTCTTCAATTACCGATAGTATATATTGGAGTTTCTTCTCATCAACTTTCGCCATGGTAACCTCCATTGCAAAGCCTCGCGTCAACGTCAATTTATAAATAACCTATAAAATTACTTGGTTTTAGGCATATTCCATCCCAATGAATGCTCTCTCTAAGCCAGGGGATTCCACCCACGTTTCAAAACTTGTGAATAGACAGAATATTTTTGAGTTAAATAGATACTACATTGCTAAAGTCAGCATGTCAAGACACTTTTCCCGATAAAGTTGATATGATTTATGAGTTAATAAAAAAACACGCCAGATTATGGCGTGTTTTTTTATCTTACAAATATTTTTTTCGAAGGTCAGCATTGCTCTGTGGTGAAAGGTATGCTGGTGCAACATCATAGACTGTCTTTGCACCTGTAAGACCTTCTTTGTTCATGCGGTGAGCTGCTCGCGCATACGCAACAAGCACACTCGCTGTAAATTCAGGATTGCTTTCCAATTTCAAGCTGAATTCCACAATCTGATTTGTGTTTTCGCCTGTTTTTCCGCTGCGGATAACAAAACCGCCATGCGGCATTGTGTTATGGTCGCGCTTCAATTCATCTTCACTGATGAAATGAACAGTAGTTTCATACTCATCGAAGTAGTTAGGCATTGTTTTGATTGTTTCTTCAATCTTCGCTTTATCCGCTCCATCTTCTGCAACGATAAAGCATTCACGTGTATGCTTATCGCTAGTGGAAAGCTCAGGATTTTCACCATTTCTTACGCGCTCAATCGCTTTTTCAGATGGAATTGTGTACTGGACACCATTTTTAACACCTTCAATGCGGCGAACAGCGTCAGAATGTCCTTGGCTAAGCCCCTTACCCCAGAACGTATATGTCTCGCCTTCTGGAAGGAAGCTCTCTGACAATACACGATTGATTGAGAAAAGACCTGGATCCCAACCAACTGAAATAATGCTTGTTTTGCCATTCGGCTTTGCTGAGCTATCAACATTCTCGAAAAACTCAGGGATGCGTGCATGCGTGTCAAAACTGTCTACTGTATTAAACAGCTTTGCGAATTCTGGAGCTTGTTCTGGCAAATCTGTAGCCGACCCTCCACATAGAAGCAAAACATCAATATCGTCTACATGCTTTTCAGCATCGTCCACGTGTATAACTTTAGTATTCGGATTGACTGTCTTTACGCTCTCAGGAGATCTTCTTGAGAAGACAGCGACAAGTTCCATGTCTGGTTGTTGTTGAATTGAGGCTTCGGCTCCTTTTCCAAGGTTTCCGTAACCAAGTATGCCGATTCTTATTTTCTCACTCATGGATTCATTCCTCCAAAATGTATAAAGATGCATTCAAAGCAAGTCCCTTTGACTTGTTTATATACTATCTTTTTTTATTTGCATGTGCAATTCCTGAATTCCTAAACAACCAAATTATTCGAATGCACGGAGCAACTGATGACTCCGGAGCAGAGCAGTGAAAACCTCCAGAGCCTTCGTCTGAAAAGGTGAGTTTGTGATGATTGAAAACTGGCGTTCAAATGGCAAACCTGCAATCTTTACCATTTTAAGCTCACCGTATTCTAATTCTTTTTGTATAGCCCACCTGGATAGAAGGCTGATGCCAAGTCCAGCTTTGACCGCCTCCTTGATCGGCTGATTGCTCCCGAACTGCATAAGTCGAACCGGTTCAAATTCAAATTGTTCGAACATCTCATCCATAGCTTCTCTAGTACCAGAGCCTTTCTCCCTCGCAATCCAAACCATATCCTTTGTTGCCTCAAGTTCCAAAAGTTCATTTCCATGATTAAATATCGGGTGATCCGGTGAAGCTACAGCATACATAAAGTCATTTCCAAGAGGCTGCAGTTCCAAGTGGTGATTCAGCAACTTGCCTTCTACTATCCCTGCATCAAGCTGATGTGTATCGACAAGATTTGCAATTTCGGTAGTATTTCCAATGATCACCTCAGGCTCGATATCCGGATATTCCCGTTGCAAAGTTGCAATGATCCACGGTAGTACATACTCTCCAAATGTATGACTCGCCCCAATTGTGAGCGGTCCTCTCGCTTTCTTGGTCAAGTCATCGACGAGGTTATGCATCTTCTCATATAAACCAATAATTTCTTTAGCATGATGGTAAACAATTTCTCCAGCTTTGTTCAATCTTACGTACTTATTTGTGCGTTCCAGCAAGCGTGTCCCCATCGTCTCCTCAAAAGCCCGGATGTATTGACTCACAGCAGGTTGAGTCATATGCAGCTCCTCTGCTGTACGCGAAAAACTCTTCTTTTCAGCTACCGTTACAAATACTTTTAATTGCTGATCCATGCATCAGCCTCCGTTCATTGCGATTTACTTATCATTATTATATTTATTATTTATTTTTCTTATATTAGGTTCTCCCCTATTATTGAAGTCAGGAGGCGTATATTTATGGACACAACAGCGTATCATCAATCAAAGAAACAACCATCTCCAATATCAAAATGGCTTGGCGGAGTTGCTTTTACTTTCTTAATTGCTCTTCTTGGCTATTTGCTTGCAAAAGTTCCTGGCTTCGACCATGTCGGCCAGCTTGCCTGTTCCATCATTATAGCCGTTGTCTACAGACAGTTTGCCGGATATCCTGAATTATTCAGATCAGGCATAGAATTTTCATCTAAAAAGTTGTTGCGGCTTGCTATTATCCTTTACGGTCTAAAATTAAATATGAATGTTGTATTTCACGATGGGCTCAGTCTGCTGCTCCGTGACGCAGTCATCATTATCTTCGCAATCTTTTTCACTATTTGGCTTGCCAAACTACTCAAAGCTGACAAAATGATCTCTCTACTTCTCGGTGTAGGAACTGGGATCTGCGGTGCTGCAGCCATTGCCGCAGTTGCACCGATAGTGAAGTCCAAGGATGAAGATACAGCAATCGGTGTCGGGATTATTGCGCTCATTGGCACAGTTTTCTCTGTAGGCTATACATTGCTCCACCCGATTATCGGACTTACAGATATCCAGTACGGCATATGGTCCGGCATGAGCTTGCATGAACTTGCCCATGTTGCCCTAGCGGCTGCACCAGCTGGAGAAGATGCCCTTGCTATCGGCCTGCTTGCCAAACTCGGCCGCGTGTTCCTACTCATTCCTGTCTGCTTCATTTTTATTCTCATTATGAAGCGTAAAAATAAAGACGATGAAGAAACGGCAAAAGTTGAATTCCCGTACTTCTTGCTTGGTTTCATTTTGCTAAGCTTCCTAGGCTCGTATGTATTAGGACACATCATACCAATCCCAGCTGGCACATTCGAAGTAGTCGCCAATGTAACAACTTGGCTCCTTACAGCTGCAATGGTAGGTCTTGGTCTAAACGTAAACTTAAAAGATTTGCGGACAAAAGCTCTTCGCCCGCTAATCGCCATGATTATTACATCTATCCTTGTATCTACCATCGCATACTTCCTTGCATAGTCATTGTAAAAACTGCCGTTCACCCCTGAATCGGCAGTTTTTTTGTTTAACTGACAAGCTTAAAGAGGTTTAGGAAAATTCAAATTAGGAAAACAGTTAACAGAATACAGTAATTCCACTAATTATGTTTCACAATGCCAACACGTATGGAAATTGTATAAAACATGTATATATTAATCTTTTATGCAATGCATATTCATGTTACTCATAAAATAACCTTAACAAATCAAGCTTTTGATACAATTCAGTCTTTTTATAAATATACTATTGATTTTATTTTTATACAGTTTTATAATAAAAAGCAACTAATTATTACCGAGGGGAGAAGAATAGATGAAGATTTCAATTATTGGTGCAACTGGATATGGAGGTGCGGAACTTATTCGTATCTTGCATCAGCATCCGGAAGCAACAATCCACTCCATTCATTCTTCGAGCCAGCAAGGGAAACCGCTCCACACGAGTTATCCGCATGTTCAAGATGCTGTTAATTTGGAGCTTGAAGACATTGACCCGGTAAAGATCGCCAATGAGACGGATGTCGTTTTTGCAGCGACGCCTTCAGGGGTTTCCTCTAAGCTTATCCCTCAGTTGATGGACGCAGGAGCAAAAGTAATTGATCTATCAGGTGATTTCCGCCTTAAAAATACTGAAACTTATGAATCATGGTACAAAAAGCCAGCCGGTGACCAAAAGAGAGTTGCTGAAGCCGTCTATGGTTTAACAGAATGGTTCGCAGATGATGTGAAAGATGCACAGCTCGTTGCTAATCCCGGATGTTACCCTACCGCCACACTTCTTGGACTCGCTCCACTCGTAAAGAATGGAATTATTGATTTGGACTCCATTATCATTGATGCGAAATCAGGTGTAAGTGGTGCTGGCAGGGGCGCTTCACCTATCGCTCATTTTCCCGAGATGAATGACAACTTGAAAGTATACAAGGTGAATGAGCACCAGCATATTCCTGAGATTGAACAGACTCTTGGAAGGTTCAATGCCTTAACTGGTCCTGTCAGTTTCACGACACATCTTGTCCCAATGACACGCGGCATTATGACAACAATGTACGCTAAAGCGACTGAAGATTTTGATATTGATAAACTCCATGATTTATACAAAGAGACATATGCAAATAACTATTTTGTACGTATCCGCGAGAAAGGCCTCTTCCCGGGAACTCGAGAAGTATGCGGCTCTAACTTCTGCGATATCGGCCTTGCCTACTGTGAGCGTACTGGAAGAATTACAGTTGTGTCTGTCATCGACAATGTCATGAAGGGAGCAGCCGGGCAGGCTGTACAGAATATGAATGTACAATTCGGACTTGATGAGACAACAGGGCTTGACTTCCTTCCAATCTATCCATAATAGAGAGAATTGAACCAGGGGAGAGAATTTGCAATGACTATTAAGAAAATATCCGGAAACATAACAACCCCGCTCGGGTTCAAAGCAACCGGACTTCATTCCGGCGTCAAAAAAGAACGAAAAGATCTCGGACTAATTATCTCTGAGCAGCCTGCCTCAGCAGCTGCTGTCTATACATTAAACGCAATTAAAGCGGCGCCTCTCCGCCTTACAAAGGAGAACATCGGAGAAACAGGTCGAGTGCAGGCAATCATAGCCAATAGCGGCAACGCCAATGCATGTACTGGTCCGCAAGGTGATGCTGACGCTCTCACAATGCAAGAGGCAACTGCTTCACTCCTTAACATACAATCAAATCTTGTTGCTGTTGCATCTACTGGCGTTATCGGTCAGCCGATGCCAATGGATATTATTAAGCCAGCCATTGAAAAACTTGTACCCGAAAAAGATGGCGCTGAAGAGTTCTCAGAGGCCATTCTGACAACTGACACATTCGCCAAAACAACCTGCTATGAAGCAGAAATCGCAGAAAAAAAGGTGACACTTGCCGGAACCGCCAAGGGCTCTGGCATGATTAAGCCGAATATGGCAACAATGCTCGGCTTTCTTACAACGGACGCTGAAATTGAGCCGCAATATTTGCAGCAGGCGCTTTCGGAAGCTACAGACACCACATTCAACTGTATTACCGTAGACGGTGACACTTCAACAAATGACATGGTTATTGTTATGGCAAATGGTCTTGCGCGCAATGATTCACTGACGCCCGATCATCCCGATTGGCCAACGTTCACCAAGCTGATCCAATCTGCATGTGAAGACCTGGCAAAGCTCATAGCTCGAGATGGCGAAGGCGCTACGAAGCTCATTGAAGTAGATGTACAAGGCGCGATCAGTGATACGGAAGCCGTACAAGTCGCAAAATCCGTTGTCGGTTCCTCCCTTGTTAAAACGGCGGTATATGGAACAGACGCCAACTGGGGACGCATTATCGCTGCAATTGGCTATAGTGGTGCCTCAGTCAACCCCGATACAATTGATACATCAATCGGTCATATACAGATGTTAAAAGACAGTCAGCCACTGGATTTTTCTGAAGAAGAAGCTACTGCTTATATGGAACAGGATACTGTTCTAATTACCATTGATTTAAAAAACGGAGAAGGTTCCGGAAAAGCCTGGGGTTGCGATTTGACTTACGATTATGTGAGGATCAACGCAAGCTATCGTTCATAAGGAGGAAAACCAAGTGCACGACATCATTGTCCTGAAGTGTGGAGGAAGTACGGTTGACCAATTATCTGATCATTTCTATGCAAATATTTGCAAACTGAAACAAGCGGGATTGAAACCGATCATCGTTCACGGAGGCGGACCTGCCATAAAAGAGATGCTTGACAAATTGAATATTGAAGCAGACTTTGTAGATGGGTTGCGCAAAACGACAGAACAAGTGATGGATGTAGTCGAAATGGCCCTCAGCGGAACAGTAAACCAGGCACTCGTAAGAAAACTGAATGAAACAGGAATCAACTCAATGGGTTTATCCGGCTCAGACGGAAACCTGCTCAGAGCCGAGGCAATTGACATTGAACGTTATGGGTTTGTCGGCAAAATCAACTATGTAAATACAGATCTGCTCATGCAGCTGCTTGATATGGATATCATGCCAGTCATTGCCCCTGTCGCCCTTTCCGAGGATGGCACACGCTTTAATATTAACGCTGATACTGCGGCGGCGGCTGTAGCACGTGCACTTGACGCGAAACAACTCGTCTTCGTAACCGACGTACCTGGTATTCTGCACGGAGAGAAACTGCTCGAATCCGTTACCCAGGAAGAAATCGAGGAGTTCATCCAGTCCGGCGTTGTGCACGGCGGCATGATTCCCAAAGTGAGGGCTGCACTTGAAAGCCTCTCAGACTCATTGGAAGAAGTGATGATCGTTGACGGCAAACAATCCACACTCGCGACAGATACATCACTCGTCGGCACCGTCATCAGAAAAACAGTAGAGGTGATCAAACAATGACTGCATTATTCCCGACATACGGAAGATTCGACATCGAAATAGATAAGACAGAAGGAACAAAAGTATGGGATACTAATGGAAATCTTTATACTGATTTTGGATCTGGTATTGGAGTGGCGAACCTTGGACACCGCCACCCTGCCGTTCAGACAGCAGTAGAGAATCAGCTTCAGAAATACTGGCATATGTCCAATTTGTATCATATTCCGCTACAAGAAGAAGTCGCCTCGAAACTGACAGCAAACAGTTCTGGCGACTATGTCTTTTTTGGCAATAGTGGTGCCGAAGCGAATGAAGCGGCGATTAAGCTTGCACGCAAAGCGACCGGCAAAACAAAGATCATCACTTTCCAAAAATCATTCCATGGCAGAACATTTGCCACAATGTCCGCAACTGGTCAAGAAAAAATCCAACAAGGTTTTGGACCTCTGCTTGAAACATTCACTTACGTAGAATATAACAATATAGAGAGTGTTAAAGAGGCAATTGATGGCAACACAGCTGCAATCATGATTGAATCAGTACAAGGTGAAGGCGGTGTGCTGCCAGCCGAACCTGAATTTTTCAAAGCAGTCGCTGCTCTTGCAGCAGAGGAAGGTATTCTCCTCATTGTCGATGAAATCCAGACTGGTATAGGCCGGACGGGAAAACCTTTCGCCTACCAGCATTACGGTGTTTATCCAGATATCATCACTTCCGCCAAAGGACTCGGCAACGGGCTTCCAGTCGGTGCAATGATTGCAAAAAAAGAGCTTGGAGATTATTTCGGACCAGGAAGCCATGGTTCTACATTCGGAGGCAATCCACTTGCTATGGCTGCTGCAAACAAAGTTCTTGAGCTTGCATTTGATACTGACTTCCTACAAGAAGTTGAGGATAAAGGCAAGTATCTGCTTAAGCAGCTCCAAACTGAATTGGCGGGCAATGATAATATCACCGACATTCGAGGCAAAGGCCTAATGATCGGCATTGAATGCAAAAACGAAGTTCTTCCAGCGGTATTAGAACTTATGAAACAAGGTTTGCTCGTCCTAAATGCCGGACCAAATGTACTTCGCCTTCTTCCCCCACTCATCGTTACGAATGAAGAAATAGATGAAGCAGTTAAGCTAATTGGTCAGTGTTTGAAAACGAACACTACAGCTTAAAACAGCCACTTATCAAAAAAGGAAGTGACCTGCAATGACTAAAACAGTAGACCCGAATTTAGATAAAAGCAAAATTAAAAATAAGCATTTTCTTACCTTGGATACTTATTCAAAAGATGAAATTGAATATCTTGTCCAATATGCAATCAAGCTAAAAGATTTACAGAAGAAAGGTATTCCGCATCGATATCTCGAGGGCAAAACACTTGCTATGATTTTTGAAAAGTCATCTATGCGCACGCGTGTATCTTTCGAAGCAGCTATGTATCATCTTGGGGGCCATGCCCTTTATATTAGCCGTGATGAGATTTCAATGGGCAAGCGTGAAACGATCTCTGATACAGCAAATGTAATGTCTCGTTTTGTTGACGGCATCATGATCCGCACATTCGGTCATCACATTGTGGAAGAACTAGCTGCAAATGCGAGCGTTCCTGTTATCAACGGACTAACAGACGACTACCACCCGACACAAGTACTTGCTGATTTGATCACAATTTATGAAAAAACCGGAAAATTTGCTGGCAATAAGCTCGTCTATGTCGGTGATGGAAACAACATGGCTCACTCCCTCCTGTTCGGCTGCGCTACAGTAGGAATCGATTGTACAATCGTTACGCCTGAAGGTTATGAAGTTCATAAGGACATCATGGAAAAGGCTGAAGAGAAAGCTAAGAAGAGCGGTTGCACAGTTTACCAGACAACAGATGCAGCAGAAGGTCTCAAGGACGCTGATATCGTTTATACGGATGTTTGGGCAAGCATGGGCTTTGAAGATAGTGCCGAAGAAAGAAAAGGCGTTTTCCGCAATTATCAGGTTAATGAAGACCTTGTTAAAAATGCGAACGAAGACTACATGTTCTTCCACTGCCTCCCTGCTCATCGAGGCGAAGAAGTAAGCGCTGAAGTCATTGACGGGTCCCATTCAGTCGTGTTTGATCAGGCCGAAAATCGTCTTCATGCACACAAAGCGATTCTTGCCGCTTTGCTGGCTGATTAATAATTTAAAACACTTCCGATGTCATATCGGAAGTGTTTTTTATCCCTTAAATGGTTCAATAAAATTTCAGCGATTCTTTGCTGACCTAATACCTCATTAGCGAGTACACGTTGTACACAAGCTATCCCGCTATATCTGGATTATAGTCTTGCCAAACAAACAACAAATGAGTATAATGTACTTGTTGATTACATATGGGGCATTAGCTCAGCTGGGAGAGCGCTTGCATGGCATGCAAGAGGTCAGCGGTTCGATCCCGCTATGCTCCATCACACTTAAACGCTTACAGGCAAAGGCTTGTAGGCGTTTTACGTTTTTTAAATTAGAACTCCCATATATTCTGCTGTCTTAAACTTATGGTTGCCAATAAAATTAAAAAAGTTTATAGCTCGTCTGTCCTCCTTTTAAAATCTCCGTCTCTAATTTTTCTTCTATCAATTTAAAATCTTGTAATTAACATAGTTGAGCAGCCTCTATGATTATCTGTTCCTAGAACGTTGTTATTATTTACCACTTTACATATTTAAAAAATAATAATATAATTTGTAAAAATTTTTACAGAGATGAGGAAAAGTTATTTGATTAATGATGGAAATCTAGTAAAAAAAGACCAAGCGGAAAAAATCACTCAAATCAAGATACCTTCCTACCTCATGAAAATGAGAGGAAACGGCCGGAGCCCTTTAAAAGTAAATGCGAAAGATATTATAACTGGCTTTATAGGCGGAACTTCTACGATTATTATTTTGTATATTTTATCACTTTTTACATCTTCACCATTATTAATAGCTTCATTTGGGGCAAGTTGTGTATTAGCTTTTTCTCTTTGGAACTCGCCTTTATCACAACCAAGAAATATTATCGGTGGGCATTTCATATCAACTTTAGTCGGAATAATCATATATCATATATTTGGTGATGAGCCTTGGTCTCTCGCCTTAGGAGTTGGTTTAGCTATCAGTTCAATGATGTTAACCAAAACAACTCATCCTCCGGCAGGGGCTGATCCGATTATTGTAATCCTCGGTACTTATAATTGGGATTTTTTATTTACTTCAGTACTAATAGGCTCTATTTCCATTGTACTGGTCGCATTATTCATTAATAATCTGCGAAATGGAAGAAATTATCCAGTATTTTGGATATGAAATTAAGATAATTAAAGTAAAATCCCTTCAGTTTTATGACTGAAGGGATTTTACTTTAATTGAGCGAAATAAACTTCTTATGTTTTTTCTCTTATACGACGTGTCTTTTTATAAGCAACTCAAAAGAAAAAGCTGCAGCCTTTTAGCCGGCTGCAGCTTTTCTCTCTTTATGCCTTCTCACTCGTCTGCTCTATTGCGGGCTTTGCCCTCTTGATGAAGAGCGCAATAATCACAGCGAGAATCGCAAGTGCAATACCTATGAAATATACAAGTTCTACGCCTGCGACCATAGCATGAATAACCATTGCCGGCTCCGCCGTGTCCTTCGTTTCAAGGACTTTCGCTTGGCGTGCATTCATTATGCTGATGAATACCGATACACCAATTGCACCTCCAACCGGCTGAAGTGTCGACATGACAGCCGTACCATGTGGGTAAAGTGACTTTGGCAATTCATTAAGCCCATTTGTCTGTGCCGGCATCATGATAGCTGAGATTGATACCATCAATAACAAATAACATACTGTAATATATCCGATACTTGTTGCTGTGCCAAGTCTGCTAAATGCGAACATCATAAGCACGAGCACGATTGTCGCAGGTATCATAAGCGGACGCGGGCCAAATTTATCAAACAGCTTCCCCATCACTGGTGACAGCATCCCATTCAGAATACTTCCCGGTAGCAGAACAAGACCGGCTGCAGAAGCTGTAAGGGCAAGTGGGCCCTGCATATAAAGGGGAAGAACAATTTCTGACGCGAACATGAGCATGATGATCAGGACGAACAATAGGACACCAAGCCGGTACATCGGATAGCGAAATACGCGCAAATCCATGAACGGTGAGTCAGATTTCAATTGACGAAGAGCAAACAAAACAATAGCAATTAAGCCAACTGCAATGAAAATGTCTACAACAGGATCAAGGAATCCTTTCTCCTTAGCCCCCACGGAGCTAAATCCATAGATTAATGCTCCGAAACCAATAGTAGAAAAGATTAAGGAAATGAAATCGATTTTAGGTTTCGTCACTTCTCCTACATTTCTAAGGAATTTGAATGCAAAAAGAATGGAGAAGACAGCGAAAGGTATAACTGTAATGAACAAGTAGCGCCAGCCTAGATGCTGGACTATAACACCGGAGAGTGTCGGGCCAATGGCTGGAGCGAACATTATGACAAGTCCGACAACTCCCATGACCGCTCCCCTTCTATGCGGCGGGTAGATCAGCAGGAAAGTATTGAAGATGATAGGCATAAGAAGTCCTGTTCCTACAGCTTGAAGAAGCCGTCCTGCAACAAGTACTGGGAAATTCGGAGCTATTGCACAAATTGCTGTCCCAAGGGTGAAAATAATCATTGTCCCAAGGAACATCTGCCTTGTAGTAAACCATTGTGTCAGAAGAGCAGATGCTGGAATTACAATTCCCATCACAAGCATAAAACCAGTGGCCATCCACTGAACTGTTGTGACAGAAACCCCAAACTCCTTCATGAGGGTAGTCAAGGCAATGTTGAGCAATGTTTCATTCAATATTGCAAAAAATGCACCTATGACCATGGAAAGCATAATTGGCAATACTTTTACTTTTGGATCGTCTGCTAGATATTCATATTTTTTATTCTGGTTCAAATAGTATCCTCCTTAACTGTAAATCTGCGTCATCTCATATTAATCGAATGCTCTCCCCATGTCCAGCTCATTTTAAATTCTTTTTTGTACAACGAAACACTCTAAACCCAAGCAGATCCTGATAAAGGTCATTAAGCTCTAAATGTCGCTCCAGTGTATCATGATGCTCTTCTAGAAGTATTTCCGAGAGCATAAATTCAGGAGTTATTTCTGTCTCCTCTGTAGAAATTCCATCAAGTCCGTATAAACACTCTACTGTATCAAATCCAGCTGATTTAAACATATGAATCCATTCACCTTCTCCGTAAAGTTCCGGAAGACTATAGAATTCACGTAATTCCTTTATATGATCTGGCAAGAGCCCATCCTCTTTTACCATCTCCACTGCAAGCAGTACGCCCTCATTTTTGAGTATACGACTGATATGGTGGAGCGATTGTTCAACTTTTGTAAAAGCAAGTACGGATTCAGATAGAACAAGGTCAAACGTTCCTGATTTTAAAGAAAGATTCTCTATATCACCTTGGATGATTTCAACAGGCTTCCCAATCAATCTCTGTTTCGCCTTTTCAACCATGACCGGATGCAGATCGAGCGCTGTAACATCAGTCTTATAACTCTTAATAAGCAGCTCAGCAGTCCCTCCAGTTCCACAACCTGCATCAAGAACCTTTGCGCCTGCATGAATCCTTTCCCTATCCAACATTCTCCTCGTCAGTCCCAGACTCCCTGGGTGCGCACTGCTTACACCATATGCGGCAAGACAATTCATATATTCACCAGACATAACATTTCTCCTTTTCAAACAATCTTCTAAAAGTTTATGTATCCTAAAGCCTGAACGGCACAAAAAAAGCAGGCTATACATTTAACTGCACAGCCCGCTAAAGATCAATTTAAAAGTCCATCCGCATAAATCTCCATCGCTTCACACATGAATTGAGCAAACCCTTGCCCGTACTGTTCCATATTTCTTAGAAATCGCTCGTCTTCTACGTAGATCGCTCCAAGTCCTTTGAAAGCCCGAGGAGAATAATCGCCGATTACATTCAAATAGCGATACCACTCTGCTACACTTGTTTGGGCTTCATCAGAGGCAGGTCCTTTAGACATGCACCTTGCCAATTTGCTGAAAAGTTCATTTAAATTCTTTTCCAACTCAAAGCGTTTATTCACCGGCAAGTCTTCCGTATTCTTTTTCATCTTCGTCACAGCTTCCTTTCCCCATCTTTCTATCGCTTCCGATTCAAATGGGTTGGAGCTAAAGTCAAAGCCTGCAAATCGTTCCTCGTTTGTCATAGTACCACCTTCCCTTTCAGTCTTTATCGTTTTTTCGATAGTTTGGATAATACGGTCGAGCCGCTCTTTTTTTTCAATAAGTGCTTGACGTTGCAGTTGCAATGCAGCATCTCGGTCAAACTGCGGGTCATTCAGCATTTCTTTAATCCTTGATAACTTAAAACCAAGCTCCCGAAAAAACAAAATTTGCTGCAGTTGTATGAGATCCTCATCAGAATAAACCCGGTATCCTTGCTCTTCTGTTCTCGGAGAAAGCAGGCCAATCTGGTCATAATGGTGTAAAGTCCTGATACTGACTCCGGCCTGCTCTGCAGCTTCCTTAATATACAAAGCTTCTGCCCCCTTCCATAAACCACTTTAGGCAATGACGTTACGTCAAGGTCAAGGAAAAAATAAAACAGTTCCCCGGCAATGCGGAGAACTGTTTTCACCTGCTATTTAAAGTGCAGCTTCTTCAATATTGTCAATTGTAATATTGGAATGAGAGTCATTCCACTTAACCGCCTTGTCCTGGATCAGAAGCAGCTGGGGTGACTGATGTTTCACACCAGTTACATCTGCAATATGATTGGATACTTCCCGGCTCTCTCTCACTTTAAGGAAGTATACAGGCTCTTCTTTACCATTTGTATTAGCGTACTTTTGAAACTCATCAAACGCATTGGCGCTGATAGGGCAAGTTGTACTGTGCTTAAAAACGAAAATCGGTCCCTCTGTGGACTTCTCCCACACTTGATCAAATTCTTCAGTTGTTGTCAGTTCTTTCAATTCAGACATGAAATAGCCTCCCACTGATTATTTAAATCCCATTGTAGAGACTACGTTACCCAAAAACAAATAATTGAATCCCTTTTTAACTACTAGCGTTAATTTTCTGTAAACATTTGCAAGAATATGTCGATTTAGATTTAAAACAAGTTATATTTGATTTAGTCATTATTTCCTACATATCAAAAACTTAAAAAATGGATTATAGGAGGAATGGATCTTGAAGCAAATCATGAACATGAAAAGACTTAGCATAAAACTACTAATTGCTTTCCTTGCCATCGCGATCATACCACTTTTCGCAACCTTGCTGTTTTTCTATTACTCAGCGGAAAAAGGTTTTCAACAGCTAGCAGATAAAGATCAAGATGAGACTAATGATGCAGTTGATGCATATATGTCTACTGTAGCTGATGATCTGCTCAGACTGACTGAACAGTACGCAAGCAAGGGACAATTTGTTAACTCTTTCTCAAAAAATGACCGGGAAAAACTGCTGAAACAATCCTTAGGCGATTTTAAACGCCTAAAACAGGAGCAGCATGTGGATGTGTTTGAATTTGGCCGTGTTGACGGAAAAGTATTTCTTCGTGATCACAACCCCGAGAAATACAATGATGATAAAAGCGATAAACCCGCAATCCAGACTGCACTCTCTGGAGATACAATTGCAGGGTTTGAATTTGGCAATAGTGGACTCGCCATCCGTGCCTTTGCCCCGATTTATCAAGGTAATAAAATCATTGGAACGCTACAAACTGGAATAGATGAAAGCTTTATTTCAAATCTGCAAAAATCAATGCCAAATGTTGAGCTTAATTTCTATGATGATGCCGGCAAAGTTATGATTTCTTCCGATAGCAGCAAAATCGGTGAGTCGTTCAAAAAAGCTGAGATTATTCGCAAAGTATCTGAAGGCAAAAAGGCTTCAGACAACACACGTTCCAGTCTTCAATCCTACTTGCCTTTAAAAGACCCGACTGGAACACAAGTCATTGGCATGATCGGCATCAAAAAGGATATATCCACAATAGCTGCCACTGAACAGAAACTGATGAAGATCTCACTAGCTGCAATTGCAATACTACTTGTTCTTGTAACCTTTACAGCTATAAGAATGAGTCGCTCCATTTCCAAACCGGTACGTAAAGTCGCCAAATTCATGAAGACGATTGCTGAAGGCGATTTACGCAGTTCTTTGGAACGCACTGACCGAAAAGACGAGATTGGCACCCTGTTCAACACCGCTATCCTGCTACGTGACAATTTACAACAGGTTGTCTGCTTAATTGCAGAAGCCTCGGAGCAGGTTCAAGAAAAAAGCGAGGAAATGCTACAATCTGGAAGTGAAATGCTTAATGGGAGCAATCAGACTGCAGCTGCAATGATTGAAGCAACTGAAGCTGCAGATATCCAGGCAAATACGATTTCTAAAATGTCCCTGGATCTTATAAACGTTCATGAAAGAACCGAAAAAGCAAGCACAAATGGGCTCGAAATCGCTGCTGCTTCTCAAAATCTTCTCTCTTTAACCGAAAAAGGAAATGTAATGATGGAAGAGTCCATTAGCCAAATGGATAAGGCTGACAGCCTTGTTAAGGAGTCCATGGAACAGGTAGAAAAACTGAATGGCCAGACACAGGAAATAGGGCGTCTTGTATCAATGATTCAAAAAATTTCCGAACAGACTCGGCTCCTTGCCCTCAATGCCACCATTGAAGCAACTCGGGCTGGTGAAAAGGGCAAAGGTTTTGCTGTCGTTGCTGCAGAAGTCGGAAAGTTATCAGATCAAGCTTCCTCGAGTACTTCTGAAATAACCGAAATTGCTGCAGCCATCCAAGCAAATGCATCTAAAGCGGTTGATTCTCTAGCCAGAAGCTGTTCAGAAGTAAGTGAAGGCAAATTGCAAGTTCATCACACTGGTACTACGTACAACTCCATACGCAGTTCGGCACATGACATATTAAGTGAAATCACTGAACTCTCCGAACACCTGGAGATCATGCGGGAGGATAGCTTGGGAATGAAACAGGCATCGGAACAAATTGCGACGGTAGCCGAAGAACAAGCATCGGGAGCTGAATCAGTATCCGCGTCCTGCCTACATTCTAACCAAGCCGTACACGATGCAGCGGAGAATGCTGAAAGACTCGCCAGTCTTGCGAGTGATTTGCAGGATAGAATTGCTGCATTCAAACGATAAGCAAAGAAAAATACCGCGACGCCTCAATTGAGGCGCTGCGGTATTTTTATCTTAGTTTTGCTTTGCGTATCCGATGCTTCTTGCGGGCCGGTGCCGTTTCATGAAGGCGTATCTCTTCAGGCGTTTCGGGATAAACCTTGGGGACTGGCTTTGGATGACCTTCCTCATCGACTGCCACCATAGTAAGGAAGGATTCTGTCGTCAACTGTTCTCGGTTCTCCAGCAGATTATGGGCACTTACTCGAACATAAACTTCCATTGAAGTCGTTCCTGTGTAGGTTACAATTGCTTCCAGATTAAGAACATCACCTGTTTTCGCAGAAGAAACAAAGTTAACCGAGTCAATTGATGCTGTCACAACCGTACTCTCCGAATGCTTCATTGCAGCAATTGCTCCAATTTCATCAATATAGGCGAGAACATTGCCTCCAAATATCGTTCCAATATGATTCGTGTTTGCCGGCAGTACAAGGCGTGACTGTACTGTTCTCGATTCCGCAATTGGCTTCTTCATCTTCGCTACGCTCCTTATTTGTTACAGCAACCTACTGTTCATGCAGTACTTCTTCAACTGCCTCTTCCACTTCTCGGCGCGACATTTTTTCTTCCCCACGCTTGAGCGCTTTCAATGTACGACGCGCCAACGAGAGTGGAATCTTACAGAAATGACGGATATTGCGGTTTCCAATATCTGCGATGTACAGCTCTGCCATATCAAGATTCTTTTCAGCATATGCGAACATCTCCTGTCTTCCCCATCCATCTGGGAAAAAGCCTACACCCCGCTCTGCCATATCTTCATCTTTGTTGCGCAGTATATTAACCGCCTGCAGACCACGGCCGAATGCAATTGCTTGATCACGATCAGTCTTAGTTCCATCATGCCAATTCCAAATATCAGAAAGCATGACACCTACGAGCCCCGCAACATAATACGTATAGTCATCAAGATCCGCTTCCGTATGAACAGACCAATTTTTCCTCGACCACTTTGCCATGCCTTGAGCCATTTCACTTGTCGCCGCCAATACTTTAGCACGGATTTCTGCTGGACAGACTTCAATCCAGTCACCTAGACGCAATGTCACTTCCGGCAGCCCTGCTGCGTATGGTTCCAATAATGCATTATATGCCTTGCTGTCAAAAGGCTCTTTTAAGAGTTGCGCTGTCTCCATCAACAGCTGTTCTTTGATATCGTTGGATAACTTTTCATCGTCTTCTATTTCATCTATTGCTCGCATGCATAAGTACGCTGAACCGACTGTGAGGCGGAGTGGCTTATGCAATAATTTAATCGGTATAAAAAATGTCCGGCTTGTTTCCTTAAGTACTTCCATTGCCTGTTTTTCCAACAGCTTGCTGTCCGTCACACGTGTTTCCTCCTCTTTTGACTGAGGTCAATATCCTTGAGACAAGTATATCAAAATAGACAGGCAAAAGCTTGCAGGAATAATCTGCAACATGTTTACAATTAAACAAGTGAATTCATAAGGAAAGTTTAGACACTGTCTCACAATTAACTCTATAATTCACTCTGGGAAATTCACCCTATTCAAGTAAGAGCAATCATTATTCTTATTAAGATTGGAAATTAACCAAACAAAAGGTGAGTTAAAAAACTATTTATTAAAATTGGAATAACTTAGCATTAATAACCTTGAACACTGTTCAACATTAATATATATTTATACAGTGTACATATGATTTCGAGAGGATTTTCTAATGAATAAACAGGTTTATCTGCTTACAATAGTTTCTTTCGTAGTGGGGATGGCGGAATTGATCATCGGAGGAATTCTTGATCTGATCGCCATCGATTTGGAAGTATCCATCAGCAAGGCCGGCCTGCTAATTACTGTTTTTTCACTTGTTTTCGCTATTGGGGCTCCTCTTCTCATGCTCTTTACAGCGCGAATTGAACGAAAACGGCTCATGCTTGGAGCGCTTTCTCTATTCCTTATTAGTAACCTTATCGCTGTTGCAAGTGAGAACTTCACAATGCTCTTTATCGCTCGTATCATATCAGCCCTTTCAGGTGCACTTCTAGCTGTACTTTGCATGGTTCTAGCACCTGCTGTAGTGGATAAGAAATATACCGGGCGCGCCATTGGACTTGTCATAATGGGTACAAGCGCTTCTCTCGTTCTTGGTGTTCCGATTGGCTTGCTGATTGGGAATTCATTCGGCTGGAGAGCACCATTTATCATGATTGCGCTGCTAACTGCAATTGTAATGGTCGGCGTCTATCTCACACTTAGAAAAATTGCACCAACACCCGCTGTGCCTTTACGTGAACAGTTGCAGACATTACGTAACCGACCGATCTTCTTCATTCAGCTCGCTATGTTTTTCTATTTATCAGGGCATTTGGCAGTCTATGCTTATCTCACACCGCTTGTCAAAACATACTTGCACTTTAATGGCACCTGGACAAGTATTGTTTACTTCGTATTCGGGGTGGCTGCTGTCTCAGGAGGAGGCTTGAGCGGTTTAATGACAGACCGCTTCGGCTCACGAAAAATCATACTCACTGTCATTGTCATTTTTACCAGTGCGCTTTTCCTGCTGCCTATGACATTTACTTCAATACCTGCCTTCATGATGATCCTTATCATTTGGGGCATGATGAGCTGGTCCATTACGCCAGCTGTGCAAAGTTATTTGATTGAGGCCTCACCGGAAACAGCAGCGATTCAGCAAAGTCTAAATAATTCAGCTTTGCATTTTGGAATAGCTTTTGGTTCTTTTGTCGGTAGTATTGTTGTTAAAGAAGCAGCACTTATTCAAGCTCCTCTCGCTGGAGGCTGTCTGGCAATTATTGCACTGATTTGCGCTTTTGTTTCAATGAAAAGAAGCAAAGCAGCTGCATCATCAATTGTATGAGAAAAGGCATCTCCCTCTGCACTTAAGCAGAAGGAGATGCCTTTTCTCACATTTTAGCAATGCGGATATTGCTGATCATAGAAACTGTCAACACAGACTCTAACAAAACAAAGAATAGTGTCGGTACAAATGGTACAAGGAAAAACGCGAGCGCCATGATAAATCCGGCAGCAGTGATTGGCACCCCGTAAAAGACGCCATCAAATTCCTTAATATTGTATCTGGCAAGTCGAACCGATCCACAAACGATAAAGAGAACAGTCAATGTAAAACCGACATGTGGCATTGAACTTAAGGAAGCCTGGTAAATGAGCATAGCAGGCGCAACACCAAATGATACAAGATCACATAATGAATCAAGTTCCTTGCCAAAATCCGATTCTATATTATATTTGCGAGCCACTTTTCCATCAAAGCGGTCAAAGATGGCAGCAAGCATGATGAATAATACACCGAGATGTGCCGCCCCTCTAATAATGAACATGATTGAAATGACGCCACAACTTAAGTTCATTAAAGTAATTCCGTTCGCCAGATGCGCTTTCAGTCTTGTATAATCAAATAGTCTCGTTAAAAACATCCAACCACTCCCTTCATAGATTCTATCACTCGACAATCCCATGAGAAAAGGCTGTGTTTCAATCATGATGAAATCTTTTTTTAAGAAATTTGTCGAATTAACTGGCAATCCAATGGCTTCTAGCCTTCTTCGCAATTTTTCAAAATCACCAGTGAGTAAACCACTCGTACGTCCGTTTGCAAGAGTGTTTCGCCTTAATGAGAATGAAATGGAGAGACCTATAAAATCCTACCAGTCTATACACGATCTATTCACACGCAGACTCATCGAAGGGGCACGCCCTATTGACGATCAGCCTGATACGATTATCTCACCTGTCGACGGTGTCATACAGACATTCGGAAAAGTGAATATGAATCATAACTTCTACATTAAAGAGCAATTATACAAACTCGATGAATTACTTGGCGACGATAAGACTGCAAACCGTTTCAGAGGCGGAGACTACATTGTAATCTATCTATCACCTTCCCATTACCACAGAATTCATTATCCTGTGAACGGAGAAGTCTGTAAGCGCTGGGCGATTGGAGAGCAGTCTTATCCAGTAAATGCTCTTGGCGAAAAATTTGGAGACAAGCCTTTTTCGACAAATTACCGAATCATCACCGAACTTGTTTCATCCTTTGGCCGAACCGCGCTCGTCAAAGTAGGTGCTCTGAATATTAACAGCATCGTTCTAACAAACAGCAATTCCAAATTTAATAAAGGAGATGAAGCCGGTTATTTTTCCTTCGGTTCCACTGTCATCCTCTTCTTCGATAAAGAGAGCCGATTCATCCCGGAAATTCATCCCCTTCAAGAAATATGTATGGGACAAATTATCGGCAGACATGGCAATTAACAGCTATGTCTGCTTTCGTCTATACAGGGCGGCCTTTTTAAATAGAAAAACGAGGCCTATACTGATCACCCCAAGCAGCAACATTCCCCACATATACTGATGCAGATGTCGGGCAATCAAGTTCCAGTGGCTTCCAAGGCGATTGCCAAGCACTAGAAATGCTGTCACCCACGCAACGGCACCAAAATAGGCAACTGCAGCAAATCTTTTATACGAATAAGAAGTGACTCCGGCAACATAGGCAGCTACATGGCGTACACCTGGGATAAAATAGCAAAATATAAGAACAAAAGCACCATATTTGCCAAACAATTTACGCGTTTTCCGAACAGTCTCTTCCTTTATAAATAACTTCGGTCCGTACTTCTTCAGAAACGGTTCGCCAAGCTTGCTTCCAAGAATATAGCTAATTGAAATTCCACAGATTGCTCCTGCTAAAGAACAAAGAAAAGCAGGGATAAAATACATATCCCCATCTGATGTCAAATAGCCTAAATACGTTAAAAGCACTTCGTCAGGAACTGGCAAGCCGACAATCCCAATGCCTAGAATGAAAATGATGGAAATATAGCCATACTGGGCAATCAACTCATGCCACTGCTGCATTGCAATGCCTCCCCCTGGTTTTGCTGCATCTGTCTTTAATTGAGGTTGTTCTCTCTTTTAATCTTATTCAATAATTCTCTGCACCCTGCAGTAACAAGTCGATACGTTTCCTCAAAATCACCTGTAAAGTAAGGATCCGGTACGTCTTTATTCTCTTCTTCCAGCAGATCAAGCAAGCGGATCAACTTCTCAGATTTGCTGCCTTGGATCGCTTCCATGTTCTCAATATTAGATGTGTCCATTGCGATAATATAATCGAAGTTCTCCAAATCCTCTTGTACATATTGACGTGCTTTCAAGCCTTCTCCGGAAATGCCGTATTTCTCAAAAATACCGAGTGTTCCTTTATGCGGCTCCTCTCCGATATGCCAATCTGAAGTTCCTGCAGAATCAACAGAAATCTTCTCCTGCAATCCTTCTTTCTTTACGAGATCACGGAAAATCCCCTCTGCCATTGGCGAGCGGCAAATATTACCCAAACAGACAAAAACAACTTTGACCATTTTCCAACATCCTTTCTATAATACTTCCATATTAACAACAAAATGGGAAAACTGCATCAGTGTATTTGACCAAATAGTCAATCACTTCCGAAAACTATTGAAATATCAGGCTATTCATGTTTATAATGGCTATTAAGCATCAGCGAATCCTCTATCGGATTTGCTCCAAAAAGGACTATAAAATGAGGTGGCGTACGTGAAAGAAAATATATCAGTCGGTCTGCTCGGCCTAGGAGTTGTTGGTTCTGGGGTTATCCAGATCATTAACAACCACCAGGAAGAGCTTGTGCACCAGCTAGGGTGCAGTGTAAGCGTCGGACGTGTTCTTGTGCGCGACCTTGAAAAGGCACGCAAGAAAGACATCGACCCTGCTGTTCTGACAACCTCTGCGACAGACGTAATCGATGATCCTAATATCGATGTCATCGTCGAAGTTATGGGCGGTATTGAAGAAACACGCCAATACATATTGAAAGCATTCGAAAACGGAAAACATGTAATCACTGCGAACAAAGACTTGATCGCCTTGCATGGCCCCGAACTTGAAGATGCAGCCGGCAAGAACAATTGCGATCTTTATTATGAAGCAAGTGTTGGCGGCGGTATTCCGCTCCTACGTACATTATCCGATGGTCTTGTTTCAGACCGTATCAATCAGGTAATGGGTATCGTCAACGGCACAACCAACTATATCATGACGAAGATGGATAAGGAAGGCATGCCGTACGATACAGCATTGAAACAGGCTCAGGAACTCGGCTTTGCAGAAGCTGATCCGACTTCAGATGTAGAAGGTCTGGATGCGGCACGTAAAATGGTCATTCTTGCCCGTCTTGCATTCCTTACAGACTTCGATCTGGAAGATGTCGAAGTTCGCGGCATCTCCAATATTGCACTTTCCGACCTTGAATACGGCCAGAAGCTTGGCTATGTAATGAAGCTGATCGGCTTTGCAAGCTTTGAGAATGAGCAAGTTGAAGTAAGCGTACAGCCTACTTTCCTTGCTGAGAGCCATCCGCTTGCAGGTGTTGAGAATGAATTCAATGCCGTATACGTAAATGGTGAAGCAGTCGGTGAAACAATGTTTTATGGTCCTGGCGCCGGCAGCCTGCCAACCGCTACTGCTGTAATGTCAGACGTAGTTGCTGTTATAAAGAACATGCGCCTAGGTGTAAACGGCCGTCGTTTCATCAAGCCGCGCTTCAAGAAGCAACTTACACCGCCTACTCATAGCTACAGCCAATATTATGTTCGTCTTCATGTGAAAGACGAAGTTGGTGCATTCGCAAATATTTCCCAGCTATTCAATGAAATTGGTATTAGCTTCGAGAAGATTTTGCAAACACCTCGCAAACAGCAGCAGGAACTTGCAGAGATCATTCTTGTTACACACAAGACTTCTCTAGATAAATTCCAGAAGGCGCTTGGCGAACTTGAGAACTTGAATGTCGTTGAAACTGTAAAAAGCTACTACCGCGTAGAAGGAGAGATTGCCCAATGAACTGGACTGGTCTGATCAATCACTTTGAAGAATATCTGCCTGTAACCAGCAAGACACCTAGATTGACACTTCATGAGGGCAATACGCCGCTCATTCACTTCCCGCATCTTTCTGAAGAACTGGGCATTGAATTATACGGAAAAGTCGAAGGGGCCAACCCAACAGGTTCCTTTAAAGACCGCGGCATGGTCATGGCAGTAGCCAAAGCAAAGGAAGACGGCAGTTCAACTGTCATTTGTGCATCTACTGGTAATACGTCAGCCGCAGCCGCAGCATATGCAGCAAAAGCAGGCATGAATGCAATCATCGTCATTCCAAAAGGGAAAGTCGCACTCGGCAAATTGGCACAAGCAATTATGCTCGGTGCTGAAATTGTTGAAATTGATGGCAACTTCGACGATGCTCTCCGCATCGTTAAGAACGTAAGTGAAAAGCTTCCAATTACTCTTGTAAACTCAGTGAACCCTTACCGCTTGGAAGGGCAAAAAACAGCCGCCTTCGAAATCATTGAACAACTTGGCGGTAAGGCACCAGATTATCTCTGCATTCCAGTCGGAAACGCCGGAAACATCAGCGCGTACTGGAAAGGCTTCAAGGAGTTCAACGACGCTAAGCAAACAGGTCTGCCAAAAATGTTCGGTTTCGAAGCAGAAGGCGCAGCAGCAATTGTTCAGGATAGAATTATTGCAGAGCCGGAAACAGTGGCAACTGCAATCCGTATCGGAAATCCTGCCAGCTGGAAGCTTGCAGTTGCAGCACGTGATGAATCAAACGGCCGCATCGGCTCAGTTTCTGACGATGAAATCCTTGCCGCGCACAAGCTCCTGCCAGCAAGAGAAGGCATCTTTGCTGAACCAGGCTCTTGCGCTTCCATTGCAGGTGTTATCCAGCAAGTCAAAGAAGGCACAATTGCGAAAGGCAGCAAAGTAGTTGCCGTTCTTACAGGAAACGGGCTGAAAGACCCTGAGACAGCTGTCAATCACCTGAAAGTCGATCCTGTCTCTTTGCCAAATGACGAAAAAATCATTTCTGACTATATCGAGAAAGCTGTAACGGCGGCAAGACCATGAAGCCCTTCATGATTAAAGTGCCGGCAAGCTCAGCCAATATCGGTCCTGGCTTTGATTCAGTCGGCATCGCGCTTGAACGTTATTTGACGCTTACTGTGACACCAGGAGAGGACTGGGAGTTCAAGCACCGCTCCCCTCTCCTTCCTGAAGTTCCAAACCACGAAGAACATTTCATTTTTAAAATCGCAAGCAAAATTGCTGCGAAACACGGTAAAGAATTGTCTTCGGCAAGTATTTCTGTAGATACAGAAATACCGCTCGCACGCGGTATGGGTAGTAGCGCTTCCGCTATCATAGCTGGAATTGAGCTAGCGAACAGACTTGCAGAACTAGATCTTACTGCTGAGCAAAAACTGCGACACGCCGTACAGATCGAAGGACATCCAGATAACGTAGCACCAGCTCTATTTGGTGGCTTCATTACAGCCGTCCAGTTTGAGCAAGAACTGGACTACTTGATCCTTCCTGAGCTGGATGTGGATCTGATTGTCTACATTCCTGATTTCGAGCTAAAAACTGAAGATGCACGCAGAGTATTGCCTGATGCCTACCCTCGTGCGGTAGCAACAAGAGCGAGTGCAATCAGCAGCATGATGATCGCCGCTTTCATGAAAGGTGATTACAATCTTGCAGGGCGTATGATGGAACGTGACCTCTTCCACGAAACATACCGCGCTAGACTCATTCCACGTTATGATGAGATTAAGCCTGAAGCTCGTGAACTCGGTGCATACGCAACAGTTATTAGTGGTGCTGGACCAACAACGATTTCCTTCGCACCGTCCGGTAAAGGTGAAGAGATTGCTCGCAGAATGCAATCATTATTGCCAGATTACGAAATTGCAGCTCTTCGTATCGATACAGAAGGCCTGCAAGTATCAGATTTAGACTAAAAAAGCTGTACCTTCTCCGTCACTTGGAGAAGATACAGCTTTTTTGCTTTAGCTCAATTTCTGTAATACAACTACCTTCAAATAATTCCCTTCACGGAAATTCCGATTGACTGTAAAATCATCCGGCAGACTGAATGTCTCACATATTTTATAATTAAAATTGGCAGACTTCATCCCTTCTGCTATGAACTTCTTGAACTTGTCCATACCAAAGCTAGCATTGTTTGTTGAGGCGATTATATAGCCGTCCCCATTTGTGATGAGTGCTGCATCCTTGAGCAAAGCCGGATAGTCTTTTGAAGTGCTGAATGTTCTCTTTTTCGAACGGGCAAAGCTTGGCGGATCTAGAATTACCATATCGAAAGAAAGTTCCTTCCTACGTGCATATTTAAAGTAGTCAAATACATCCATAACTACGATATCTTGCGTCTCAGAATCTATACCGTTCACTTCAAATTGTTCTATTGTCTTCGGTCTGCTCCTCTTGGCGAGATCGACGCTTGTCGTATGCGCCCCTGCCAAAGCTGCAGGTACGGAAAAAGCTCCGGTATATGAGAATGTATTAAGCACCTTGCTATCTGGCTGGGCGTAATGCATGTAAATCGCCTGCCGAACATCACGCTGATCCAGGAAAATACCGACCATTGCGCCATCATCGAGATGGACTGCATAAGTTCTGCCATTTTCCTTAACGAGCAATGGAGATGGCGCTTCCTCTCCACGTACATGATCACGGTCCTCTACATATTTACCTCCATGTTCAAAACGCTTCTTCTCATAAACGCCGCTTGGATGGACGACGGACTCCAATGCAGACAGAATCTCTTTTCTGAAAGAATAGATTCCTTCGCTATACCACTGAATGACACAGAATCCCTCATAGTAATCAATGATCAGCCCGCCGACGCCATCTCCCTCACCATTGAATAAGCGAAATGCAGTCGTTTCTTCATCTTTAAAAAAGCTGCTTCTTTTGGCTACTGCCTCTGAGATTTTTCTATTGAAAAAAGGCTCATCAATCTGTTCATTTTGATTTTGTGTCAAAATCCAGCCAATTCCTTTATTTTGTATGCCATAATACCCTTTGCCAAGGAATTTACCTTCAGAATCGATAAGCTGAATAATGCTTCCTTCTTCTTTAAGTTTCGATTCATTTCGCACAGTATCCTTCTCAATTAGCGGGTACCCCTTCACAAAGCGTGCTGTTGCCTTTTTCTCCGCTTGAAGATCAATCACTTGCCTCATAGACCGTCGCCCCTTTTGTAAAAAGAACAGGAAACCCTGATTGCGGGAATCCTGTTCTTTTATCGTAATCGTATTATATCACAATAATTCTAATCTAAAGCGCTAGGAAGAGAGGCAGACCAACAGCTAGTATAATAACAATAATGATAAACAACCATGAAATCGGATGTGCCCAGTTATTCGTCCATCCAATGCCAAAACGTTTCTCAACGAATATCGATGGATCATTTTTATTAAAATAAAACAAACCGAACTTCCAATATTTATCTTCATCTCGCCCTACATATGGGCTGTCCGGAGATGCCGTTTCTCCTTCAATTCGTATCCTGCTTCCACCCTGCCCTGTTGTAATTGTAAGATAAATAGTCGCTCCAAGTATAATGGCTGTAAAAAGGAAAGGCATAATAATTAATAGTTTTTCAGGCATAGTCCAGATAAGTGAAGCTTGTATTGTCGCAAACATAAGAACCAATAATACAGCCGTGAATAGAAGAAATATAGACCAACGATAACGGAATATCACATTACGTTGCATGTCTGCCTCCATATCTCGCCCTTCAACTTGCTGTTTTGCTTTCCGGATTATAATGTTGATAAATAAGAAAAGGACTGTCATGGAAAGTTGGATCGCTGGAAGCATGAATGCAGTCTGCTTTGACTTCTCCGTAAACTCAACTGCCTCACCGTTCAAATTATATTGAAGCGGAATACGATCTGGAATCTGTCCGTACATACGATATGTCACCAAGATTGTAACAACAGTTATGAAAGTCGGAATTAGGAACCAGTAATTGGATACAGTAAGTTTCTGCTTTCGAAAGTTTGTACTAATACGCACTCTTTCATGATTACGGAACAGTTCCGGTTGGGTCTTCTTTAGTTCTTTCATTTTTTTGTGGAAAATCATATATATAATTGCGACAGCGATAATTTGGCACAGCAGAACGATAGAAAATAAAATTGCCATACTGTTTTCATCCATTGAACCTAGAACCTCTACCCCTACAAAAACGATTATTAAAAGAAACTGTACAATTCCCGCTGTTACAGCAAACTGACGGCGCCATTTACGGAAAAGCGCGTCTTTAACATAGTCGCCCCCGACTATTACTCCGAACACTTCCGTCTGGCGTGTAATATACGGAGTGATTGCCAAAATGAAATTGACAGGAACCATTAATAAAACCGTAATCAATAAGATCGTTCCATCCATTACTCAGTCCCCCTAAAACTGTTATATATATCTCTAACAATCTCCATTAATTCTTCCTGTTGCAAATTTCTGCAGGCAGCCTCAGCAACTTTAGGCATCAGCTCAGCTTTTAATGACTCTATAAATGCTTCATCTGCAATTGGCGGTCCATCAGGATGAACAGTTACACCTTTACGCCGATGGATAATTATATAGCCGTCCTGTTTTAATTGCTGATACGCTTTGTTTACTGTATGCAAATTAACTCCAATATCAGCAGCCAGCGCTCGCACAGATGGCAATGATTCCCCCGCTGATAAATCATTCCGTGCAATACCACCAATAATCTGGTGAACAATTTGCGAATAAATTGGCTGTTCTGCCTCAAAGTTTATTTCAATGAACATTATAAAGCCTCCTGCTCAGTTCTGTTATATATATAATATAACAAATAATCCAAAGCAGCAAATGACAGCTTAATTCTGTTATTTGTGGAAGCAATACTGTCTTTACACTATAATGCTAATTAAGTATTGCTATTTTTTCGTCAAAATAGGGAATAAACCTAGAAAACTTAAATTAAGAATCGGGTGTGATGCAATGGAGAAGAACAGCAATCAATTACCCTCCTCAAGAATGATTCGATTTCTCGGTGGGTATAACCTTCTATTTATGCTGCTAATTCTGATACTTATCGGAATCGCAGTCTACGTATTCAATAAAGTATCATTTGTTTTCCAGCCTTTGCTTATCATTATGTCAACAATCGCTCCGCCGATTATTCTGGCTTTCATTGCCTATTATCTATTGAATCCAATTGTAAACTTGTTGGAAAAATTTAAAATCAAACGTATATGGGGCATCCTGATACTTATATTAGGTATCATCGGATTAATTACATGGCTCAGCTTTGTAACAGTACCAGCAATCCGTACTCAAGCAATGGAACTGGGTGAGAACTTCCCAGCCTATATTGAAAAAATGGGTATGGGATTCAAAACTTGGATTGATGGCACTTTCCTTGGAACCTATTATGATCAAGGATATGCATGGGTAATGAAAAAGGCGGATAGACTGCCAGCAGACATTAGCCACTATTTTGGCGGTGCTGCCGAAGGGATTATGAACTTTGCCAGCACGCTCACACATGTCGTTATTGTTCTGATTACATTCCCATTTGTTCTATTCTTCCTATTGAAAGACAGCGGTCGTTTCAAAGAATATTTTTTGAAGATCTTACCTCCAAAGTTCCGTGCAGATGCCGATCATATTCTTGATCGTATGGATGTACAAGTAGGTTCTTATATCCAGGGACAGATCATCGTAGCGACATGCATAGGAATCCTGCTATATATCGGCTATCTCATTATTGATCTCGACTATGCTATTACGTTAGCAATTATTGCAGCTGTGACGAGTGTCGTACCGTACTTGGGACCGATGATAGCCGTTACACCAGCAATTATCATAGCCCTTGTCACATCCCCAATTATGCTGCTTAAAATGGCGATTGTATGGGCTGCCGTCCAATTCCTTGAGGGACATTTCATCTCTCCAAACATTATGGGTAAGACAATGCAGATCCACCCGCTTACAATCATGTTCGTCCTACTGACTGCAGGTAATCTGTTTGGAGTCTTCGGAGTCATTCTAGCAATCCCTGGCTACGCTATTCTGAAAGTAATTGTCACGTATCTCTATAGCAAATTCAAAGATCGTTATAATCGATTCTTTGGTGCCGACGCAGGGACATATCAGCTATCTGATGAATTTCATCATCCATATGATAAAGATCAAGATCACCACATTTTCCGCAAGAAATAATAAAATCGGCTCTGTCCCTACTAAGGACAGAGCCGATTTTATGTTTATCTATAATTTAACCAAGTACAGCACGGTCACTTTCAAATTGAACGCCGCGAATACGCTGGAATTCATTCATCAGGTCATTGATCGTCAGCTTCTGCTTCTCCGCTCCTGAAGCTTCAAAGATGATTTGTCCCTTATCCATCATAATCAGGCGATTCCCAAGGTCAAGGGCCTGCTGCATGTTATGGGTGACCATTAGAGTTGTCAGCTGGAACTTGTCGACAATCTCCTTCGTCAAATTCGTAATCAGCTCTGCACGTGAAGGATCCAGCGCTGCTGTATGTTCATCAAGCAGCAATATATTCGGCTCAGTGAATGTAGCCATAAGCAGTGAAAGGGCCTGGCGTTCTCCACCGGATAGTAGCCCGACTTTTGCTGTCAGTCGATTCTCAAGTCCAAGATGCAATGTTTTCAAATACTCCACGAACAATTCGCGGCGCTTCTTGTTCACTCCAAATGAGAGGGTACGGCGCTTATTACGCGAATAAGCCATTGCGAGGTTCTCCTCTATTGTCATTGTTGGAGCAGTCCCAGCCATCGGATCTTGAAAAACACGGCCTATATATGCTGAACGCTTGTATTCTGGAAGGTGCACTACCTGCTTCCCATCAATTAAGACATTTCCTGCATCAGGAACTAAATTACCCGAAATGACGTTCATCAATGTTGATTTACCAGCTCCGTTACTACCAATGACTGTTACAAAGTCTCCTTCAGCCAAATGTAAATTAAGCCTTTGCAAAGCTCGCTTCTCATCTGGTGTACCCTCATTGAACGTTAGCATGATGTTTTGCAAATCCAGCATTGTTAAGCCCCCTCTGCCTGCTGTTCAATTTCTTGACGTTTTCTCGCTCTTCTCTTCTTCTCACGCTGTCCTTGAACAACCTTCGGAGCTACGAGCGCAATAATAACGAGCAGAGCTGTAATCAGCTTCATATCTCCTGTTTCAAGGAAACCGACTTGCAAAGCAAGCGTCACAACGATCCGGTAAATGATTGCTCCACCGATTACTGCAAGTGTTGTTCTCGCAATACTTTTCGTACCGAATAGCGCTTCACCAATAATAACAGAGGCAAGACCGATAATGATCATACCGATTCCCATGCCTGCATCAGCAAAACCATCATGCTGAGCGACAAGACCGCCAGCGAGAGCAACAAGCGCATTGGAAAGCCCCAACCCTGAGATGATTAGCAGATCTGTGTTGGCCGAGAAACTGCGAATCATCTTTTTGTTATCTCCAGTCGCTCTAAGTGCCAGACCTACTTCTGTTTTCAAGTAGAAATCAGTTAGGAATTTAATGGCAAGCGTAACAACCAACATCAAAATTAAGATTGACCATGTACCAGGCTGGTCTAAACCAATTGCAGACAGCCCACTATTGAGTGCCTTATCAATACCAGTCTTAGCCCAAAGATCCTGCAACTGGTTGAAAAATGTCCGGTCGTTCAACATTGAAAGTGTCGGCTGTCCCATAATGCGCAAGTTGATGGAATAAAGAGCAATCATCATTAAAATCCCAGAAAGCAATGGGTTTATTTTGCCCTTCGTATGCAAAATGCCGGTAATGCAGCCAGCTACAAACCCAGCCAGCGCCGCTAAAATTGTCGCCATGATCGGCGGTACACCATTCATGATGGAAACCGTGCCGACAGCCGCTCCGGTTACAAAACTGCCGTCTACTGTTAAATCCGGAAAGTCAAGGACGCGGAAGGACAAATAGACTCCCAAAGCCATAATTGCATAAATCATGCCGGATTCAACAGCGCCAAATAAAGAAATAAACATGTCAATTCTCCTTCTCGCGGCCTAAAGCTTTTCTCTGATGTAAAATCTTTATAACCTGCAAACTTTTAATGGGGAAGCGGTTCACACTCCGCTTCCCCTTCATATTTAAATTAGTGACAACTTAATCAGTCTACGATTTCAGCGTTTTTGTCCCAAGCTTTGTTCCATTTAACGCCTTGTTTTTCAGCAGCTTTCTTATTGATCATAAGCTTCATATCTTGAGGGTATTCAATAGGAAGATCTTTTGTCTTTTTATCACCCTTCAGGATATCTACTGCCATTTCACCAGCTCTATAGCCGATAGAATGGTAGTCAATTCCAAATGTAGCGAATCCGCCTTTATTCAATGATTCCGGCTCACCGACGACTAGTGGAATCTTTTGCTCATTCGCCACTTTAACAACACTGTCAAGCGCAGATACAACTGTATTGTCAGTAACAACATAGATTACGTCCGCTTTTCCAGCCAATGTCTTTGCAGCCTGGCTCACTTCAGCAGATGTAGAAACTGTTCGTTTTTCGAACTTCAAATCAGTCCCCTTGCCTGCCTTCTCAACCTGCTTGATTTGTGTAACAGAGTTCTGCTCTCCTGCATTGTACAACAGCCCAACAGTTGCTCCCTTGAAGTTTTCATTAATGAAATCGACTGTTTTCTTGATTGCATCAGGATGCAAATCAAGAACACCTGTAATATTATCCGGATGGTCTTCTCTCGACTTGGCAATCCCTGACTCTACAGCATCAGTTACAGAAGTGAAAACAATTGGAATCTCCTTTGTAGCTTGCAATGCACCAAGCGCACTTGGTGTAGAGTTTGCAAAAATCAAGTCTACTTTCTTTGAAACGAAGTTATTTGATATTGTATTTACGTTAGATTTATCATTTTGTGCATTTTGGAAATCGTATTTAACTTTAAGCCCCTTGTCCTTAATTGCTTCCTGGAACCCTTTGTATGCGGCATCCAATGATGGATGCTCTACTATTTGAGTAGCACCAATCGTGTAATCCGCATCTTTTGAACCACTGCTTTTGCCGTCTGTATCACTCTTGCCACAAGCACCGAGCACAGCTGTACTCGCGAGTGCGACTGCAGTCAACTTCACCCAATTCTTCATAATTCATGCTCCCCCTGCTGCCTTTTTGGCAATTCAGCAATATGTGTAGTCATAATTATACAAACTTGCTGAAAATTTTACTTAATTATAACACAGGCTTAAAGTTAGTCAATAACTCACTAGGCATTTTAGACTGGAAAAGTCAGCCTGCTATGACTAACTCTAAAGAATCTAGGACTCTCTTTATCCAAGCAGGATTCCGCCATAAATAAGGGCACCGATTACGACAAAAACGGGATTTACTTTGAACTTCTCCAGCAACAGGAAACTGACAACTGCAATAAAAGCCATATGCCAGAAACCGGCAACTTCATAAGAGCTAAAGAAGAAATCATAAGCCATGACAGCTAGCAGAACTGCAATTGCCGGACGCACATACTGAGCAAGACGCTGAACTTTAGGAGAATGCTTATACTTCATGAGGATTCCGAGCAAAGCTAACATGAGAATCATAGATGGAGCAACAGTTGCGAACAGGCCAATCAATGCACCAAGAATACCACCCTGCTCGTATCCAATGTAAGCGGCCATCTTCGTCGCAATCGGACCAGGCAAACCATTTCCAAGGGCAACAAGCTCGCTGAATTCATTTGTCGTAAACCAGCCATACCGTTCTACTACCTCATGTTCCAGCAATGGGATGGTAGCAGGACCACCCCCATATCCAAGAAGATTCGCAACAAAGTTTGCCATGAAGATCTTCCAATAAATCATTTATCCACCTGCTCTTCACGTTTTTTCCCCGGGGACAGCAGTGCAGCTGCAATAAGCATGACTATAAGCAATGCTGGATGGAGACCAAGAATAAGCATAATCAGTATACTGAACGCGATCAGGGTAATCGCCCGAATCCACCCCATCGACTTCTTTGACTTTTTCGCAAAATCGATTGCGAGTACACCGATCATGACGCCAGCTACAGGTATGACACCTTGTGCCATTCCTTGAACCCAACTTCGATCCTTGTATGCGTTCAGAACTGTAAGCAAGAGAATGAGGAGAATAGCTGTCGGGAAAATTGTAGCGGCTATCCCAATAATCAGCCCTCCAAATCCAGTTAACCGCCAACCGATATAGCCGGCAAGTTTTGTATTAATTGGCCCTGGAAGTGTATTGGCCAGCGCTAATATATCTCCAAATTCTTCATCATCCAGCCAACCATACTTCGTTACAACTTCCCGGTGCATGAATGGAATTGCTGAAAGTCCCCCTCCGAAACCGAGCATCCCGGCTCGGAAGAAAGCCATGAAAATTTCTTTATTGTTCGCCATCTCATTGCTCCTTTCATAGTTTCATATAAAACAACAAAGGACGAAGATCCCTTCAGGAATCTTCGCCCTACTTCGGGAAACATGCTCTCAGCAAGCTTCATTCCCAGTTAAATGGTGTAAGCTGATATACGTAATAATTAAGCCAGTTCGAATATAGCAAATGTGTATGCGAACGCCATGTATTCAAAGGCGCCTGAGTCACATCATCATTAGGTAAATAATATTTCGGCACACAAGGATTCAGTCCCTTGGCGTTATCACGCTTATATTCTTCCAGCAATGTATCCGCATCATATTCAAGATGGCCTGTTACCATGATATGCTTGCCATCTTTAGACATAATCAGAAACACACCGGCCTCATCTGAATCGGAAACGAGCACGAGGTCTGGATGCTGTTCAATATCTTCTTTATGAACTGATGTATAACGGGAGACCGGCGCTTTAAATACATCATCAAAACCTCTGACAAGCTCCAGTTTCGGTTCGTTAAGCCGGTGGTTATAAACACCAGTACATTTTCCTGGCAAACTGTGCTTACCGATACCGTAATGATAATAGAGTGCTGCCTGTGCACCCCAACATATATGGAATACAGATGTCACGTTCGTATTCGTCCATTCCATGATATCCTTGAGCTCTTCCCAATAATTCACATCTTCAAATTGAAGGTGTTCGACAGGTGCACCTGTAATGATCATCCCGTCGAAACGGCGCTCTTTTACTTCATCAAATGTTTTATAGAAAGCATCAAGATGCGTTTTGCTGACATTTTTCGATTCATGTGTAGCCGTATGTAAAAAGGAGATGTTTACTTGCAGCGGCGTATTGCCCAGAAGACGCAGAAGCTGCAATTCCGTCCTTTCTTTCTCCGGCATCAGGTTAAGAATGATGATATTCAAGGGACGAATATCCTGTGTATTCGCTCTAGACTCATCCATGACGAAAATTTTCTCTTTTCTTAGTATCTCTCCTGCAGGCAGCTGTTTTGGTATATTAATCGGCAACGCGCTGTCTCTCCTTTCTTGGCAATTATATCGGCATGGTGGTGCCCGATTTGCAAAATATTACAGATTATATCTAATCATTATATAACTAATTCGAAATTTCAGCAAACAACTTTCCCCAACAATTGCACTCTGTATAGTTTTCTTTCAATTAAATAAAAAAGCTGTCCAGGCAGCATTGCCTGAACAGCTTTTTTAATCAAGATTCATCATTAGTCAATTTGAATACTTCCAGCAGTTTGAAGAATAAGCTGACAACAATTGCAACAATTGTAGCAAGCCCCATTCCTTTCAACTCGACGGAACCAAGATGGATTGTCGCACCACTTACACCAATTGCAAGTACTACACATGTCAAAATAAGATTCTGAGACTTATTATAGTCTACCTGCGCTTCAACGAGCATTCGCAAACCGCTTACTGCAATAATGCCGAAGAGCAGTAGGGATATGCCTCCCATTACCGGTGCAGGAATAATCCTGATAAGCATAGAAATTTTGCCGCAGAACGATAACAGAATCGCAAACACTGCCGCTCCACCGATAACCCAAGTTGAATACACGCGAGAAATGGCCAACACTCCAATATTTTCACCATACGTTGTATTCGGAGTGGATCCGAGAAGGCTCGAAATCATCGTAGATACACCATTGCTCAAAATGGAACGGTCAAGACCAGGGTCTTTAACAAGATCTTTCTTCACAAGATTACTTGTAACGATTAGGTGACCAATATGCTCTGGCAGAAGCACAAAGGCCGCGGGTAAAATAATCGCGATATCTTGCCAATTGAACTTGATATGATAGAAAGTTGGTGTTGTAAGCCAAGGTGCAGCAGCAACTTGACTGAAATCTACCATTCCATAGAAAAATGAAATGATATAACCAGCGATGATACCAAGAAGAATCGGAATAATTTTTAGGAACCCGCGCATTGTGACCCAGCAAATGATCGTAATGCCGAGTGTAAGCAAAGACACGGTAATAGTTGCAGTATCCGGCGACCAGTTTTGTCCAGCGCCCGCGGGCTTGATCAATCCTGCCATTTGGGCTCCGACAGGGAGAATCTCCAGACCGATGACTGCTACAATCGCTCCCATCGCTGCAGGCGGGAAAATAACGCTAATCCACCCTGTACCGACAAAGCGAATAATAATTCCGAAGATTACAAGTGCGACACCGATGAAGAAGAAACCACCAAGCGCATAGCTGAATCCTTCTAAACCAGAATATTTTCCCAAGACGACGGTTACCGGGGAGATAAATGCGAAGCTGGAACCAAGATAAGCCGGGATTTTTCCTTTTGTCGAGAAGATATACAGCAATGTACCGATTCCATTCATAAGTAGAATCGTTGCTGGATCGACACCGAATAACACCGGAACAAGCACAGTGGAACCGAACATTGCGAACAGATGCTGCAAGCTGAGCGGTAAACTTTGTAAAAGCGGTGGTCTTTCATCTACTTGAATTTCTCTTTGAGCCATAAAATTCTTCCTTTCATTCATGTCCGGCATTCCCGCCAAAAAGCACCTTGTCCCAAACAGGCAAGGTGCTTCCCCAAAGATGTGCAGCTTCAATGGTTCGATGAAGCAAGCAGCCTTGTCAGCCTCACAGGACTGAGTTAAAGGGCAATCCGTATCATTTAATTCGACTCATTATCGCAAATTTCGCATTCACTGTCAATATGGTTATTGCTTCTAAAACAAGTCAAGCTGTTTCGGCGCCAAATCATCATATTCCAATCCGAGCAAGTCAATCATTTGCTTGGCATTGTCAGCTGCGTCGCCGCCCGAATTGTTATTGAAAACAGCATAAACATTACCACATTGCCTTTCCAGTTCCTTTAATTTATTCGCCCAGTCTTTCAACTCTGCCTCATTATATCTGTACAGATAACGTACTTCTCGCCAATGCTGATCATTGCCGACCTTATTCCAGCCATGAACATTGCGTCCATGGAAACGAACGAACACACGATCACCCGCTCCAGCCTCCAGAACGATTGGAATTGACTTCTCACCTGCCTGCGGTTCATCACAAATCGTATGAATCCACCCTTCTTTGCGGATAAATTCCAAAGTTGACTCTCTTCTACCAGGCAAATACCAGGATTCGTGACGAAATTCAAGCGCACAGGGCGTTTGATTCATCTGTCGTTTGCACCAGCGCAAATAATCTACGTGCTCCTTTCGGCAGTCAAACCATGGCGGGAACTGGAAGAGCACACAAGCAAGTTTGCCCGTTTCTTCATAAGGACCAATCATCAACTTAAACGCATCGAACATCTCTTCCTTCGTGTTAAAAGGGATGTCACCGCGTTGATGTCCTGTCATCCCCTGGTAAGCTTTCACTATAAATTGAAAGGTATCAGGTGTATCCCGCAGCCATTTTCGATTATTACGCTCTGGCTGTACGGCATAAAAGCTTGCATCAAGCTCAACAATCGGAAAATGAGCACCATATTCCTTCAGTTTATCCGTTGACTTAGTACCTGGCTTGTAAAGTGTGTCATGATCTCCCCAGCCGGTAACTCCAATCTTGATCATTGATCCACCTCCTTAAAAAAGATTGATGGTTGGTGTTAATTTCTTATAATAGAGAAATAGACTAAATTACTGGAAAGAGGGAAACAATATGGCAGCAATTCAGAGATTGACGATCGCATCATTGAAAAACATTTCCCAAGTCATTCTAATTGAAAACCCGTTCTCAGGTTTGCTCATCCTTGCGGGTATTTTCATTTCTTCTTGGCAGCTTGGAACAATCGCAGCAATTGCATCACTGCTCGCCACTGCAACTGCATATTTTTTGAAGGCGGATTCCGCATTGACTCAGCATGGACTTCTCGGCTTCAATTCCATACTGACTGGTATGGCACTCTATCTATTTATGACTGGACCAAATAGATGGTGGATTGCCATTTGTGGAGCCTTAATCGCAGTTATTGTGACAGCTGCATTCATGGAAATGTTCAAGGAATCCACACTTCCTCCATTGACTTTTCCATTCATCATTCTAACGTGGGCCATGCTCATGATGTCATACAGACTCGGTACATTCAATTTGACATCAGCACTTGTACCACAGTTCCTCTCTCATGAAAAACTAGCGAGAATTTCCGTGCCTGACTGGCCTGAAGCATTAATTAACGGTTATGGACAGATTTTCTTTATAGAGCACAATCTTTCATGCATTCTTATTCTGGCAGCTGTATTCGTTTCCGGATGGAGAAGTGGCTTTTTTGTCATAGGAGCCAATTTGGTTGCAATTGCTGTCGCCATTCTTTTGGGCGCTGACCAGGTACTGATTGGGAAAGGACTGTATGGATATAATGCGATACTTGCAGTTATGGCTGTTTCCATAGCAATGCCCGCAGCCCAGCCGAAGAACAAGCCGATTCTCTCCGGATTCATTGCTGCAGCGTTAACTGTCTTCATCACTGCAAGTGTTAGTGCAATCATGCAGCCGTATGGTTTACCGGCACTCACTTTACCGTTTGTACTCGTAACATGGATTATGGTTGCAGCAAGACGTGTCCTGCCGGGACTATAAGATACTGCTCTAAAGATTTACAAAGGAAGTGATAGATTGAAAGTTTTTGTAGATGCTGATGCTTGCCCTGTTAAAGCAATAGTCCAAGAAGAGGTGTTGAAACGCCATCTTCCCCTTATATTTGTAACAAGCTATGCGCATTTCTCCAATCAACCGCCTCCCGACGGAGTTGAAGTGGTATACGTTGATACTGGAGCCGATGCAGCAGATTATCGCATCATGCAACTGGCCCTGAGAGGAGATCTTATTGTCACTCAAGATTATGGTCTCGCTTCACTGGCACTGGCTAAAGGTTGTACTGTACTCCATCATAGTGGATTCGAATACACCCAGGAGAACATCGGCCAATTGTTGGAATCTAGACATTTCAGTGCGAAGATGCGTCGCAGTGGCTTGCGTACAAAAGGACCAAAACCATTTACAGCCGAGGAACGAAATAGGTTCAGACAGCTCTTGCAAAAGTTGCTCGATGTTAGATTAACTAGCGAATAGAGCAATAATTGCAGTTCCGGAGAAAATCATTAGTACGGTAAGCCATGTTCCAGGAGTAATCGTTTCCTGATGCTTGATGAAAAAAGCACTGACGACTGTTGTAATCAACGGCTCTGCAGCTGCAATTGCACTAACGTAGGAAACTTGAAGAGTTGAGGCGGCAAGGAAGAATAGCAACGGTCCAATGCTTGTTAAAGCCCCTGCAATCAGAAAGTACGCATTGAAATCTTTCTTGACGCCTGCAATTGTTTCCCTCAGTTTGCCCTTCCCTGCCTGCAGCAAAATAATAAATATCAGAGACGTAATCGCTCCAGCACAAGCTCCAAAAAAAGCATCGTCCATAATATTTAGCCCTTGTTTGCGTAATCCTTGGCCGATTCCAAAAATAGCGGCTGAGAAAATGGCCAATCCATATCCAATCATAGCCTGTTTGCTTAAATCAGTATTTGCAAGATCTGTTTTGGATCGATTGCCGTCCTTCACAAAGCCATAACCCGCAATAAGTACTCCACCAATTAATAGCAGCATGCCTATTCCCGGAATCAGGGAAATCTTTTCATGTAAGACAATAATCGCAAACAAAGTTGTAAATACCGGAGTAGAGTTCCGAACTGCGGATGCTTTTGATGGACCAACACGCAAAATACTTGAATAAAGCGTCATCCTCCCCAAGCCTGTTGTACATAGACCTGCGAGCATGAAGAAAGGAATAGCATGCCAGCTAATCTGGAACGGTTCCTTTTGTATAAGAACAGCGATAAAGAAGCAAATCCCGAGTAATATTGCATTCATAAGTACCGTTATATAGAATCCATTGTTACTCTTTGAACCGCGGGCTCCCTTTTTAATAATGACATTGTTTATAGCAAAGGAAAAAGCAGATAATACAGCAAACAGCACACCCATTTCCATCCTCCTTCTATCAATTTTTGATAATGCTAAAAAACAGGGTCTTAAATAAATGGGATATTTGACACAAGACTACCCTATTCGATATAATCGGAAATCAATTTCAACTCGAGCAATGGAAAGAAGGTTAATAAATGAAGAGAATTTTTCTCCTAATGGCCATGCTCTGTCTTGGTATCCTAGCCGCATGCGGAAATGACGGAAAACAGAAAGAGACAACAGAATCCTCCGGCGATGAACAGCAAGCTACCGAAGAACAGAAGAATCACACTGGGAAAAATGCAGAAAACCAAGAACTGAACAATGAAAAATCGGTTACCGAATTGGATGCCAACAATCGCGCGGATAAACTGAAAGGCTTTAAGGAATATTCTAATTTAAAGAAAGAGATTCCAAATCTAGATAAGTACGAGCCTATCATTGAAACGGATAATCCCAATAAGCGTGTAATCCTTTATAAAGTTAATCAGCAAAAAGAGTACAAATCCATTTTTATCAAAAGGCAAAATCGCTTAAAAATTATTAAACTTGGTGATGGCGGAGAGATTTTCAATAAGGTGATTGAGTAGTAGAAAGGAGCTCCTCGTTCATATGAGAAGCTCCTTTTTATTGTCATTTTGAATTGCTCAGCAAATCATATAGAGTAGATGCGATAACTTTTGTAGCACGTATCAGATCATCTATTTGCACATGTTCATCTGCCCTATAGCCATTTGCTTCTTCTATTGTTCGCGGACCGGCTCCGTACATAACAGTCGGAATACCATACCTTGAATAGAATCTCGAATCAGCGTACAACGGAATTCCGCCTATTTTTAGGTTATCGCTTTTGAATACCTCTTTCCAGTTGTCTCCTAAAGCTTGAATCAGAGGGGTCGTCTCCGAAGTCGGGCCAAACGTATCTGCAATTAGAATCCGCTCAACAATGAGAGTAATCCCTTTGTAAGGCTCACATGCCTTCTCAGCAATATCACGAAGTTCCGCTTCAATTTCCTCCCCATTTTCTCCTGGAATAAAACGGCGGTCAACTGTAATTACACAACGGTCTGGAATAACGTTCGCACTCGTCCCACCTTCAATTTGACCAATAGCCAATGTAGGAGACTTAATTCCTCGAATTGCCGACTTCATATTCGAAAGACCTTTGCGATAGTCATAAAATGCCTGCATAATTGCCGTCATAGCTTCAAGCGCATCATGAGCCGTCTCCTGAGATGCCGCATGTGCTGATTGTCCATTCACTTCAATCCTTAATTGCAAACATCCACTGTGAGCATTGAGGATCGAATGGGCAAAACCAGACGTAATAGCCATATCCGGCTCAATGAATTTTTGCTTTAAAAGCCATTGTGGACCGAGAAAACCACCTGATTCTCCATCAAATGTAATAGCCAGCCCCACTTTTCCAGATAAATCATCTGAGACTGTCTCTTTCAATGCAATCAGAGCAAAAGCATAAGCTGCTATGTCTGATTTCGACAATGCTGCACCTCTCCCATAAATTGCCCCATTCTCTATATCACCATCATACGGGTCATGGGTCCATCCTTGACCGGGCGGCACAGTATCTCCGTATGCATTTAGCACAATTTCAGGATGGTTGCTTTGGCCAAATTTATGTACTGACACTATATTTTGGGCACTTGCCAAGCCGCGTACTTTTGCGTCGGAAAGATCTACTTCCAATTTTTGGGTATTATCCAGACCAAACTCTTTTAGCTTACGTTCAATAAACTCTGCGATTTCTCTGCAGTCACCCGGCGGATTATCAGATGGGACAGAGACCAATTCCTGAACAAATCTAATGATTTTTTCTTGTCCTTGATCTATCCAATCATAAATATGCTGTTTCGTTTCTGTCATTGCAGAGCCCATGGATCATTCACCTTCTCCGAGATGTAATGCCTTCCATTGTTTCATAGAAAAGGAACCCACTATATAGTGGGTTCCTTTTTTCCGTACATTAAACTGCTGGCTGATCGTCACCAAGGTTCTTGTAGAATTCCATTGCAGCTTGTACACCGTCACCAACATTGATTCCTTTAGCACCGTGGTAAACAAGTGTAGCTTCAAGAGCAGCAAGGCAACCAAGGATGTTGTCTTTGCGGCAACCGTAACCCATGTTTCCGATACGGAATGTTTTGCCTGCAAGTGGTCCGAAACCACCAGCGATTTCGATTCCGAAGTCGTTAACCATTGTAGCGCGGATTTTAGCTTCATCAACGCCCTCTGGAGTTTCAACCAATGTAACAACAGGCATTTTTGTATCAAGATCGTTGAAGATCTTAACACCTGAAGCTTGAAGACCTTTAACTAGAGCTTCACCATGAATTGTATGGCGCTTAATACGGTTGTCAATGCCCTCTTCTTGGATTAGACGAAGACCTTCACGAAGACCGTAAAGCAATGTAGTTGGCTCAGTATGGTGGTTCAAGCGGCTTGGTCCCCAGTATTCCTGGATCTGGCTCAAGTCAAGGTAGTTACTCTGGATACGGCGTGGGTTCTCTGACTTCAAGTCAAGACCCATTTCAATCTTCTTACGTTCTTCAAGAATCTTACCAACACGATCGTTATAAGTAAGTGGAGAATAACCAGTTGGAACTGCAAGACACTTCTGAGTACCAGAAATAGCTGCATCAATGTTCCACTCATCAGTCTTGAATTCAACACCACCAAGAGTCGGCACACAGTCTACTACGAAAAGAATGTCATTCTCGCGGCAGAATTTACCAACTTCTTCAAGTGGCTGCAATGCACCTGTTGAAGATTCACCGTGAACGATTGCAACGACTTTCGGGCCGAATTCCTTGATTTCTTTAATCAATTCTTCCGGATCGTAAATCTTACCCCATTCTTGTTCCAAAAGCTTCATATCAGCACCGCTACGCTCTACCATTTCAGCTAGAAGGTAACCGAAACGACCGAATGAAGGAACCAAAACTTTATCACCAGGCTCGATGATTGAGTTAAGGACAGCTTCTGCACCAGAACGCGCAGTACCACTTACTGGGAATGCTTCTTTGTTGTTTGTTTTGAATACATACTTCAACAATTCTTTTGTTTCGTCCATCATGTGAAGCAAAGCTGGATCGAATTGACCAATGATTGGGTTAGCCATCGCTTGAAGTACGCGTGGATCCGCCTCTACTGGACCTGGTGTCATGATTGAATGTTTTGGTACTACCAATTCAGAATATGCCATTTAAACAATTTCCCCCTTGAATTCTTAATGTAATCAGTAAGCTAGTTTATGCAAAGCGAGAGCAAGTACTTTGACGCCTTCTGCCATTTCGCGCGGGTATGTGAATTCCGCTGGATTGTGGCTGATGCCGCCGCGGCTTGGAACAAAAATCATAGCCGATGGCACGAGTGGAGCAAAACGCTGTGTATCGTGACCGGCGCCGCTATGCATCAATTTATAAGAAAGGCCCTGCCCATCGCACTGATCCACAATTGTCTGGACAATGCTTGGATCCATTGGTACCGGATCTTCTTCCATGTAAAGGTTAATGCTGATTTCACAACCTTCTTCTTCAGCAATTCTTTCCATTTTCTCTGTCATTTTTTCCGCGAAGGAAGAGATTTGATCCTTATGCGTATGACGGATATCAATGGAGAAGTTTGCTTGTCCAGGAACAACGTTAACTGTACCCGGAACGAACTCGATTGAACCTACAGTTGCAACCATTGGCTCACCAAAATCTTTCGCTTGTTCCTGAATCATAGTGATGATTTTTGCTGCAGCAACACCAGCATCTTTACGATATTTCATTGGTGTTGTTCCAGCATGGTTCGCCTCACCCTTAATCTCTACAGTGTAGCGATTCTGACCGACGATATGCTGTACAATACCGACTGGAATCTTCTCGATTTCAAGGACGCCGCCTTGCTCGATGTGGATTTCAAGCCATTGCTTCCAGTCTGCTGGAATACCTTCGTCAGATGTTTTGTAGCCAAATCCTGCCTGTTTCATTGCATCTACAAAATTGACACCTTCCTGGTCCTTGATATCACGGACTTCGCTAGCGTCAACTTTGCCAACAATGTTCTTGGATCCCCAGAATGTGAATGGGAAACGGCTTCCCTCTTCTTCGGCAATTGAAACGACTTCAATGTTGCGTTTCGGCTGACCGAACTTCTCTTTAAGATACTTGACAGCCAGGTAGCTCGCAAGAATACCGAACGCACCATCCAACTTGCCTCCAAATTTAACAGAGTCGACATGGGATCCTGTTGCTACAGTTTCATCTTTGAACTCGGAGCCTTCCATTTTACCGAAAAGGTTACCAACCTCGTCATATTTAGTTACCATTCCGATTTGTTCAAAGTGTTCTTTAAGGGCATCTTGTGCTTTAACCCAATTCTCATCATAAAGAAGACGTGATACGCCACCTTTCGAATCTGCACCATAGCTCGCAAGCCATTCTACCAAATCCGATATTTCTTTTTCCAGGTTCAATTCACCCATGTTATCACTCCTTCCACACAATTACAGGTAATAATCAGTTGAAATCCCAATTATCTGATACTTACACGCTTCTGCAGTCTCTCCCCTAAATTTACTTAAATTTCAGCTAATTGTCATTGTTCACTTTAAACAAAATCCAATTTGCTTTTTGTACAAATTTGACGTAAACTTGAGACAGGAATATAGTACTGCATCAAGAGTGTTCATCTCATATTTTATATGAGAAACCTCTGAATTTCAAACAAAACAGCTTCATTATTCAGAATTCACAAGGCCTTCATCAAGAAAGGTCAGATTATACATTCCCTCCTTTTCAACAAATTTTTTAATATCGAGGCGATAATCGTATGAAGTTAAAAACAGTTAACGATCTGTTTATTCTGGAAGGCATGGAAGAAGCGACTGTTCTTGCAGGTCACCGTGGCCTCACCCGCCCTGTGCAATTCGTCAACATCTCCGACGCCCCTGACATCATCGAATTCTCAGACGAGAACCACCTGCTTCTCACAACAGCTTACGCCTTCAAAGACGATCCTCAGAAGCTTTGTGATCTAATCAGGCAAATGAACGCTCTGAATTGTTCAGGTCTTGTCATTAAGATGAAGCGTTTCCTGTTGGAGCTGCCGGAGGAAGTAAGACTGTTGGCGAACGAACTATCTTTTCCGATTATCGATTTGCCAATGGAGTACACGCTCGGGGAAGTTTCCTATCATATTCTTAACTTCCTTAACAACCATAAGGCTGAACAGCTCTATTATGCTCTTCATGTTCATAACGAATTCTCAGATATGCTCATTAAAGGTTTCAGCCTACCATCAATTGTTGAGCAGCTTGGCTACTTCCTGAAGAGACCAGTTCTGCTTTTGAACCACCGTGGTGAGAAACTTGCATACGGGCATGACTTCCGCAAGGCTTCAATGAAACAGGCAGAAGAAGAGATCATATCCAAAATCCGCGAGAATCTAGCAGCTGCCAGAGAAGGAACAAGTTTTAATATTCCATCGGATCTGGAGAAGACAGTCAAAACATTCCCCATCCAGACACAACGCCAGCATCCGGCTATTCTAATCATCATAAATGCCCAGTCATTGCCATATCCTTCTTCTCAGTTGGCAATTGAGCAGGCATGTAATGTTATTTCATTTACTCTCATTAAAGAGCAGGCAATTGAGGAAAATGCCCGCCTCTATAAAAACAACTTCTTCGCAGACCTTATTGAGGGAAGAATTAATTCGGAGAACGAGATTTTGAGCCGCTGTGATTATTACGGATTAAAAGGTGATCTCAAAACAATATGCATTGTCTGCAATATTGATCCAGCTGATGATGACTACACTAGCCTGCACAATCACGAAAAAATGGTCAGTGAACTTCATAACAGCATTTATGACCTTCTGGAAGACGAGATGATTCATATGGATCTCATCGGTACTCTCTTCACAAAAGAGAAATACTTTGTTCTTCTCCTTCAGTTTGAAGAGTATACGGATAATGAGATGCAACTGATCAAAACATTTCTTGAAAAGGCCCAAAGCCATATCGAAGCTGATTGCACATTATCATTTGGTATTAGCAATCAAGTACACTCTCCAAAGAGTATACCTGTTGCCTATCATGAAGCTGTCGAGGCAATCAATAGCGGTTATGATTTGAAGATGAATGGCTTTATCCGCTTCTACAAGGTACGGGAAATCAAGGAACTTTTGAGTATGATTCCTATGAACAATTTGCGGGAATTGTATGAGAGTACACTCAAGACTCTCGCCTATCCTAAATCAAAAGAAGACGAGGAACTTCTTAAGACTATTCAAGTCTTCCTTGATTCACAATGCGAGATTTCCGAGACTTCCAGAAAATTATACATTCACCGAAACACCGTAAAATATCGAATTGAAAAAACAGAAGCCATTACTGAACTTTCTTTCCAGGATCCTTCCGATTCACTTCGCGTAAGGGTAGCACTCCTAATCGGTTCTTTGCTTGATGTACCGCGTAAATAAAAAGAGACACGCCAACTCTGATGGCGTGTCTCTTTTTGCTAAATATATCGTATTTTCGAACAATTGTACTTAAAATTGTCCCTGCTGAAGATAAATATTAGGATGGATTTTCAACTTTTTCAAGTAGACCCAGTACGGCCTTCAAGTCCTGTGCAGACTGCTCAACAAGTCTTTCTTGGCAATAAGTAAATGGTGTAGCAGGTGTGTTGATGACATAACCATCGTAATTAACCTTTTTAAGCCATTCCATTTGGGAAATCCAGTCAATATCGCCGTCCAATAGTGCGACATTATCGTTTGATTTAATACGGTAATCTTTGAAGTGGACACAGCAGAGCTGATCGCCCATTAATTCCATGTAGTGTTCAGGGAAACCAGTTTTCAGAGCGTTCCCATTATCGAGATAGAATTTCACATTCGGATGGTTGATTTCATTGAGGAAGCGGGAAAATTCTAGTGGGCTGTGCAAGAAGTTGTTGCACACGTTCTCAAGACCGATTGTTACACCTAAGGATTTCGCTTCATCACCTAGTTCACGAAGTGCTTCCTGGGCCAATTCATAGCCTTTCTGATACGGTGTGTCAACATAAGGAACACCAGGTACTACTTGAATAACTGGGCAGTCCATCGCAGCAGCAAATTCCATCATCTTACGTGCAATGTCAATGCCTCGTTGGCGCAGTTTCTGATCGCCTGCAGAAATCGCATATACATTATGATGACTCGTCGTGATGGAAGGTATTTCAAGACCGTAGCTTTTTGCCATATCAGCAATCTCTCTAGCGTCTGCAAGGGTTGTATCGTCAGTAAGATCCCCGCCGTTTTCACGGAAATTCAGTTCTACTCCATCAAAGCCAGCTTTGCCGGACAGTTCAAGAAACTTTTTCGTACTCCACTTTGGGACGAACATCGCGTCGCTAAAACCTTTTTTCATACATACACCCCATTAATCTTTTATTCTAAATATACATGATTTTACGCTCAATTGATAGTTTTATTATTAAATGAACCTTCCAATAGATTCTCGAAAATTTAGTTGTTTAATAAACATATGACCGGAAGCCCGGGAGAATGCCTCCCTAACTTCCGGTCATTTAAATCGGCATATTTCTAGAAATTAAGCAGAATGTTCAGCCGTTTGAGTATTTTGCAAAGTTACATTTTCTTCTTTAATCTCAGCGTGATCACTTGGACCATTCAACCACCAGTTCAATAGGAAGGTTGCTGCTGCCCCCATAACCGGACCACTTTCAAGAAGAAGCTTTCCAGTATCACTGAAGTTCTTGAATGCTTCTGGAGCTCCTGCGCATGCAAGTCCAACACCAACACCAACACCAATAACAAGCTGGTTGGACGCCTTAGAAAGATCATCTTTCATAATCATCCGAATTGCTGCTGACAAGAGCATACCGAACATTGGCACCATAGCTCCACCAAGTACAGCAGATGGAATCATCGTTGTTACGGCTGCAATTTTAGGCACAAGACCGATGATGATCAAAATAACACCACCAGTAGCGACTACATAGCGACTTACTACCTTTGTAAGCAATACAAGTCCAACGTTTTGAGAGAATGTTGAATGGTTGAATGAGTTGAACATACCACTGAATACAGCTGCAATACCTTCAGCACGCAAACCTCTCTTAACATCTTCTCCAGTTACTTTCCTATCTGCAACTTCACCGAGAGCGAAGAATACACCTGTACTCTCAACCATAATAATAATACCAATTAAAGTCATTGTCAGAATCGCTGACAAATGGAATGTCGGGAAACCAAAGTGGAATGGTTTAACTGCTGTGAACCATGCAGCATCTTTTACAACTGTCGGGTCAACCATGCCGAAGAACGAAGCAAATACTGTACCTGCAACTAGTGCAATAAGAACTGCAACGTTTTTCATGAAACCTTTACCAAAGTGATTCAATAGGAGGAATGCAACGAATGTAAACGCTGCCACTCCAAGGTTCTTTCCACTACCAAAGTCAGCAGCACCGTTACCACCTGCTGCATTTGCCATTGCAACTGGCATCAGGGTTACACCGATGATCAGAACAACACTACCTGTGACAATTGGCGGGAAATACTTAACTAGTTTCGTAGCGAACTGAGATAAAAGGGTTACAATTAAACCTGAAACAATAACAGCTCCAAATATACCTTGTATACCGTAAAGCTTACCTATCGATATTGCCGGTCCTACAACAACAAAGGAAATGGCCATTAATGCAGGCAATTTAATACCGAACAACTTCCCAATACCGAGTGCTTGGATTAAAGTAGCAATACCACAAGTTAATAAGTCATATGAAATTAGGAATACAAGCTGTTCCTTAGTCAGCCCAACTGCTGAACCGATTAAGATTGGAACAACTACCGCTCCGCCATACATGACTGCTACGTGTTGGAACCCAAGAATAGTAGATTGGCCAAAGCCAAGTTTTTCATCAACTTTGCTCATGGTGAAACCCCCCATAGTAGTAAAAGATTTTTTTCAGATTTATCAGCTGCAAGTGCTTAAACGCCCTGAACTTTCAAAAATGTAAACGCTTTAATTATGACTTAAAAAAATGATAACGCTTTCCTTTTGTTTTAGCAAGAGAGAATACGTTATTTTCGACAAAAAATTATCTATTAGTGCATTTTTCGACAGCGAAAGGGCGAAAAAAAGGCATCTTCTTCGGAAGTGGACAGGTTACCCTTTTCTTCACAAGTAAGATGCCCTTAAATCATTAAAAAACATTAGACTGAATCAGCAATCAGCTTCCGCGGTAAGTGCTGTATGTCCAAGGAGAAGCCAAAAGTGGTACATGGTAATGCTTTTCAGGATCTGAAATACCGAAACGCAAAGGTACTACATCGATGAACGCAGGCTCAGGAAGTTTCTCTCCACGGCCACGGAAATAGTCTCCAATATGGAAAACAAGTTCATATGTGCCTTTCTTCGACTCATCAGCTGACAAGATTGGCTGATCTACACGACCATCATCATTTGTAACTACTTCTTTGATTAGGCTGCGGTTACCACTCTCATCAATGCTGTGAAGTTCAATCTTCACACCTTCAGCCGGAATACCGTTTGCAGCGTTCAATACGTGTGTGCTCAAGCTCATTGACTATCACTCCTTTTATGTATGCCCTTTGGCAGATGTTGGGGGTTGAAGATTTTACTGAAACTTCAGTACTCCCAATGTTCATTCTACTAAAAGCTGCTACTTCTATCAAGCCGCCAGCACCTACTACCAGTATTGGTAAGGATGATAGCGTTTTCAATTAATTTGGTAATATTATAATAACTTACCTATGACGAGCCGTCACTAGTAAATTCAGACAAAAAGAGACAAAACATATTGTCGATTTTGACAAAAATATGACATCTTTTATTTACATTGTACATAATATTATGCAATGTGCACAATTAATTGCTTATATATTTTCCCATACTACCATAGGATCTTCTTGCCCTTCTTCTAAGGGAATTCTTTTCATATGAGCAGCTAATTCTCTCAATTTATCATAAGTTAGACAATCTTCTTCTGGAAAACCATGATCCAGCGCATCCTCCATTGATTGCGAGTAATAAATATCGCGTAATCCGGCTAGATACATAGCACTTTGGCACATCTTGCAAGGCTCTCCACTCGCGTACATTGTGTAAGCTGATAAATCATTCGTTTGGATTTCTTCCTGAAGTTTACGCATTGCCAACAATTCCGCATGTCCACTTATATCATATATTTTGTGGAGTGTATTCACTCCTTCTGCTACAATTTTATTCTCTTTAACGATAACAGCTCCATAAGGTTGCCCGCCATCTCGAGCATTAAGAGCTGCCAATTCCAATGCCCTTTTCATAAATTGGTTCATATGAAATTCTCCCCTTTTTATTCATGATTCCATAATATAATAATACTTCAAAGACTTTTATCTTCTTTTATATATTGACTTGAATATAAAAGAACATCTTCCCAAATTGGATTGGGAAGATGTTCTTGGGATTCATCTAATTATTACTTCTTAAGGTCGTCACGAGTAACTGTGAACGCCTGGAAGCCGTATGGAAGTGTTGGCTCAGTGTATACTTTACCTTTTCCGTTGTCAGCAGGTGCAACTTCGCTGAGCGTACGGTTGTTAGTGTAGTAGCTTACATCTTTAAGCTGTGGGAAACGCTCAAGGATGCGTAGACCGATCTGGTAAACCAAGTGCTGGATAGACTGGTCGTTCAACTCATGGAAAACAGTTGCCGCGATGTCACGGATCTGCTCAGCAGGTACGTAGTTTGAAGTATCAAGGTTCGCACCGTCTTCGAAGTTGTTGTAAGTCCAGTCGATATCAACATAGATGAATAGGTTACGATCTTCTTTTTCAGGAAGTTTTGTGTACTCGTCCTGAATGAAGCCTTTGAATGAGCTTCCAGTGATCTTCATCAAGTGGATATCAGTAATACCAGATACATGGTTTACGATTTCAAAATTGTCACCGTTGCGGCGAACAGAAACAGATGCACGTGGGCGCTCAGTTTTGCGTGGGCGGAACATGATGCCGCTGTTTTCGATTTTGCCGTTCTTTTCAACTGGTACATCATCAAATTCTACAGACTGGCCAGCAAGGTCAACCTGCTCGATGTGTGGCCACTGCTTCAAGAAACCTTTAGCAGTTTCAACTAGGAAACCATCGATTGTAGAATATTCGATTTTACCACCAGATAGTTCGATGTAGTTTCTCATTGTGTCTGTAGCAACACATGTAGAGTTGTCACCGTCTGTGTAGTTTTTAAGGAATGCTTCACCGTGCAACGCAACTTGTACGTCCACACCGAAAAGTGTATTTTTTCTTTCCTGGAAGTTAGATTCAGGGATCTGCTTGTTAGCTTTCAAAGGTTTTGCATATGTACGGTATACGAATACATCTTTCTTACCGTAGTGCATTGTTGGGCGGTCTGTAGAAGACGCGTTTCCTGTTACTTGACCGTGCAAAGAAGCTGTGCTTGGCATAATAAAAATCCCCCTAATTGAGTAGTTAATTTAGAATCAAAAAGGTCTAAGTTGCTGGTTCTTACTTGGAAGAACTCTCAACTTGATGTAACTACATAATACTAGATAGGTTGAGCTTGAGTCATCATCACCAAATAACAATTCTTACAATTCAATTTGTACAAATTGTATAGTCAACTTTCGACTTTTGTTAAACATATACAACCTTATATGCAAACTGTACAATTATTCTTTTATAAATATTTTTTGTCGTTTACAAGACGTTTGCAAAATATGACATTTAATTAATTTAATCTGTTTATTTCCAATAAAAAACGCCGACCTCCGTACATCGGAGGTCGGCGTTTTTCGTTATTTCTATTTTAGAGATCGTCACGAGTAACTGTGAACGCCTGGAAACCGTATGGAAGTGTTGGCTCAGTGTATACTTTGCCCTGTCCGTTGGATGCTTCAGCAACTTCGCTAAGCGTACGGTTGTTTGTGTAGTAGCTTACATCTTTAAGCTGTGGGAAACGCTCAAGGATGCGCTGACCGATTACGTATACAAGATGCTGGATGGACTGGTCGTTCAACTCGTGGAAGACTGTAGCCGCGATGTCACGGATCTGCTCAGCCGGCACGTAGTTGGACGTGTCAAGGTTCGCACCGTCTTCAGGGTTGTTGTAAGTCCAGTCGATATCAACATAGATGAATAGGTTACGGTCTTCTTTTTCAGGAAGCTTCGTGTACTCATCCTGGATGAAGTCCTTGAAGGAGCTTCCAGTGATCTTCATCAAGTGAACATCTGTAATACCGGATACATGGTTCACGACCTCGAAGTTGTCACCGTTGCGGCGAACAGATACTGATGCACGTGGGCGCTCAGTCTTGCGTGGGCGGAACATGATGCCGCTGTTCTCGATGACGCCGTTCTTTTCAACTGGTACATCATCGAATTCTACAGACTGGCCAGCAAGGTCAACCTGTTCGATATGTGGCCACTGCTTCAAGAAGCCTTTAGCCGTTTCAACGAGGAAACCGTCGATTGTTGAGAACTCGATCTTGCCGCCTGAAAGCTCGATGAAGTTTCTCATGGAGTCAGTCGCAACACATGTAGAGTTGTCACCGTCTGTATAGTTTTTAAGGAATTCCTGGCCATGTAGCGCAACTTGCACGTCCACTCCGAAAAGAACGTTCTTTCTTTCCTGGAAGTTGGACTCAGGAATCTGTTTGTTTGCCTTCAATGGTTTTGCATATGTGCGATATACGAAAACGTCCTTCTTACCATAATGCATTGTTGGACGATTCGTTGTAGATGCGTTTCCTGTTGCTTGACCGTGCAAAGAAGCTGTACTTGGCATAATAAAAATCCCCCTAATTATATGTTTAAAATGGTTATAATTTCTAAGTTGCCGGTTCCTCTTTTGAAGAACGTCTAACCTGTTGTTAAATATATAATAAGCGACGGGGATTTATGCGTCATCATTTCATTTATACAAATTGCACAAGTTTCATTAGCCATATTGTACAGGACTTTAAGGCTATTTGTTTAAAATATCTGAATATATGTGCATAATATACAAACACAGATGACTTCTTCATTAACTACACATTAAACAATTAAAATCCTATCTTCTTCTAATTCTGTTCATATATTTAGTTTTACTTTTTTCAAATGTTGATTCCTAGCCTATTCTTTTTTAATACTATTAACTAAAGCGCAAAAAAGCATATAATCTCCGAATGTTCGGAGATTATATGCTTTTTATAAATCAAATTACTTAAGGTCGTCACGAGTAACTGTGAACGCCTGGAAGCCGTATGGAAGTGTTGGCTCAGTGTATACTTTACCTTTGCCATCATCAGTTGGCGCAACTTCGCTAAGTGTACGGTTGTTAGTGTAGTAGCTTACATCTTTAAGCTGCGGGAAACGCTCAAGGATGCGAAGACCGATTTGGTAAACCAAGTGCTGGATAGACTGGTCGTTCAACTCATGGAAGATTGTAGCAGCGATGTCACGGATCTGCTCAGCAGGTACGTAGTTTGAAGTATCAAGGCTTGCACCGTCTTCAGGGTTGTTGTAAGTCCAGTCGATATCAACATAGATGAATAGGTTACGATCTTCTTTTTCAGGAAGTTTTGTGTACTCGTCCTGAATGAAGCCTTTGAATGAGCTTCCAGTGATCTTCATCAAGTGAACATCAGTGATACCAGAAATGTGGTTTACGATTTCGAAATCGTCACCATTGCGGCGAACAGAAACAGATGCACGTGGACGCTCAGTTTTACGTGGGCGGAACATGATGCCGCTGTTTTCGATTTTGCCGTTCTTTTCAACTGGTACATCATCAAATTCTACAGACTGGCCAGCAAGGTCAACCTGTTCGATGTGTGGCCACTGCTTCAAGAAACCTTTAGCAGTTTCAGCAAGGAAACCATCGATTGTAGAGTATTCGATTTTACCACCAGAAAGCTCGATGAAGTTTCTCATTGTGTCTGTAGCAACACATGTAGAGTTGTCACCGTCTGTGTAGTTTTTAAGGAATCCTTCACCGTGCAACGCAACTTGTACGTCTACACCGAAAAGTGTATTTTTTCTTTCCTGGAAGTTAGATTCAGGGATTTGCTTGTTAACTGTCAATGGTTTTGCGTATGTACGGTATACGAATACGTCCTTCTTACCGTAGTGCATTGTTGGGCGGTCTGTAGAAGACGCGTTTCCTGTTACTTGGCCGTGCAATGAAGAAGTGCTTGGCATGATGAAATCCCCCTAATTATAAATATAATGGTTTCATTGGTTCGGCATGGCCTCTTTTGCGAAGTCCGTCGAGCTAATGTACTTTTATTCTATATCTGTCGAATCCCCCTGTCACTGTAACTAGTAACAAATTATCTAAACACCTTTGTACAGGTTGTCCATAAAATATCTGAAAGTTGTTCACAATGTACTATGGCTTATACACTTTGCACAAAAAAACAGCATTCCTTTTAAAGGAATGCTGCTTCACACGCAATTACTTCAAATCATCGCGTGTAACTGTGAATGCCTGGAAGCCGTATGGAAGAGTTGGCTCAGTGTAAACCATGCCTTTTCCATCAACAGTATCTGATACTTCTTTAAGTGTACGGTTGTTAGTATAGTAAGTTACATCTTTAAGCTGTGGGAAGCGCTCAAGGATGCGAAGACCAATATGGTAAACCAAGTGCTGGATAGAGTTGTTTTTCAACTCATGGAAGACAGTAGCCGCGATGTCTCGGATCTGCTCAGCCGGCACGTAGTTGGACGTGTCAAGGTTCGCACCGTCTTCAGGGTTGTTGTAAGTCCAGTCGATGTCAACATAGATGAATAGGTTACGGTCTTCTTTTTCAGGAAGCTGAGTGTATTCATCCTGAACGAAGCCTTTGAAAGCACTTCCTGTGATTTTCATCAAGTGAATGTCAGTAATACCAGAAATATGGTTTACGATTTCGAAATCATCACCATTGCGGCGAACAGAAACAGATGCACGTGGGCGCTCAGTATGACGTGGGCGGAACATGATACCGCTGTTCTCAATCTTGCCGTCCTTTTCTACAGCAACATCATCAAATTCTACAGACTGGCCTGCAAGATCAACCTGCTCGATTTGTGGCCATTGCTTCAAGAAACCTTTAGCAGTTTCGAAAAGAAAACCATCAATTGTAGAGTACTCGATTTTACCACCTGAAAGCTCGATGAAGTTTCTCATTGAGTCAGTTGCAACAAGATCAGTATTGTCGCCTTCTGTATAGTTCTTTAGGAAAGCTTCACCGTGCAATGCAACTTGTACGTCCACTCCGAAAAGAACGTTCTTTCTTTCCTGGAAGTTGGACTCAGGAATCTGCTTGTTTGCTTTCAATGGTTTTGCGTATGTGCGATATACGAATACGTCCTTCTTACCGTAGTGCATTGTTGGGCGCTTAGCTGAAGAAGCGTTACCTGTAATCTGGCCGTGCAAATTAGCTGTGCTTGGCATTATGTTATCCCCCTATTGTAAATAAATTATAGTATTTACATCGGTTCGGCTGGGCTCCAAGAATTTTGTCGAAGTCTGTCGGATCAATGTAGTTACATTTTATAACTGCCAGAAATAAGTGTCATTGAACTTAAACACAAAAAATATATAAAGCCTTGTCTAATCTGGCCAAAAAACTTGTATCATACATGCATTTTGCACAAGCTTTTGTTTAGTTTGCACAAAAAAAAGCAGCATTCCTTTAAAGGAATGCTGCTTCACACGCAATTACTTCAAATCATCACGTGTAACTGTGAACGCCTGGAATCCATACGGAAGTGTAGGTTCAGTATATACTTTACCTTTACCTTGCTCTGCATCCGCAACTTCTGTCCAAGTACGGTTGTTCGTAAAGAAGCTTACATCTTTCAATTGAGGGAATCGTTCCAGCACCTTTAGGCCAATATGATAAACAAGATGCTGAATTGAGTTGTTTTGCAGCTCGAAGAAAATCTTCGCTGCAATATCACGAACTTGTTCAGCTGGTACATATTTGGCTGATCCTTCAACTGCTCCATCTTCTGGGTTATTATACGTCCAGTCCATATCAACATAGATGAACAAGTTACGGTCTTTCTTCTCAGGAAGACGAGTATACTCATCTTGTACAAAGCCATAGAAGGAGTTTCCTGTAATTTTCATCATATGAATGTCCTGAATACCTGAAGTATAGTTGATGATCTCTGTTCCGCTACCTTTACGCACTACAGAAACTGCGGCACGTGGGCGTTCGGTCTTCACCGGACGGAAAATAATTCCGCTATCCTTAATCGTCCCGTTTTGATCAACCGCTACTTCACCAAAGTTCACTGATTGGCCGGCCATATCCACCTGCTCAATCTGCGGATACTTTTCAAGGAAGCGTTTCGCCACTTCTGTAAGAAAGCCATCAATAGTTGAATACTCAAGTTTTGCCGCATGCAATTCAATAAAGTTTCTCATCGAGTCTGTTGCAATAAGATCTGTGTTGTCGCCATCAGTATAGTTCTTTAAGAAAGCTTCACCGTGTAAAGCTACTTGAATGTCAATTCCAAGCAGTGTGTTGTTTCTCTTTGTAAAATCAGATTCCGGAATCTTATCTACAGTGAGCGGTTTCGCATAAGTGCGATATACGAACACATCTTTCTTACCATAATGCTGAATTGGGCGTTTGCTGTTTGACATGATGATCAACCTCCTGATTGTTTTCCGGCAATACCGGTTTGCATATAAAAAATCCATACTCTCTGAAATCAGGGATTATGGATTTTTTGCAAATAAATTTGCTTATGCAGCTTCAACCAGATCGTCCAAACGGAAACGAGCTATTTTGTAGATTTCCTTCAGTGCAGTTTCTAGTTCAGTGTCACGGTCATTTTTGACACGCTCTTGCATAGCAGCTTTGATGCTATCTTTGTTGTGTCCTTTAACTGCAATGATGAACGGGAAGCCGAACTTTTCTGTGTACTGCTTATTCAAATCAAGGAACTCTGCATGCTCTTCCGGAGACAACTGGTCAAGGCCTGCACCTTTTTGTTCCTGCACAGATTCGTCTGTCATTTTTACTCTACCACCCAAGTCTGGGTGAGCGTTCAATAGATCAAGTTTCTTCTGCATCGGAGCTTCATCTACTTCTGTTTCCATTGCGTTGAACAACTCATCTACAGAAGAGAATGGACGCTTGCCCCAAGCTTGTTCTGAAACCCAAGGAGAGTGCTCCCAAATTGAGCCGATTGCATCAACGAATCCTTGCTGATCTTTCTGATTCAATTCTTCCAAAGTGTATGCCATTCCTAAACTCCACCCTTTCAAAGCCGATGCTTTACAATAGATTTTTAATGCTGGGCCGAACTTTATTCCGGCAATTCGCAACATTACCTATCTATTGTATAACAAAATTTGAAAGAATGCATTTTCTGCTCTTCTCTCAACAAAAGGTGGAATGCAGCACTCACACATAAATAATGTTCCCACTCTTTAAAAATTTACACTTGAAAAGCTGATGTTTTTTTCCGCACAAAAAGGGAAGAATAACTGTGCACAAAACTTATAGGAGGTATGTGAAATGGCTAAAATCGCTGTTGAAGAACCGTTCGATGATATTCAGAAAGCCCTTGAGGAAAAGGGTCATGAAGTAAAAATGTTCATTGATAATAATGAAATTAAAAATGTGGACCTCGGTGTCGTCCGTCATATGAATGAGTTTGATGAAGGAGATTCAGAAGTGCCGTTTGTAATCGCTCACGGGAAATCTGTCGACGATGTTGTGAATGAAGTCGAACAGCGTCTGAGTCGTTTCAACTAATTCATACAAAAAAATATCCACAATAGCCATATATCCAGAGTGAATGTTCATAAAAGTGTGGAAAATTGTTGATATGTCTGTGGATAATGTTGATAACTTACTTTAGACCTTATATATCAGTACACAGCTTGTTAATAAGATGTGAGCAACTTTATGAACAACATGTGAAAAACCCCGACTTCTGTAGAAGTTCGGGGTTTTTTGTATTAATCGAGCTTAAATTCGTCGATTAGATTCTTTAATTCTTCAGACATGGATTGCAATTTGGCGGATCCAGAGGCCATTTCATGCATTGTTGCATTCTGTTCTTCAACAGCCGCTGCAACAGACTGTGCTTGTTCATCTGTGTTTTCAGACATTTTAACAAACTCATCCACAAGCTGTTTAACATTTTGCGTACTATTGTTAATTTGTACTGCAATAGTAGATATTTCTCCCGCTTCTTCAGATACTGTATCTACTTTCCCCGATATCTCAAAGAATCGCTCACCAGATTCCTTCATTAGTGTTAGTCCTTCATCAACGAAGCCTTTGGAAATATCCATTGCATCTATAGCTTCCTCAACTTCTTTTTGAATTGATTCAATCAATTCACTAATGTGATGAGCTGCTTTTCCGGACTCTTCAGCAAGTTTTCCGACTTCCCCGGCTACAACTGCAAAGCCTTTGCCTTGCTCTCCCGCTCTTGCTGCTTCAATGGATGCATTTAGTGCAAGGAGATTCGTCTGGTTGGCAATATTCGTAATCAGCGAGACGATTGTGCTGATTTCTTGTGACTTGCTGCTTAGCGAATGTACAACGCTAGATGTCGTTTCAGTTGAATGCTGAACTTCGGACATCTTTTCAATCGTGTCGTCCATAAGTTTTTTACCAGTATTGGTGAACTCCGTCGCTGAATTGGACAGTTCTGATACGGAATGTATGGAAGAGGCAGTCTGCTCCATCCCTTTTGCGATATCTTCAATAATGGAATGACTCGTCCGTGCACTCGTCATCTGTTCGGATGCGTCTTCCGAGACAGAGGATATCGACTCAGCAATTTGCTCTGCCGCTTTGCTTGTTTCTTCAGCGCTTGTAGTAAGTTCAACTGATGTTGAGGCAACTGTTTCGATATGAACATGCAAGGAATGAATCAGATATCTCCACCGATCAAGCATATAGTTAAAATGCTCACCTAAATTGCCAATTTCATCTTTTGTAACAATCTTAACCGGTTCAACAGAAAGGTCGCCCTGTGCCATACTTTGAAATCTGTCAGATAGGATAACGATCGGCTTTTGAATCGTATTGCGGAGGAAACGTGTCATAATGATCGCTATGCTAAGACCGACAATTGCACTCACACCTAGTATCCATAGTACTATTCTATAAATAGCATCCCCTTCGGCAGCTGCATCATCAGTATCTTTCTGATGAAGTTTGCTCAATTCTCCTACGGATGCTTCCAGATTATCAAGTAGTACTGCTGCATCATAGTTCTGCTCTATTGCCAGCTTGTCATTATCAGCACGGCTTTTTTCAATTATAGAACCAATTTGATTCTGATACTCATTCCACGATTTCTCAGCATCCTGAAGCAATGTTCTTTCTTTATCAGTTGAAACGAGTCTGCTATAATCTGTAAAAGTTTTATCCAAATCATTTACCGTTTCATCAATCTGTGCCTCGTACTTCTGTTCAAATTCAGCATCTTTTGAGAGAATATGACGCTGTACAAGAGATAGCATGTCACTTGCTTTCTTTTCCAGATTCTCTGCAAGCTGAAGTTTTGGCAACACTTTCTCGCTCATTTCCCTGGCGTTGCTGTTCAGCTTATATGTGCTGATGATTCCGACAACGCTGATCAGTAAAATGACAATCATGAAAACAGCAAATATAATACCAAGTTTCTTACCAACAGACTTACCCAAAGATTTTCCTCCTTATTTACATTGTTTTTACTATTATCGTCAATTTCTGAAAAAGATGTAGAAAAAAAGCAAATTCCAGTAAGATGCATATGCTTCATACTGGAATTTGCCCTGTTATTTCAATTGTTTCTATTGGTCTTTCTTTCATTCTTTCTGCAGCGACAAGTCTCTTATACGTAATTAGATCCTTCTCGTAAAAATTCATGTAGCTGGACATACTGTGAGCCTCAATCTGATCAAAAACTTCCTCACTTACAACGTGATACTTCTTATTTAATAGGCGTGCATTGTTCCAAGCCGTTTTTTCGAATTCAATGTCCATTTCATGAGCTTCAATATCAACGGAAAAAAGTTCAAGCTTTTCGCGCCGTTCAATAAAAGCATGTTTTCTCTTCAGCTTGGCAATCTCAATCATTCTGTTCATGGAGGACAACAGCGAATCACGATCTATCGCGTGGCCGAGCTCATGAATAGTAAGTGTTTTTATATATTCCTCAAGAAGTACAGGGGCTTTCATTTCTGAATGCGCCTTGGTAACGCGTTCGCAATCAACATAAACACGATCCTCAATATAATCATAGCTCATGTTAACGCCCGTTCTCTGTATCCCTGTTGGAACTTTCATTTGAACTGTCTTAATAGTATTTTCGATAAGCTTTCGGATTCTCTTTTTTTCAATTCTTTTACTCAACTATCATCATTCTTTCTTCAATAAATTAGTTTGAATTGGAAAAATGACGGGTAGATGTGGTATTAGGGGATATTATAGTAGATCGAAAGTGATATAGTGTCATATTTCTTAATAACGGTATTATATGTGTTTAAACCTTGTTTTGACAACAGTCTTTTTTATTAAAACATGAACTTTCCGTCTTTATCCTTTTCCGACTGGCTATAAGTAAAGGCTTAAAGGATTTTTGGACTTTTTGTGAAGTCATTAAATTACCTGTATAATTATACTTATCAACAATATTATTGGTATCTTAATGATTATTAAAAGGGGTCTATTATAATATGGAAACATTTACTTATAAGACGAACTCCGGTTTTGAAATTACTGGAGACTTTTATCCTGCCAGATCAAAAAATGCCCCACTCCTCATATATATTCATGGAGGCGGACTAATTTGGGGATCAAAGAAAGATCTGAATAATGAACAACTTCATCTATATAATGAAGCCGGATATAATGTATTCTCGATCAATTATCGACTTGCTCCCGAAACAAAGTTGCCAGAAATTGCAACAGATCTTGCCGACTGTATGCGTTGGGTTCAAGAAGATGCTCCGGCTGAAATGAACTACGACCGTGAACGCGTTGCTGTAATCGGCAGTTCTGCAGGTGGCTACCTTTCTTTACTAAGCGGCACGTTTCCCGTAAAGCCGAAAGCGATTATTTCATTCTATGGCTACGGCAATATTCTTGGTGGCTGGTACCGTATGCCAAGCCGTTATTTCAATAAGGACAAAAAGGTCCCCGAACCTCTTGCTCGCCAATTAATTGGAAATCAACCAATTTCGGAGGCTCCGATAGAAAAGCGCTATGGCATCTATCTATTCTGCCGGCAACAAGGCAAATGGCTCGACTACGTGACCGGTATGAGCCCAATTCTTGAAATGAATCGCTTGAAACAATACTGTCCAATAGATCTTGCAGATACTTCTTACCCGCCTACACTGCTCCTGCATGGAGATGCTGATGACGATGTACCGTATTCCGAATCAGTTAACATGAATGAGAAACTTCAAGAACTCGGCGTTGACAGCAGTTTGATTACAATTCCAGATGGCGCCCATCAATTCGACCTTGAGATGGACAAGCCAGAAGTTAAAGAAACATTCATTGAAGTGCTTGATTTTCTAAAGATGCATCTATAGATTGAATGAACCGGTATGCCTAATGAAAAGCGAAAAGCACGCCGGTTCTAATCATTTTGGCATCGGCTTGCTTGCAAGTTTAGAAAAAGCATATGCCATTTTTCTTGCAAACTTAAGTGGCGGTTCAACAGATTGAACATGAACATACATAAGTTTTGGATTGTCATAAATCCAATGATTGTGTATAGCACCAATGATCAGCCCTTGTTTAGTTATTGCCTGAGTAAAAGCTGGCAACTCCCGCTCCTCGATAACCGTTTCAGAGAGATTAAGTGCATCCCCCTTCTCATCCAATGATTCAAAAAACACTGCGTTTCCCTTTGCCGAATTGCTTTTCTTTCCCATTAAATGAACATCAAAATTCCGTACCAATTGAACCATACAAACACCTTTTTCATACTTCGCTTTCGCTCCGAAGACTTCACCGAACTTCCTGCAAATTGATGAGTGGTCCAAATTCATCCCTCCATATTGCATTCTGTAATTACAATACGCAGGCAACCCCATCATGTTCATATTGCCTTTCTTTCCAGTCCTCTATATAATATGAGAGTTGCACAAACGTGGTTCGAAACCATCCCACGATAAAAAACTAAGGAGAGAAATTCAAATGAATACTAGAACACTTGTTGCAAATGGACTGCTCGCAGCTCTTTATATTGCCGTTTCTTTTATGATTCAACCACTTGCATATGGGCCTGTACAGTTAAGGATTCCAGAAATGCTTAACTTGCTCATTGTCTATAATAATAAATACTTCTATGGTATAGTCATCGGTGTTTTCATCACGAATCTATTTTCGCCGAACGGTGTACTGGACCTTTTCTTTGGAGTGGGCCAATCCATTATCGCTCTAGCTCTTACAATGCTCATAGGTCTTTTCATTAAGAACAAACTGCAACTGATGACTGTGAATACACTAATTTTCACAGCTACAATGGTCATCATTGCCTGGGAAATCGTTCTTGTCAATATGCATAACGTTGCAAATGATGCTTTCATGCCACTTTGGGGTATTCTCGCGGCAGGGGAATTCATCGTTATGGCAATCGGCATTCCAATTATGTATGCGTTGGACAAGCGTCTTCACTTCAAGGACCTTATATAGTTGTTATAATTCGAAAAGAGGCATCCGTCTTAATGGCGGATGCCTCTTTTCCTCTTAATTAAGTAAAGTAACCCAAGTCCAATCAAGGCTCCGCAAGAGTCAAGCATTACATCCGCTATAGACCCCGTCCGTCCCGGCACATGAAGCTGATGCCACTCATCTGTTGCTGCATATGCAGTTACAAAGAGCCATGCAAAAAGATATGGCCGCTTCGGCAGGAACAGCGCTAGCAGGACTGCAAGTGAGCTGAAAGAGAGCAAATGCATCCCCTTCCTGAAGAAATAGTTCACCCAAGGGACTTGATCTGCTGTGACAGGAAGCTTATGGGCAATCCACTCATATGTATTTCCGCCAGTCGCAGCAGGCGACTTTGTCACAAGGAAAATTCCGACGCAAATAGCGATGGCCGCGATGATAAATAAGATTCTCTTCATGTTCCCCCCGCTTTCATCCTTTCATTATACAAACTCAACACTGTTATGAAAAGCAGACAATCCGGCAATGCTTAAGAGTATCATAATGAAAGCAAGGTGAAGATATGTCCATCCATGAACAATACAATCCGGGAGATATCGTTTATTGCATTATTCGGAATCCCCACGCCCAGGATGTCGCAAATGTTCAACACGCTGCTGTTGTTCAAGATCCAAGTAATCCGGACGGCCTCGCACTGTTTCTATACGAAACGTATTATCCACTGACTGACGAATTCGCGATTTATCCGACAGAAGCCGAAGCTGAAGCTGCATACCAGGACGCGTTTGGCCTTGCCGAGGACAGGGAGGATTTCTATGGTTAAGCCATTCGTCCCCCAGCTCGTCTATGTAGAGCCAAAAGCACTTGAATACCCGCTCGGGAAAAAACTGGTCAATAAATTCACCGATATGGGTATCGAAATTCGACAGACAACATCCCATAATCAAATTCGCAATCTGCCCGGTGATAATCACTTCCAGAAATATCGCATGGCAAAATCGACCTTAGTCATAGGTTTAAGAAAGACATTGAAATTCGATACATCCAAACCATCCGCAGAGTATGCAATCCCTTTCGCAACTGGCTGCATGGGACATTGCCATTATTGCTACCTCCAGACAACAATGGGCTCCAAGCCATATATTCGTACATATGTAAATGTCGAAGAGATCTTCGATGCGGCAGATCAGTATATGGAGGAGCGCGCTCCTGAAATGACTCGCTTTGAGGCATCTTGTACTTCTGACATCGTCGGTGTAGATCATCTAACACATACATTGAAGCACGCTATTGAACATTTCGGGAAATCTAAATACGGCCAGCTTCGTTTTGTGACGAAGTTCGCTCATGTCGACCACTTGCTTGATGCAGAGCATAAAGGTCGTACCCGTTTCCGCTTCAGCATCAACGATGACTACATCATCAAATATTTTGAACCGGGAACTTCTCGTTTGAAGGAAAGAATTGAAGCTGCGGTAAAAGTTGCAGAGGCAGGCTATCCGCTCGGCTTCATAGTCGCACCGATTTATTTGCATGATGGCTGGCAAGAAGGATATAAGGAAATGTTCGAACGTCTTGAAGCTGAACTCCCTGCCTTTGCCCGTAAGGACCTTACGTTTGAAATGATCCAACATCGTTTCACAAAACCTGCTAAGCGTGTTATACAGGAGAACTACCCGATGACGAAGCTTGAGCTTGACGAAACTAAGCGCAAGTGGAAATGGGGACGTTATGGGATTGGCAAATATGTATACCAGGATGATCAGCAGGAGGATATTAAAGATACACTTGGCGGTTATATCAATAAGCTCTTCCCCGAAGCTCGTATTGAGTACTTCACGTAATATGAATGGTTTTCTTTTCGGCATGCCGGGAACACTTCTAACAAAAAACAAAGACAGGTGTTGCCCATGATCGGATTAATCATTAAATTGACAGTTTCCCTTTTTGCGGTCATGAACCCGCTCGGGAATATTCCAATTTTCATCTCACTGACAAGTGATTATACAGATAAAGAGAGAAAAGCTGCTGCGCGCAAGGCTACCTTTATCTCACTCATTATCCTGACTGTATTCCTGCTTGTCGGCAAAATTATTTTCTCAACATTCGGAATTACAATTCATGCTTTCAGAATTGCAGGCGGCATACTCATTTTCGGAATTGCCTATGGCCTACTTCACGCAAAGCCAACAGGTGCTCAGCACCCTCATGGTGATGAACGTGCAGAAGCCCAGCAAAAAGATGATATCTCGGTCACACCGCTCGCACTCCCAATTATTGCTGGTCCTGGGACGATCGCTACTGTGATGTCTCATTCAGCAAACACTCCAAGTGCAATGTTTGGCATTTTTATCAGCTATACAATTATATTGGCCGCGACATTCATTTTGTTCAGTTACTCCAGTATCATCTTGAAGCGTCTTGGCAAGAGCGGTTTGAATGTCATTTCCCGCCTTATGGGTCTTATACTTGCCGTCATGGCAATTCAAATGATTGCAGAAGGTATTCACGGACTATTTCCAACAATGTTCCATTAACGTAAGAAGGATGCTCACGTTACAAACACGTGAGCATCCCTTTTTTATTAAGCGAACCATGGTGTTCCATAAACAGCCAAATCCCTCAACTCTTCATCAGTCAAATGCTTCTTCTTATCAATTTCCTTTTTAAAGTTTTCAAAGATGCGAGCAAGCTGTTCCTCACCGACTTCACACCCGAGCTGCTCCAACTTTTTGTTCAATGCATGTCGACCGGAGTGTTTCCCTAATACCATGGAAGTCCCAGGTGCACCAATTGTCTCTGGTCGAATGATTTCATATGTTGCTGGATTCTTAAGCATTCCGTCCTGGTGAATCCCAGATTCATGAGCAAAAGCATTTGAGCCGACAATTGCCTTATTCGGCTGGACGACAACCCCGGTCATCTCACGTACCATTGCGCTTGTACGGTAAATTTCTTCAAAATTTATATTTGTCTCTGCCCCATACACATCAGGCCTTGTGGCCAAAGCAAGTGCAACTTCTTCTATTGCTGTATTGCCCGCACGTTCGCCAATGCCATTGATTGTTCCTTCAATCTGGTCGACTCCTCCACGTATAGCAGCAAGAGTATTTGCTGTAGCCATGCCCAAGTCGTTATGACAGTGCGTACTTAATTTAATACGATCTGCCGCAGGAACATGTTCTCTCACTCCACGGAACATGTCGCCAAACGTTTCTGGAGTGGCAAATCCAACAGTGTCTGGCAAGTTAATTACTGTTGCTCCAGCTTTTATCGCCTCTTCCACCACTTCGTACATAAATTCAGGCTCCGTACGGCTTGCATCTTCAAGAGAAAACTCAAGCTCTGTGCATTTTCGTTTTCCATAGCGGATTGCATCCACAGCGGCTTCGACAACTTGCGCTTTGGACATCTTTAGTTTATATTTGCGATGTATTGGTGATGTCGCAAGAACAATATGCAAGCAAGGTGTTGCAGCACCTTGCAATGCTTCAAGCGCAGCATCAATATCCTTCTGGCGGGCCCTTGACAAGGCAGCAATGCTCGTATTGCGAACTGCTCTTGCAATGGCCTGCACATTTTTCACTTCTCCAGGTGACGCAATTGGAAACCCTGCTTCTATCCGGTCAACACCAAGATTCTCCAGCTGCTTCGCAATCTCCACTTTCTCTTCCAGTGTCAAATGAACCCCCGGTGATTGCTCGCCATCACGTAAAGTTGTTTCAAAAATATCCACTTTTCTCATATTGCCATCCCCTCTCTATATTTTTTATGACAGACAAAAAAGCAAACTCCTGTCGCCACTTGCAAATAAGCAAGGGGCGACAGGAGTTTGCTTCTGACGCGGTACCACCCTAATTCACTCTGTACATGAATAAATCCAAATAAGGACATAATCAGCGAAGAGTCTTCATTAATACCCTCATAACGCAGGGTGTGCGGGTTTCCTTACTTAAAATTTCAGGAAACCGGCTACAAGGGGAGTTGGCAGGAGGCGATCCAATACTCTCAGCACCGTATTGTCTCTGTAAGATCGTAAGCTCCAGCCTGGTCCTTGTCACAGCCGTTGACTTCTGAATATTGTTTACAATCCTAACCGAAGGAAAACGAATTGTCAATAGATTCTAATTTATTTAGTCAATCACCTTTAGTAAATCATTGTTACGGGTAATATAAGGCAATAGGATTTCTGCTAGGAGGCATTGATTCATGATTATTAGAGAACGTGAAAACGAATACGTTATGATTGAGCAAGCAGATCACTCAGTCATTTCCGGGGACTGTTTTGCCAATTGGAAGGATGAATTACTGCGGGGTGATCAATTCACCGACGCTATCCGATATGCTATTACAAACCACGATTTTGGATGGAAAGAATTCGACAAAATGCCATTTTGGAACGATGAAACAAACGCACCCTACAATTTCATGGATTTCCCTTCCATTCCGAAACTTGTTTTTTATAAGAACGGTATTGATGAGCTCGAAAATTTGAACCCGTATGCAGGCATGCTTGCGAGCAGGCATTACTCTCATCTTGTAATTGGAGACTCCGAGTATGAGGAAGCGAAGACATTTATCAATAATGAGCTAGAACGGCGTGAACGTCTCGCTAAAGAAATTGAAGGATTCGTTGCGGAATTATTCGAATATCATTATGCCCTGTTAGCTATATGTGACAATTTTTCACTATTTGTTTGTCTGAATGAACCAGGAACAAGTAAAGAAGAGGAACATCCTTTGTTCAAAGATGGCATTCCAATTCCTGGTGACTTAAAAATACTTGATCATAATAAATTCAATTTGGAATGGATTGATGATAACAAGGTCAAGTTGTCACCTTTCCCCTTTAAGACAGAAACACCTTTCGCACTAAGGCAACGCATCTTACCAAAAGATTTGATTAGAAAAAAAGGTCTAATTAAGAGCTATTTGGAAACTGAACCCAAGAACATACACGCCTCTTTTGTTGAATAAAACCCAGGTGTATGAATGTTATTTTTTTGTGCAAGCTATTCATGTTGCAATATAACAAATAACCGGGAAGTGGAGTGGTTCAATCATGATTATTCGTGAAGGTGTCATCCCGACTGCACTAGGTTCAGCTGTTACCGCAACAGGCTATCTGATGAAGCAGAAAGACGATTCAAACCATATGGTCGCTGATACACTTGTCGGCTTTGGGCTGGGGCATGTAGTCCTAGGAGTCATCGATCTTATTCAGCACAGATAGTAAGAAAAATCCCTGTACAGTATTGTGCAGGGATTTTTTCATTATAATGAAAGATTGGATTTTCGTTTTGTAAAATCAGTATCCTGATAATATGTATTTTTCACCAGAATATTCGGCCCAAGACATTTGACTGCCGGACAATGACAGTTAATTGACTTGGCTGTAGCAGAATCCATCCACCGTTCATAGGCAGTCTGAAGCTTCGTATCCTGAATATTGCCAAGCGCCGGTCCATCATCACCAAAATCTGTGACGATGATATCTCCATTAAAAATATTTACATTTAATCGTGAACGGCCATCAGGGTCATTGCGAACTGTAACATTTTTCTCTTTATACAGACGCTGCAGCAAAGAAAGATCTTCAGAAGCACCACTGCAAGGATAAAAAGGCAAGGTACCAAAAAGCATCCATGTCGATTCATCTCTTTCATCAAGCAGACGTGTGATGGCTGTCCTCATGTCTTCCAAACTTAACGTTTCAAGAGCGCTGGCGAAATCTACCGGATACATTGGATGGATTTCATGCCGTCTGCACCCCATTTCCAATACGTGCCGATGTATTTTCTCCAAGTACGGGAAAGTACGCCGATTAAGCATTGTTTCAGCAGAGACCATCACACCTTCTGCAGAAAGTCGCTGTGAGTTTTCCACCATCCGCTCAAAGAATTTCTTCCTGTTTTCTTCCGTAGGCTTCTTTTCCATGCGTGCAAAACCAATCTCGGCAAACTCTTCTTCTGTCCCCCAGTTATGAGAAATATGAAGGACATCCAAGTACGGAATAATCTCTTCATAGCGGCTATATGGCAAAGTGAGATTTGAATTAATTTGGGTCCGCACACCGCGCTCATGAGCATATTGTAGCAAAGGTACTACATATTCACGTACAGACTTCTTTGACATCATTGGCTCTCCCCCTGTAATAGAGAGTGTGCGCAAATGAGGGATTTCGTTAAGCCTTTTTATCATAAGCTCTATTGGCAAAGCATCCGGATCTTTCATTTGTAGCGTGTATCCTACTGCACAGTGAGCACAGCGCATATTGCAAAGTGTTGTCGTTGTAAACTCTACATTCGTCAGCGTCATCTTTCCAAACTCTTCAACATCCATATAAGCTTCCCAAGGGTCGTACGTTGGAGTAATTTCTTCTAAGCTATCTTTAGTATGCATTAAAACAAATCCTTTCTAGACCAGACACAATCATGCCTATTCACTATAATAGTTTATCAGATTGAAATGCATGCAGAAATCTATGAAATAATTAGAAAAACCGTCGAAATCATATAATTCCGGCAGCATTTCTGTGTAGGAACAAATATTAATAGTTATGCATATTTTTGTATAACTTTAGTTAATTGTTTTGGTAAATTATGCTAAGATGAACGAGAAAACAATTCTTAGGAGGAATATCAAATGATTCTATCAAGCTTTCGGAAATGCGTTATTGCTTTGCTTTGTTTAGCTACCGTGTTAACTGTATCTGCATGTGGATCTGCTGAACCAACGAAAGAAAAGCAAAATAAAGAGGAAACTGCCAAAGGAAAAAAAATTGAAGAAGACGACAACTGGAACTATGAAGAACAGAAAAAGTGGCCGATGGATTCAGGTAAGATGCAATCTCCCATCGACTTACGTTCCAAGACCGTGCAAAAAATGACAGAACAAGGGAAATTGAAGTTACAGTTTGACCCGGTTGTATCCTACATAGAAGATAATGGACATAGCATACAAGTTGGCGGTAAGGGAGCAGCCAAGATTAACGGACGCACTTTCGATTTTAAACAAGTGCATTTTCACGCTGAAAGTGAACACACATTAGAAGGAAAGCATTTTCCTTTAGAAGCCCATTTTGTACATCAATCTACAAATGGTCGTCTAGCAGTTATCGGTGTCTTCTTTAAAGAAGGTAAAGAAAACAAAGCTTTTGGAGATATATTGAAAAACATTAAAAAAGGCAAAAAGGTCGAGAAGACGGAGAAAGTTAATATTGCAGAAATGCTGCCAAATAATCAACAAGACTATTATCATTATCTAGGTTCATTAACGACACCTCCATTAAGTGAAAATGTAGAGTGGTATGTATTGAACCAACCAGTAGAAGTTTCGGCTGCACAAATTAAAAAATTCGGTACTTATTACAATGACAACAATCGTGACATTCAGCCAATTGGAGATAGGCCGGTTTTGGAACATTCAACAGCTAAATAAATGTATTTTCAACAACCTTCAGGTCTCGTCATTTATGAACGAGGCCTTTTGAGATTTAATATTTTTTATTTACTTTCCCATTTAACTTCGTTACAAAAAAACCTGCACAACAACTAACCCGCCCGGACTATAGAAATTAACCCTTCCGCAAATTGTAATCGAACCTTTAAAAAAAAGGGAATTCCCCCCATTTTTACACAGTAGTTTCTAAAGTGGATATTCCAGATTCGTTTGCTAGACTTTTTTCAAGTTCTTTCAAGCCCCAATTCTTTACAGGCTTTTAATCAGAGTGGTATCCTTTTCTAATGGGGATTGTTGCTTTTTTGTCACAATTAATGGGTAATACTAAAAGCAGGGATTAATACATCATGAGAACGGAGGTCCTACTGTGGAATTGTATCGTGCTTCATTTAAAAGAAAAACTGTTATGAATACAATATTGCTTCTGCTTGGAATTATCTTCATCGGAGCCAATCTGCGTGCTCCCCTCACAGCTGTCGGACCGCTAATCGCCAATATTCGCACCGATCTTCATCTTTCAAATGCTATAGCTGGTACAATCACAACTGTTCCCCTGCTTGCTTTTGCCCTAATATCCCCTCTCGCACCGAAACTCGCTAAGAAACGGGGCATGGAGCAGGCAATCTTCCTTTCCTTATTCCTCCTCGCCGCGGGTATGATTCTTCGTTCATTGAACGGCATTACTCTTTTGTTCGCAGGTACGATTCTTATTGGCTGTGCCATAGCAGTCAGTAATGTCCTATTGCCTAGCTTTATTAAAACAAAATTCCCGCGTGGTGTCGGCATCATGACCGGAATCTATTCTGTAGCCATGAATCTTTTCGGAGCCTTGTCGTCCGGAATTAGTGTACCGCTATCTGAATGGCATGGGTTTGGCTGGAAAGGCGCTCTCGTTTTTTGGGTCTTACTCGCTGTAATTGCGATTATCATTTGGATTCCTCAACTCGTCAAAGCACCGAAGCCACGTAATTGGAAGGATGCAGCGTTTGAAAGTGAAAGCATTTGGAAATCGCCTCTTGCATGGAAAGTGACAATTTTCATGGGAGCTCAGTCTCTCATCTTCTATACAATGATGACATGGCTTCCTGAATTGTTGCAGTTACGTGGTTATAGTAATAATGCAGCTGGCTGGATGCTTTCTCTCATGCAGTTCGCATTGATTCCCGTCACCTTTTTCATTCCTGTCATTGCTGATCGGATGAAGAACCAACAGCCTCTAGCGATCATTACAGCTGCTTTTTATTTTTGTGGAATCGGTGGACTGCTGTTTACGAATCAGGTGCTAACTATAATCTGTGTTATCTTCATTGGGATTGCAAGCGGTAGTGCTTTCAGTCTTTCCATGATGTTCTTTACACTGCGTACGGATAATAGTGGTGAATCGGCAGAGCTTTCCGGAATGGCACAATCATTCGGTTACTTGCTCGCTTCTCTCGGACCAGTTCTTTTCGGCGCTCTCCATGACCTTACACACAATTGGACAGTCCCCATTATCATGCTGCTTGTCAATATTCTCGTGTTCTTCTATGCAGGACTTGGTGCTGCCAAGCCGGGAAAAGTGCACAATCATGCAAAAGCACAATAGTTTAAAAAAACGGCCCTGTATGTTTCGAAAGCATACAGGGCCGTTTTTTTAATCTTCTTTTCTGCTTATATATTCGTTCGGCGTGTTGCCGCCTTCTGCATTATGATTTTTATATTGCGCCTTTCGTCCATTACGCTTTTCGCCACTGTTCTCGCGCTCTTTGAACTGGTTGTTGAATCGATCCTGTTTGCTCAAATTCGCTTCCTCCTCCCATACGCTGATCCTTTATAGTTTGCCGATTATTGTCGACTCCTATACTGCTCCAATGCGGACTTCCGTTTGAAAGTCAGTGCATACGGGAAATATTCAAGGACCAATATTCTTAAAGGAGGCATCTTTTGACATGGCAACACCAGACAAAAAATATATGGGAACTTTCTATAGTCAAAGAGAATTGCTTGAAGCAATGGATGCATTGAAGAAACAAGGTCACACAGAGAAAGACATGTATGTTGTTACAAATGATGAACAAGATATCCGTATGATCCGCGGTCGTACAGATGCTGAAGTAGAATCAGCAGGAGATGAAAACTGGCTTGAAAAGGTTAAACATTTCATCATGGGAGAAGAGCCTGTAACAGGTGCTTTTGAAAAAATGGGCTATTCTCAGGAACAAGCGAACCGCTATTATGCTGAAGCCAAAAAAGGCGGCATGCTTCTCTTCATTGACAGAGAGCTTGATATGCGAAATCATGCTGGAAAGAACAATAAGCACCTTAATAAGGAGCTGGGAGTTTCTCCGTACCGTTCTGATGAGGACTACTTTAAAACGAACGTAGGAGCTGAGCCAGCTACTGCTTTAAATCATGAAAATCTTGATTTAAACAATGGCACTACTCGTCCGCATCTTGTGAAAAGCAATAAGGATACACTTGAAAGGGCTGCTTCAGGTGAGCGAGTTCCAGTGAATAAAGTAAATACTGGAGACGATATATCTCGAAAAGTAATTGAATCAGACAGAAATCACCATGCAGATTTAGACCATAGATTGACCACGAGCACAGCCGAAACCAGAGCCGATATTAATACAAATCCAGCCAATGATACATTAAGAAAGGCCGCTGCAGGCGAATGGGTCGACAAGCAGAACGTTCAAGCTGGAGATCGTATTTCTGAAGAGATGATCAATAAAAACAAACAAGGCGAAGAACTTGATCATAGACTGACGACAAATACTGAAACAGGACGCAATCTCTCAACTCGCGATGACAGCAACTTGAAAAAGGCAGCGGCTGGTGAATGGGTCGATAAGCGAAATGTCCAAGCTGGGGATCGTATTTCTGAAGAGATGGTCAATAAAAACAAACAAGGCGAAGAACTTGATCACAGGCTTACAACCAACTATGAAACAGCAAACAACCAAGTTTCTACTCATGATGACAGTACTTTGAAGAAAGCCGCTTCAGGCGAATGGGTTGATAAGGAAGATGTGCAGGTCGGTGATCGGCTATCAGAAGAAATGGCTAAAAAGAGGAAAGAAAATGACCAGGAACTTGACCATCGTCTAAAAGATGACAATTCCATTTAAATAAATAAAATGCCCGTCAATCCCTTTTATGGATTGACGGGCATTTATTTTTACTGGTAACCCCAGACCATTGTAAGCAATGTACCGAGTACAGTGACAAGCGCAATAAATACTGCATAGTACGTATGCGTATAAATCGCTGTACCATCCTCAGATTCACCAGCATGCATGAACATGACTAGCTGAATGCCAGCCTGCATGAATGCGGTAATCAGAAGGATTACGACACCTGTCTTCATGGAGACATCAAGGTACAATACCAGAAGGGCAACACCTGTAAGGACTAGCGAAGAAATGAATCCTGTAAGGTGCTTCGTTGGAAACAGTTCTTTAAAAGTCATCTTACATCATTCCTTTCAAGTAGACGAAACTGAAGATGAAAATCCAGATAACGTCTAGGAAGTGCCAGTACAACGAGAAGATAAAGGACTTATTCGCTGTTTCTGGTGTAATGCCACGTCTAGCAACTTGAATCATGATGAACAAGCCCCAGAAGAAACCTAGTGTAACGTGTGCTCCGTGCGTTCCAAGCAATGTGAGCAATGCAGAAGTAAAGGCACTTGTCTGCAAGCTCGCTCCTTCATGAACATATGTTGTAAATTCATAAATCTCAACACTCAAGAACCCAAGACCAAGAAGAAGTGTAATACCCATGAATACGAGCATCGCCTTCTTGGCACCAAGACGCATCGCGTTAACTGCAAGGCCAATTGTGAAACTTGATGTCAAAAGGACAAACGTTTCAATCAAAACAGGTGGCAGTTCGAATATTTCATGCCCTGTTGGACCAGTAGCTGTATGGTCCACCAGGGTGAAGAATGTGGCAAAAAGCGTTCCGAACAAGGCAACTTCAGCACCGATGAAAATCCAGAAACCGAAGATTTTCAGTCTGTTTTCCTCAGTTGCATACTCTTTAGGGACTGAATGATCAATCTTCATTAAAAGTCACCCCGCTCTTTCTTTCAGTTTCCTTAATCTTCTCGACAGGGATATGGTGACCATGATCAATTTCAAACGAACGGTAAGCCATACATACGAAGATACCGATCAATGACACAATAGCGACGATCCACATTGAGAAGACAAGCGCAAAGCCGAATACGAAGAAGATCGCACTCATGATGATTGGCAAGCCGCTGTTATTTGGCATGTGAATTTCTTCAATCTTGCCTTTGAAGATTTCTTTGCCATGCTCTTTCTTATCCCAGAAAGCTTCGATGGAATCAACTGTCGGCGTAATTGCGAAGTTGTATTCCGGAACTGGACTATGTGTAGCCCATTCAAGCGAACGTGCATTCCAAGGATCTCCATCCACATGACGTGGTGCGTAGCGAGTGCTCCAGTAGATTTGATAAACAATCAACAGGAATCCAATCGCAAGACCGATTGCACCGATGAACGAAATCAAGTTGTAAATACCGAATCCAGAAGCTTCGGAATAAGTGTACATACGACGTGCCTGTCCATTCAAACCAGAAAGGAACAATGGGAAGAAGGCAACGTTAAAGCTAATAGCGATGAACCAGAATGCCCATTTACCAATTCTCTCATTAAGGCTGAAGCCGAAGATCTTTGGCCACCAGAATGTGAAGCCGGCAAGCACACCAAACACTGTACCTGGAATCAATACATAGTGGAAGTGAGCTACTAGGAACATTGTGTTGTGATACTGATAGTCGGCACTTGCCATTGCAAGCATGACACCAGTTACACCACCGATTGTGAAAATTGGAATAAATGCCATTGCCCAAAGCATCGGCACTGTAAATTTAATACTTCCTTTGTAAAGCGTGAGCAGCCAGTTGAATATCTTAACCCCCGTCGGCACGGCTATCGCCATTGTTGTGACAGAGAAGATTCCGTTAACCATTACACCGTGACCCATTGTATAGAAGTGGTGCGTCCATACAAGGAATGAAAGGGCACTGATGGCAACCATACTGAATACCATTGATTTGTAACCGTACAAGTTACGCTGTGCAAATGTGGAGATGATTTCGGAATAGATACCGAATGCCGGGAGAATAACGATGTAAACTTCCGGATGTCCCCATACCCAGAACAAGTTCGCCCAAAGCATATCCATACCGCCATTGGCAATAGAGAAGAAGTTTGTTCCGAACAGTCTGTCCATGGTCATGAGTGCAAGCGCTACTGTAAGTACCGGGAATGCAAATACGATAATCAAGTTCGTGATCAAGATAGACCAAGTAAACATTGGCATCTTCATCAATGTCATACCAGGGGCACGCATTTTCATGATTGTCGTAATGAAGTTGATACCTGTCATCAGAGTACCGATACCTGCAATCTGGATTGCAATTGCATAATAGTTAATCCCTACTGTGTGGCTGAAGTCATTGCTCGCCAACGGGAAGTAGGCTGTCCAGCCGGCATCAGGTGAACCACCGATTACGAATGAAAGGTTAAACAGCATCGCTCCGAAGAAGAACAGCCAGAAACTGATAGCGTTCAAACGCGGGAATGCGACGTCTCTTGCACCAATCTGCAAAGGAGTAACAACGTTCATCAAACCGATGATAAATGGCATCGCCATGAACAAAATCATGACAACCCCGTGTGTGGTGAAAATTTCGTTATAATGCTGCGCATCCAGCAATCCATTATTCGGAACAGCTGTTTGTGCACGCATTAGTATTGCGTCAGCTCCCCCACGGAAGAGCATGAGCAGCGCTGCGAGGATATACATGATACCGATTTTCTTATGGTCAACTGTAGTGAGCCAGTTGCGCCACAGATAGCCCCACTTCTTGAAGTACGTAAGGCCGACAATGATTGCAATCGAAACTACAGCAATCGCAATTTGCGAACCGATGATCATTGGGTCATCGCCATTCTCTAGCGCAAATCTGGAGAAGTACTCCTTCATGTTGCAACCCTTCTTTTCTTGATATTTTGTAAGTCATGCGGAGCAAAGAGAATTACTCTCCGTGCTCCATTCCTGGCATGTCTTCATGTTTCTCTTTATCGTTCTTGTGATGGTTCATCTCTTCTTTTGTCATATCACCTTGCTCATGGCCACCACTATGTTGGTGACTCATTGGCGCTGGGTTGAAACCAAGGTGAGTTCCAGTGTATGTCTTACGACCAAGATGTCCATCTTCAAGCAGCTTGTTGAATTCTTTTTCTTTCAAAGGTTTTGCTGTGGCATGAACGTCAGATACCCACTTGGCATAATCTTTCTTGCTCATTGCCTGTACTTCGAATTCCATTTCAGCGAATCCTGCGCCACTGAAGTTGGAGTTACGGCCGAAGTATGAACCTGGATGGTCCGCTGCAAGGTGAAGTGTGTTAACCATGTTCGCCATGGCGTACTTCTGACCTGCAAGCTGTGGTACCCAGAAGCTCGTCATTGTATTGAAGGAATACAATTTGAACTCAACAGGACGGTTCGTCGGGATATTGACGTAGTTCACTGTTTCAATATCCTCTTCCGGATAACTGAAATGCCATTTCCAGTTAGAAGAAGCAGCATAGATGATGAGCGGCTTCTCATCCTTCAATGACTTAGGTGTTGCCTCAACATCACTTGTAGACTTGATTGTCACGATGGAAAGGAATGTAACGATCAAAACTGGAATAACGATCCAGATTGTCTCAAGTACCTTGCTCCCCTCAATATGAGGCGGCTTATAACCAGGCTCCTGTTTTGATGCCCGGTATTTGACAAGCATGAAAATAAAAAGACAGTATACAACGAGCAAAATAAATGCCATTGTCACAATTGAAGTTATAATGACCTTTGCTTGCGTCGCTGCTGCTGGGCCTTGCGGATTCAGAACAAGCAGATTACAGCCTGAAAGCATTGGTACAATCAGAACCCCAAGCAAAGCCAAAAACCATTTCTTCCTCATTAGGCTACCCCTTTCAGTATGTTTCCTGGTGATTGAATTGGACAAACAGCCGTTTGTAATCCCCTCAATTAATAATGTGAGGATTATCACAATTACAATTTACATTTTAAAACTGTGCACATTGAAACACAATATAGAAAGGTTAAATGACGGCTTTTTTTAATGAATTTGTGTACAGAATGTGACGGAAAATGGACGAAAATTCCGGCTATTCAATCCATTATAAAAACAGCTTCATTTCCCTTTCGTTTTAAACTCTTTTCTCATATTTCCCCACTTACCGACAAACATGTACGATTCTCTAAACCAACACTAAGATTCGTAATTATCAGTCATATCGGCAAGCGAGCAAGCATGGAATGTTCGGAATGCTGTCGAATTTACGCATTTTACTTTTCAGAATCGGCATAATACGTTAATCTAAAAAAAATACTTTATAGCTGGAGGGTTCAAAAAAATGAAAAAAACATTGACGCTCGCCGGTTCCGATTCAAGCGGCGGTGCAGGCATTCAAGCGGATTTGAAGACTTTCCAGGAATATGGCGTATACGGCATGACAGCCCTCACATCCATTGTAACCATGGATCCCGCCAATAACTGGAGCCATGGCGTTTATCCAATTGACACGGAAATTGTTGAAAAACAGCTGAATACGATTCTTTCTGTCGGAATTGATGCCATGAAAACAGGCATGCTCGGTTCTGTTCCGATCATCGAACTTGGTGCAAAGAAAATTGACGAATACAACTTGAAGAACGTTGTAATCGATCCGGTCATGGTTTGCAAAGGTGAAGATGAAGTCTTGCAGCCAGAGAATACAGATGCTATGCGCGAATTGCTTATTCCGCGTGCACTCATTACAACACCGAATTTGTTTGAGGCAGGACAGCTTGCTGGTACAGGGAGAATTAAGACTGTTCACGGAATGAAAGAAGCAGCTGCCAAAATTATTGAACTAGGCGCAAAAAATGTCGTCATCAAAGGTGGCAGTGATCTTGAACACGAGAAAGCAGCCGACCTATTCTACGACGGCAAGGAGTATACGCTGTTTGAAAGTGATAAAATCAATACAAATTACAATCATGGCGCCGGCTGTACGTTTGCTGCGGCAATAACAGCGAATTTGGCACATGGCAAATCTGTAAAAGATGCTGTATCTGCTGCAAAAGATTTCGTGTCTGCTGCAATTAAGCACGGCTGGAAATTGAATGAATTTGTCGGTCCCGTCATGCATGGTGCATACAATAACAACCGCTAAAAACAAAACGCTGCGTAGTTATACGCAGCGTTTTTTGTATGTACACGAATGCAGTTGCTCGAATAGGCTATTGTGAAAAAGTGAAAGAAGCTGATCTCATGGTTAAGAATGCATACGCCCCTATCCGAGTTGCACGTATAGAAAAAGGAAACACAACAATTATGTATCCTGTTGTTTATGGGCTCTCCAATACAACCGCTCAAAATCATATGAACAGCCTAATCCGATCCGTTGTCAGCGAGCTCGTTGAAGCACAACACGCGGAGCAGGATCCTGCTCCTTACTTCCAGGAGATGCTCGGAACATTTGAGGTGAAAAATAACCAGCGTGGCATCTTAAGCATTGTCTTCACCAATTATGCCTATGCGCCAAAACACGCACATGGACTCAACTTGGCAAAATCGCTCACCTTCTCAATTGACAACGGAAAACTATACAATCTAAACAATCTGTTTCGCTCCGATATCAATTACGAAAGTTACCTGTCTCTTCTAATTGAAAAACAGGCCTCCATCCGAAACATACCACTCCTAAATGATAAAATCAACGTCCGGAAAAACCAAGATTTTTATTTAGCCGATCAGACACTCGTCATTTACTTCCAAGCTTACGAAATAGCTCCAGGCTATGCGGGACTGCCTACTTTTCCGCTTCCTGCATATTCTCTCGAGCCAATTCTTAATCAAGACGGGCCCCTCGCCACATTATCAAGTGGTATTTGATGTCACTTCAAATAAAGGTCGATCGCTTTTTCCAAGTTCGTAACGATTGTCATGCGACTGAAACGGTCACCGAATTGTACCGCTGTTTGAGCAATCTCAGGACGAATACCTGAAAGAATAGCATCTACCCCAATAAGAGCAAGAGCATCAATTAGCTCGAATATTTTATGAGCGACAAAAGTATTGACAGTCACTACCCCGGACAAATCGATTAGCAATTGTCGCAATCCTCTATTGCTGCACACTTCAAGCGTGTTTTCCAACATGAATTCCGCACGCACATCATCAATTTTGCCGATAAGCGGCAGTAGGCCAACCCGTTTATTTAACAAAATAATGGGCGAACTGAGTTTATTGATCGTCTGCTGCTGCTCGCGGCTTTGCCGGTTTGTAAAATCATGCTGCTCTTTCAAAAACCAGCTGATGACTCTTCCTATCCCCTCACCAATCATGTTCTTCCATCTATTCAAGTCTTCATTCGTGCAGCCCTCGCAAATTTCAAAGAATTCATCGACAAGGGTCATATACTGCTTCTGTGTTCGGAAAAACTCTCCCGTTATTAAATAAGATGGTGTTTCTAAGTGTCCCTCATCATGAACAAGACCAATAACCCACTCTTCAAAAATTTCAAGAAACTCTGTATCCTGTTTAATAAAAATTTCTGCAAACTTTTTATGGAATTCATTATTCTGTTTCTTCAAACGCTCAACAGCCGCTGGATTTTCCGATAAATAAACCCCTGCCGTCTCTTCTTTATTTATGGAAGTATACCATTCCTCTGTCAATTGCCAAGATTTATCCAATATATATTCGTATAATTTAGTATCGCAATTCATCGTCTTTTCTCCTAGCAGTTTAAGATAATATCTTCCGAATAGTTTCTTATACCCCATTTAACTAAATATATTCCTTAAAAAGCTATAACAAACAAAATTACGGAGATCCGCTGTTTCATCCTGTGAAAATATCTTCTTCTGGATACTTTACCGCTGATGACTTTCTTGTTGCAAAAATAAAAGCGAAAGCCAATGGTCCGACACGTCCAATAAACATAAGACCCATAATAATGATTTTGCCCGGAGTAGTAAGGTGAGGTGTCAGATCCAAAGTCAGACCAACCGTTCCAAAAGCTGACAACACCTCGAAAAGCAATGACAAAAATGGTTTATTCTCCGTCATCGTAAGTAAAAATAGGCTTACAAGAACGAACAATAGACTCACTACAATGATCGCAAGAGAACGGAGAATTGTCGCCTTTCTGATCGTTCTTCTGAATATGACGACTTCATCCTTCCCCTTCAGAAATGAAATGGTTGTAAGCAAAACGACAATAAATGTCGTCAGCTTGATCCCGCTCCCAGTGGATGCACTTCCGGCTCCGATAAACATAAGAACCATGATAAGTAAAATTGAAGATACCGTCAAATCAGATGTCGGGATTGTTAAGAACCCTGCAGTACGAGGTGAAACTGCCTGGAACAAGGAGCCAAACAGCTGTTCATGCAATGACAGGCCGCCAAATGAACGCTGATTTCCATATTCCATTACAAAGATCAAACCCATTGCCGATAAATTTATAATAAATGTACCGACAAGCATTAATTTCGTATGCAATGTCAAGGAACGGAAATCCCGTTTCCTCCACAAATCGATTAGCACTGTAAAACCCAATCCCCCAATAATGAAAAGACCACTAATGACAATATTGACAACCGGGTCACCGACATATCGGGCTAAATTGTCCGGCCAAAGAGAGAATCCTGCATTATTAAAAGCTGTAACCGTATGAAACAGACTATAGTACATTCCTTTACTCCAGCCATATTCCGGAACCCAACGTTCTGAAAGCAAAAGAAAAGCAATTCCCTCAATGATAATGGAAAAGAGAAATAGTGTCCTGACGAGCCGGATAATACCGCCAATTGATGTCTGATTAAATGCCTCTTGGACAAGCAGGCGCTGTTTAAGACCAATTTTTCGTCCAAGCATGATGAGAGCCATGACTGCGAAAGTCATAAGGCCTAATCCACCAAGCTGTACAAGCACCATAATGATAATCTCACCAAATAAACTGAAAGTACTTCCAATATCAACTGTACCAAGACCGGTTACTGTCGTAGCAGATACTGCAGTAAAAAAAGCATCAATCCATGAAACATGTTCTGTTCCGGCAGCGGGTAACTTTAATAACAACCCACCGATCAGAATCATAAGCATAAAACCGGCCGCGAGTAGCTGGGGCGGACTGAGCCGAATCATATTTCTCTGCCATTTGCCTTTCATAAGGCATTTCATCTCCTTGCCAGAAGCTTCAGTTAATTAGTAAACATAATTTACGCCCCTTGTTGGCAAGTGTCAATTTAAATTTTGATTTGTAAATAAAAACCTTTTAATTTGCGCAAGTAAAAAATAAGTTCCTTTGGCTATCTTTTCGTTTGATTTTATTCCGTTAGAGCTATTATGATGAAGGTATCCATATTAAATCGGATCTTTCCTAAAACATATTAGAATTCCAACTCGTCAAAGAGGTGAACACCTTGGTAAATAATAAAAATATTAATGAAACACAGAGCCATGAGTCTATAAAGGAAAAGGCTGGCGGCTGGCTTCAAAAAAGCACTAATATCAGCTTGGAAGAGGCGAATAGTACCGTACGCATCCCAAAAGGGGCAGGATTCTGGCGCAAGTTCCTCGCCTTTGCAGGGCCAGGTTCACTCGTCGCTGTCGGTTATGTGGACCCCGGCAACTGGGCGACCTCCATAGCAGGGGGAGCCAGATACGGCTATCTGCTTCTTTCCATCATTCTCATTGCCAATCTGATGGCCATGTTCCTTCAATCTTTGTCGGCCAAGCTTGGCATTGTGACTGAACGTGATCTCGCACAGGCAACAAGAGACGCAACTGGCAAAAAGCTTTCTGTATTTCTTTGGATTCTTACAGAACTTGCTATCATCGCAACAGACCTTGCGGAAGTAATCGGTTCAGCCATTGCCCTAAGTCTGCTTTTCGGCATTCCACTCGTTGCCGGAATTGCTATTACAACTCTTGATGTTCTTCTTCTCCTTTTGCTGCAGAGAAAAGGATTCCGGATCATCGAGTCGATCATTATCGTTCTGATGACGACCATATTCGTCGTTTTTGCTTTTGAAGTATTTATTTCCAAACCAGCTGTAGCAGACGTTTTCAAAGGTTATGTGCCTCATGCTGAGATTGTGACAGACCCCGGTATGCTGTTTATCGCTCTAGGTATTCTTGGTGCTACCGTTATGCCTCACAATCTGTATTTACACTCATCCATTGTCCAGACAAGGCAGTATAAGAGAACAGATTCTGGAAAAAAAGAAGCATTGAAGTTCTCTTATTTGGATTCTACGCTATCTCTTACAGCTGCTTTTCTGATCAACTCAGCAATCCTTATTCTTGGTGCTGCTGCGTTTTATGGAACGAATTTGAATGTATCTGAAATTGAAGCAGCCTATAAGCTGCTTAGCCCGACACTTGGTGTAGGTATTGCGAGTACACTTTTCGCAGTTGCCTTACTGGCTTCAGGCCAGAATTCAACGATCACCGGCACCTTGACTGGACAAATTGTCATGGAAGGTTTCGTTAAACTGCGAATCTCCCCATGGCTGCGCCGTCTAATTACACGTTTAATTGCTGTTATTCCAGCTTTGGTCGTAACTTGGATTGCCGGCTCAAAAGGGACAGGCGAGCTGTTGCTCTGGAGTCAGGTCGTTCTTAGCTTGCAACTGCCATTTGCTGTAGTCCCCCTTGTCCTGTTCACTAGCAGTAAGAAGAAAATGGGGCAATTCGCCAATAAGATTCCTGCACAGATTATCGCATGGCTCATTACCGCTGTAATTATCATGCTGAATATTTTCCTTGTTGCTTATATCGTAGTGACTGGGCACGACATTGGATAACTATAAAAGAGCTGTATCGCTTTTGATACAGCTCTTTTATAATTTTGGTGAAGTAAAACATTTTTTATAGAAGTGCAAAGCTAGTAAATTAAAAACCTTGGAGGGCTGATATAAAGTCAGCTCTCCAAGGTTTTTAATTTATCCGGCATCTTCAAATTGACTGTTGTACAAATCTGCATAAAATCCGCCTCTTTCTAGCAGCTCTTCATGCGTTCCCTGCTCGATCACATCTCCCTTATCCATGACGAGTATAAGATCGGCATTCTGAATGGTTGATAGACGATGGGCGATGACGAAGCTCGTTCGTCCCTCCATCAAATGATTCATTGCCTGTTGAATATACAGCTCTGTTCTTGTATCAACACTTGATGTTGCTTCATCAAGAACCATGATTTCAGGGTCCGCCAGTATTGCCCGGGCAATGGTAAGCAGCTGTTTCTGTCCTTGGGAAAGGTTCGTACCCTCTTCATTTAGAATAGTATCGTAGCCTTCTGGCAATGTCCTGATGAAATGGTCTGCATGTGCTGCTTCTGCCGCCTGCTTAATTTCTTCTTCTGCCGCATTTTCCTTACCGTAAGCAATATTGTCTCGTATCGTTCCTTTGAAAAGCCATGTATCCTGCAGGACTATTCCGAAATGCCTACGCAAGTCAATCCGGCTCATTTTACGAATGTCTTTACCATCAATACTAATTGTTCCGCTATTTACGTCGTAAAAGCGCATGAGCAAATTAATCAGCGTTGTTTTTCCCGCTCCCGTCGGTCCAACAATTGCCGCTGTCTGGCCTGATGCAACATGGATGTTCAAATCCTTCATGAGCATTGTATCGCCGTAACCGAAAGCGACATGTTCAAATTCGACTGAGCCACTTATTCTCCCAGTACTCTCCTCTTTTGGAGCAGGCTGCTCTTCCTCCGCATCAAGGAGTTCAAAGACCCGTTCCGCCGCTGCAATCGTTGATTGAATGATATTGGCAATATTCGCCGTCTGACTAAGGGGCTGATTAAACTGTTTCGAATATGTGATGAACGCCTGTATATCTCCAATGGAAATCGCTCGCTTCGTTACGAGGATTCCGCCAACTATAGAGATAAGGACATAGCTAAGGTTTCCAATAAAAGTCATGATAGGCTGTACTACCCCAGAGATGAACTGTGCCCTTCTCCCAGCGTCATACAACTGCTCATTCACACTGTCAAACTTATCGATTGCCTGCTTTTCTCTGCCAAAAGCCTTAACAACCTGGTGTCCGGTGTACATTTCCTCCACATGCCCATTCAGTTCGCCAAGAGTCTTTTGCTGCTTAGCAAACTGTCGCTGTGAGCGCTTCAGAATCGGTTGGATGACAAAGATGGACAGCGGCAGACTGACTACTGCAATCAAAGTCAGCAATGGACTAATTGTCAGCATCATGACGATGATACCGACAATTGTCACAATGGAAGTGACAAGCTGAGTAAGGCTTTGCTGCAATGTTGTGCCGATTGTATCGATGTCATTTGAAACACGGCTCAATGTGTCCCCTGTGGAGTGCTCGTCGAAATAGCGGATTGGCAATTGATCAAGCTTGGCAAAAACCGCCTCGCGCAAGTCATATACTGTACGCTGTGCAACACTTGCCATCAAATATTGCTGCAGGAAGTTGAAAAGACTGCTAAATACATAAAGGATCACCAGAATGACGAGGAGACGACCGACTTTACCAAAATCGATTCCTGTACCATTTCCCTGAAATTTTGCATACGCACCTTCGAAAAGGACGGTGATCGCTTCCCCCATCACTTTAGGACCAATTATGGCAAAAAGAGTACTGAAAATCGCTGCGATGAAAACAGCAGTAATCCTCTTGCGCCTTGGTTTGAGATATGAAAGCAGACGACGCAGCGTACCTTTAAAATTCTTCGGTTTCCGCCCTTGAATCATCATGCCTCCATGACCTCCGCCTCTCGGACTCATGCAATCCCCTCCTCTCCGTTTTGCGATTTGACGATTTCTTGATATACGCCATTGTTCTCAAGCAACTGTTCATGCGTACCGATTCCGGCTATTTTCCCCTTATCCAAAACGATGATCTGATCAGCATGCTGAACTGTATTGACGCGTTGAGCGACAATGAGTACTGCCGCCTCTTTCGTCTCATCTTTCAACGATTGGCGCAGCTTGGCATCCGTCTTATAGTCCAATGCCGAAAAGCTGTCATCGAATATATAGAGATCCGGCTTGCGGACGATTGCCCGTGCAATTGAAAGACGTTGTTTCTGTCCTCCGGATACATTCTTACCACCTTGATCTATATGTGTTTCATAACCTTGCTCCATTTCCTCTACAAAGCCAGATGCCTGGGCAACCTCTGCAGCATGCTGGACTTCTTCAATTGTCGCACCCTCCTTACCGTAACGGATATTGTCGGCAACCGTTCCGCTGAAAAGCAGTGCCTTTTGAGGCACATAGCCGATCATAGAGCGTAAAGCTCCCTGTTCATAATCTTTCACATTCCGGCCATTTACCCGAACTGCTCCACTCGTAACATCAAAAAATCTCGGAATGAGCTGAACGAGTGTTGTTTTACCTGATCCAGTTCCTCCAATAATTGCTGTTACTTCACCTGGTTCTGCACGGAAACTAATATCAGATATTACTGGTGCCTCTGCCCCCGGATAGCTGAATGAAACATGTTCAAATTCCAATGTACCGTGTTCCTCACTGGCTTTTTCTGTACCGCTATCTTTTACACCAGGCTGCAAGTCAAGGACTTCATTAATTCGTTTGGCCGAAACACTTGCACGTGGAATAACAATGAACATCATTGAAGCCATAATAAGGGCGAACATGATTTGCATTACATACTGGATAAATGCCATCAGATCCCCAATTTGCATACCACCACTTTCAATACGAATACCGCCGAACCAAATGATGAGCACAGTCGTCAAGTTCATGATCAGCATCATAAGCGGCATCATGAAGGCCATCAGCTTATTCACACGAATTGATACATCTGTGAGCTCACCGTTGGCCTTCCTTAGACGCTTCTTTTCATAGTCTTCCTTGTTAAAGGCTCGGATGACTCTGATTCCAGTGAGATTCTCACGCATCGCCAAATTAAGCGCATCAAGCTTCTTCTGTACCATTCTGAACAACGGCACACCTTTTTTCAGAATAAGCAAAATACCTCCAGCAAGGAATGGAGTAATGGCAAGAATAACGAGTGAAAGCTTGGCATCTTTAGATACAGCCATGATTAGCCCTCCGGCAAACATGAGCGGAGCCATGACGACCATCCGCAAAACCATAATGGTTACTTGCTGAATTTGAGTAATATCATTCGTATTTCTAGTAATCAATGAAGCTGTACCAATTTCATCGAACTCTTCAAGAGAAAAATTTTCGACATGAGTAAAAACATTGCGCCGCAAATCCCGACCAAGTCCCATTGCTGCCTTGGAAGAACAATAGCTAGCTGTAATGGAGGCACAGATTCCAACAGCCGCGATACCCAGCATGATACTTCCTATTCTCCATATATAAGCGACATCGCCTTTCACAACACCGTTGTCGACGATATCACCCATTAAAGTTGGCAGGAATAAATCTGTCATCGCCTGAATGAAAATGAATAAAAAACTGCCGAGTACAAACCATTTATAAACCTTAAGCCGTCTGAAAATCCGCAACATGCACTTGGTCTCCTTTCCTCAATAAATCTCTATTATCAGATTAGCAAAGCAGTCCTGTTTTCGCGAATCTGAAGGTCATACTCGCATTATTTTGCTTGCATGTCCTCCACAAATTGTTATGATGAAGAATAGATTTCAACCAAGAGAGGATTAACAAGCACATGAGAAAACAATCAAATTCCCTATTGCTGATCGGCCTCGTCTTCCTGGCTCTGTTCTGCATCATCTGTTTTGGTGTAGTAACGAATTCCGCCTGGGTTAAGACTTTTGACCTTTACTGGATTGATGCCATCCAGTCACATATTTCATCAGGTACAACATCCTTTATTCTCGTTGCGACAGAACTTGGCAATATGCGCCTTGTCATCGCCCTTACAATCGTGATTGCGATTGTGCTATTTATAAAAAAACGATTCGCTGACGGCCTTTGGTTCGGCGGTACAATTCTATTTTGCGGTGCAATTGCCACTAAATTGCTAAAATCGGCAATTAATCGAGATCGTCCTGAATTTCATCAACTTGTTTCAAAAACTAGCGAAAGCTTCCCGAGCGGTCACGCAACAGGCACAACAGTATTCTATGGCATGATTGCTCTCGCTCTTTTCCTAGCGGCAAGAACTGTTTTGAAGCGAGTTGTAATCGGTCTCGTTGCGTTCTGCTTTATTTGGTTCATTCTGGCGACCCGTATTTACCTTGGTGTTCATTTCCCTACAGATGTCCTTGCAGGTTTCTGTTTCGGTTCCGCTTCAGTGTTCATCTCTATTAGCGTATATCTGTACGCGCGTAAACCACTGCATAATTTGCTTATAAAGTTTAATTTGAAAGACGAAAGCTTGAAAACAGAGCCTTCACGTCATGTCAGTTAACCGAAAAAGATGCTGTCGTATTTAACGACAGCATCTTTTTATTTGTCTTTACTTGTAAGCGCATACTTCTTGACAATTCCGGGAATGGGTCAATATCAGGCATCAATGGGGAGGTAATGACATTGCGGAGAAATTGGACGAGGGAAGAAGAAGCATACTTGGCACAGCAAGCAGGAATGACGCGTATTGATTCTATCGCAAAAAAGCTGAATAGGACTGTCATTAGTGTGGAGCTGAAGATGAAAAGAATGGGAATTGCCAATACACGCGATCAGGTCGGCCTCATGACAATGGGAGAATTAGCTCGTCTTCTCAACGTTGATAGAAATACAGTAAAACATTGGGCTGATCGTTATGGCCTGCCTTACCAAAAACGAAAGACGAAAAGAGAGAAAACATTTTACTTCGTTGATACAAACGATTTCTGGGAATGGGCTTATGATTACAAAGAAAAAGTAGACTTTTCAAAAATTGAACGTCATGCCCTTCCGCCTGAGCCAGGTTGGGTTGAACCACTTCGCATGCAACGGAAAGAAACCCGCTATAAACCTTGGACGATCCAGGAAGAACGGCAACTGCTGGAACAGATGAAATCCAACAAACCATTAGAAGATATCGCAAAAAGCATGAACCGTTCCCTCACAAGCGTAGAGAGGAAGTATTACCGGATTAAGAATATACGACGAATCAACTAAAGTGACACCCTGTTTGAATTGAATCGCATTGTGGAACAATAAATGGAGTACTCTGTCACAAGCAAGCTCCAATCCATAGTAGACAATGTAAGCAACTGAAGCTGAAATGCGACATGTCCGTCGGAGGCCTCATGCTTTTTCATGAGGCCTTTCATGATTCAATACGAGAATCATGCTATCATGTGAGAAACAAATGCAAGCAAGGAGAAAAACGAATGATTCGCATAGCAGCAATAGACAGTAATGACTGTTTAGTTGAAAATTTAACAATACATAACTTGAACATTAAAGATTACAAATGGTGCTGGATTGACTTCAATTCACCGAGTGAAGCTGAAACACAGGAATTGAGAAATTCTCTTCACTTCCATCCGCTAGCCATTGAAGACTGCGTTTACAGCATGCAGCGTCCGAAGCTTGATTATTATGACGACTTCTCCTTCTTTGTCACCCATCTTCCTGGCCCCGAGGCCTACAACGAATATGAAATCGACTTCTTCCTCGGTGAGAATTATATCGTCACCTTCCATTATGAAGACCTTGAAGAAGTGAATGAAACATGGAAAAAACTGCAGGCGCTAAAGAATATCGGACAATGGGATACCTACAAAGTCTTTTATGAAATAATGGACAATGTTGTTGATGATTATTTCCCTATACTTGCCCATTTGGAGGATGAAATCAACCTCGTCGAAGAGAACCCGAATGAAGAGCCAATGGATCAATTATTGGAGCGTTTATTTGAATTGCGTCATCAGTTGCTTGAATTACGGCATGCGATCAACCCTTTGAGTGATCTATTCTACAGAATTCTTTACTCCCACAGATTACAAGGCATACAAGATCGGCGCGAATATTTCATGGATATCTATGATCACCTTTTGCGGTTGGCAGATATGACAAATTCTAATCGTGAAATTACAAATGACATAAGAGATAACTTTATTTCAATTAACTCTTATCAACAGAATAAGGTAATTCAAGTACTAACTGTTATCACTTCTATTTTTGCGCCACTAACTTTCATAGCCGGTATTTATGGCATGAATTTTGAAAATATGCCAGAACTGCATTGGCATTACGGCTATCCAATTGCCATGATTGCGATGCTGTTTATTACAGTAGTCATGATTGTCATTTTCAAAAAACGAGGCTGGTTTGGCTGAATGATTGCATTTGACATTTCTGAACAATTCATTTAAGGTTTAGATGTACAATTTCATACACGTTTATTCCTTCGGGGTCGGGTGTAATTCCCAACCGGCGGTGATGAAGCCATGTGCTTCTTAGTCCGTGACCCGTGCGGCTTTATGCCAAGCGGTGGATCTGGTGCAATTCCGGAGCCGACAGTTAAAGTCTGGATGGGAGAAGGATTTGAAAAGCTTGTTTGCGTACGCAAAAATCACTATTTTCTGTGGTTTGTTTGTGTTTTTCAGCATTCATTCTTTTGAAATATTCTGCCCTTATGCCCTTGAAGCCGACTTCAAGGGCTTTTTGAGTTTCAACATAAGGGAGTGGATACTTTTGTTTACAGGAATTATTGAAGAGAAAGGTGTTGTGCGACGTCTTGTACAGCGTTCAGCGCACGCCTATGAAATTGAAATTGGAGCAAAGCGCATTATGGAGGACATTTCTCTCGGTGATAGCATCGCCATTAATGGTGTATGTCTTACCGTTACAGCATTTGATCAAGCGTCTTTCAAGGCAGATATAATGCCGGAAACCTATCATGCTACGAATTTGGCAAAACTTATTTCCGGTTCAGAAGTGAATCTTGAGCGCGCAATGTCTGCGAATGGTAGATTTGGCGGCCACTTCGTCTCAGGGCATGTAGATGGCACTGCTAAGATTCTCGATAAACAACCATTAGAAAACGCCATTATATTCAATATTTCCATTCCAGATGGATTTGCGAAATACTTTCTACGAAAAGGTTCGGTTGCAGTCGATGGTATCAGCCTTACCCTGTTCCATGTAGATCCTGATTCATTCAGCATCTCGATCATCCCTCATACAGCGGCTGAAACGACGCTCGGAAGCAAACGAAAAGGTGATATCGTCAACATTGAATGTGACATGCTGGCAAAACATGTTTGGCAAATGACTGACCGACAGCATTCTCAAGAATCAGATAGCACGATTACCCGTCAAAATCTTGCCGCAGCCGGATTTCTTGAAGGAGGCCTGTAGAAGATGAATACGATTGAGGAAGCAATTGCTGATTTGCAAAAAGGTAAAGCAATCATCGTCGCGGATGATGCAAATCGAGAGAATGAAGGAGATTTCATTGCGCTTGCCGACCGAATTGACAGACAGATGATTAATTTCATGATTACTCATGGCAAAGGCCTCGTATGCACAGCTATCAATAGCCAGATCGCAAAACACCTGAACCTGCCCATGATGACTGAGAACAGTACAGATCCGCTCGGTACAGCTTTTACTATTAGTGTTGATCATGCAAGTACAACGACCGGCATCAGTGCAGATGAGAGAGCACTCACGATTCGAGCACTCGCTGATCCGCAAAGCTTGCCAGAAGATTTCAAACGTCCGGGACATGTTTTTCCTTTGATTGCCAAGGACGAAGGTGTGTTCGAACGACGAGGCCATACGGAAGCCGCAGTCGATTTTGCTAAATTAAGCAATGCAGCACCAGCAGCGGTTATTTGTGAAATTATAAAGGAAGACGGCTCCATGGCTAGACTCCCTGATTTAATGAAGCTGGCGTCTGAATGGGACTTGAAGCTAGTTACAATAGAAGAACTCGTGAATTATAAAAAACAACAGGCCATCTCAGCATACTGAGCGGCGAACCTGTAGGAGGAGAATAGATATGGGAAAAACTTTTGAAGGAAATCTTGTTGGGACAGACTTAAGAATCGGCATTGCCGTAGCGAGGTTCAATGACTTCATTACAAGCAGACTGCTTTCAGGTGCAGAAGATACTTTGAAGCGACATGGTGTACAAGAAGAAAACATTGACGTCGCCTGGGTTCCAGGCGCATTTGAATTGCCTATTATCGCAAAAAAGATGGCTGATAGCGGTCGCTATGATGCTGTTATCGTATTAGGTACAGTTATCCGCGGGGCAACACCTCACTTTGACTATGTTTGCAATGAAGCGGCTAAAGGGACATCCAATGCAGCACTTGCAAGTGGAACACCTGTCATCTTCGGTGTGCTAACAACTGAAACGATTGAACAGGCTATTGAACGTGCTGGTACAAAAGCCGGTAATAAAGGCGGGGAATCTGCAACAGCCGCAATCGAAATGGCTAATTTGCTGAAGCAATTTAGTTAAGTCCTCATTATTAGATTTAGATAGTCCAGTTACAGAAAGAGCGCCAAGCCTATTTAAGGCTTGGCGCTTCATTTTTTCCGGATATTCGTTAGAACGACTTTACTGCGCGGGATGCTAGGCATGTTTACATAGCTGAATGACAGATCCTGCTTTGGTACGTCGAATGTCATTCTGTTCGCAAGGAAATCGAGACAAACTTTCATAATCTCGGTTGTGACCCATTCACCGGCACAGCGGTGTCCGAACGAGTAATCTCCCCCTCCCTGAGGGATAAATCCAAACGGACTATCCTCCCACTCTTTGAAACGATCCGGTTTGAATAAACTTGGGTTATCCCAGTGTGTAGGATCATGGTTCGTTCCATATACATCAAGCAAGACGAGTGTCCCCTGTTTGAATTCAAATTGCTTCCATGAAAAATCATGACGGACTTTCGCCGGTATAAATGGGAAGAACGGGTAGAATCTCCGTACTTCCTGGACAAAACGTTGAAGCTTATCTTCATTGCCATCATATAGCTTCTCTGCTTCTTCCGGGTAATGGTAGACTGCCAGTGCAGTGAAATTGACAAAAATTGAAATTGCTACGATCGGTCGCAAAATATTTAGTAGATCTACTGCAGCTGTCTGAGTCTCAAGCAGCTCACCATTAAGATTTTTATGACGACTCATGACAGCTAGTGCGGTTTCATCTTCAGGGTTCAATTTCCCCTCTCTTACATCTTCGATTAGTCCGCGAATCCACTTTTCAGCAGAGGATCGGCTCTTGACCGATTTTTGATACCCAATGCCGATTGAAGCTGCATCTTGAAACAGCTTGGCAAGTTGATTTGTCCGATTTTCAAGTTCACTTGCATAAAGTGGTACGCCAGCCCACTCACAGGCAATGCGCGTAAGCATCTTCTTCATTTCTTCATACAGAACAATTTCCTTTTTGTAGCTCCAATCATTTAATTTCTCCTCAAATCTAAGGGTCGTCAATTGCCGGAGCTTCTCTAACCGCTCCTTCGTCATCAGAGACATAAACATCTCTTTCCGATTACGATGCTCGTCTCCATCGAGTGTTTGGACACCGTCTTTACCGAATAGTGTTTTCAACACACGCTGAGGCGCGGCACTACTGCGTTCAAACTTCTCCGTATCATAGAAAAGCTCGGTCGCCTGTTGTCCGCTCATGCAAATTGCATCGGCTCCCAGAATCTTTGTTTTGAAAACAGGTGTCTGGTAACTGCGAATCCGATTCGGAATATACATATAACCTTCTCTGATGACTCCTGCCGTATGGTCGATTCCCTCTTCTTCCGGCATCCAATTCTGCTGTTTCAAGACACTCACCCTTTTTTTGTTAATACATTGATTATTGCCTTAAAGCCAAATGAAAAAACGCTTTGCATCATAATTGATGCAAAGCGTTTTAGAGATGATTATTTGAATACTTTAATTCGGCCTTCCAATGACTGGACATCTTTCTCCCCAGCTGGAGCTGTTGGCTTGCCGAATGGCATTTGGGCAATTAGTTCCCAGCTCTCAGGAAGATCCCATTTTTTCTGGACTGCAGCGTTAACAAGTGGGTTGTAATGCTGCAAAGAAGCTCCAAAGCCAAGAGATTCCAAGCTAGTCCAGACAATGTATTGCAACATGCCTGAAGACTGTAGAGAATAACCAGGGAATGCTTCGCTATAAGAAGGGAATTGTTCCTGCAAACCTTTTACAACATTCATGTCTTCGAAGAAAAGGACTGTTCCATAACCTGCAGAGAAAGCCTGCATCTTCAATTCAGTCTGGGAGAAGTCTTTATCTCCAGAGAGTTCTTTCAATGTATCTGAAGTAAGACCCCAGAATGCATCATGCTCGGAACCTAGGAGGACAACAACGCGTCCGCTTTGGGAATTAAATGCTGTTGGTGCATTTGCAACCGCAAATTCGATTACTTCCTTTATCTTTTCATCTGTAGCTACAGCTTCTTTGCTGAGGCCATAGAATGATCTTCTATTTTTGATTGCTTCGTCCAAATGCAAATTCATTTTTTGCCCTCTCTCTTTTAAAAAATATGTTATGCTTATTCAGTGTCACATAAACAACTATATACTTATTATATCCTTGCATATCAAAAATAAAAGTAGGCAGTTTTTTGTTATATAGTATCAAAAAATATACCGAAAGAAGGCCTTTCAGATGAAAAATGACAAAAACCCGATGCAATGTCAAACTGTAGTCGCCCTGGATGCAATTGTCGGCAAATGGAAGCCGGTCATACTGCATATACTTTTGTCAGGCAAACCTTATCGCTTTAATGAACTTCGCCGCAACATCCCTGATATTACACAGCGTATGCTAACGATGCATTTGCGCGAGCTTGAGGAGCAGGATATTATCCATCGCGAAGTGTATGCTCAAGTTCCACCGAAAGTCGAATATTCCATTACAGAATACGGTAAGACACTCGGACCCATCCTGGAAGCGATGCACGAATGGGGTGCAAACCATCTTGCCCATATGGCAAGCAAAGAAACTGAAACAGATAACAGCCGTTCCTCCTAATATGGAAGAACGGCTGTTTTTTTATTCTGTCTGCTTCTTGCCTGATTCTCGTTTGAATGGCCACCAGTTGAATGGACCGAACAGGCGGACCATAACCGGAATGAATAGAGGCAAAATGATTAAGGCGTACAAGAAGAGCCCTGTGATGACAACTGTTGCAATCTGAAGCAACGAGAGGACACCTGACGGCAGCATTGCTGCAAATGTCCCGCCAAGAATGACAGCTGCCGAGATGACGACAGTCCCCATATCTTTCATCGATTGCAGGAATGTATTCATGATATCGCCTGTTCTCGTTTCATTAAAGCGACCCATGAGGAAAATACTATAGTCAATTCCAAGTGCTACGAGCATGACAAAAGCGAAGAATGGAATTGCCCATGTCATACCACTGTAATCCATGATATCTGTAAAAATCACTTCTCCAATTGCCATTGAAGTGAAGTAAGTGAGCAATAATGAACCGATTAAGTATAGTGGCATGACGAGTGATTTCAACAAGATGACAAGGATAATAAAGATTCCAGCAATCATAAGCACCGCTGTACGTGAATAATCCTCATCAGATATTTGCTGCAAATCATGGTTCATGCTGCTGACACCACCGATTTTCGTCTTGCTATCGGCAAACACAGTTCCTTTTTTCGTTGTGTCTACCCTGTCTTTAACCTTTCCAACAAGATTCATCGCACTTTTGGAGTAAGGGTTATAATCAAGAATCACTTCAAATTTGGTGATTTTCTTATCATTGGAAAGATACATTTCCGTCCCTTGCTTAAAACCTTTGTCCTTAATTGCATCTTCTGGAATATAAACATAAGAAGGATCGGCGTTCTTGCTGATCTCTTCCAAATAGGCTTGCGTCTGGTCGAGTCCTTTGCCAATTTCCCCAAGGCCATTAGCACTTTCTCCTAGGCCTTTTTGCAATTGACCGAGCTGCTCCATCTGAGTTTGCGCTTGTTGCATCTGAGCTTGCTGCATTTGTGCCGCCTGCCCACCTTGAGTTCCTGAAGCTTGCTGTGCTGCTTGTGCCTGTTGCATTTGCTCCATTTGTACTCGCTGTTCCTGACTTGGACCGGCTTGTTGCAGCTGGCCGGATGCATTACCAAGCCCTTGCTGGATCTTGTTCAGACCTTCTCCGCTTTTATCAAGCCCTTCAGCAAGCTTCTTCGCCTGGTTTTTCAGACGGAAATCATCAATGATCTTTCCAGCTGGACGGGTTGCACTTCTAACACTGTGCACACCCTTTATTTTGGAAAGTTCATTTGTAATTTGATCAATATCCTGGTAATCCTTTGTTGAACTTACTTTGTGATCCTTCGTCTGCAAAACAACAGTCATCGGCATGATCTGTCCTGCTCCAAAGCTGTCAGCAATGAGATTAAATCCTTTTACCGATGGATAACTATTACCGATTTCATCAAGACTGTTATAAGATTTTGAACCGCTGTATGTTAGTAAGAATGGAATAGTAATTACAGCGACGATTAAAATTGCTACCATCGGGCGTTTCCAGGCATACTTGCCCATCGTTCCCCAAATGCCGCTCTCCTTATGAGCAACATTTTTATGGAATGGCCAGAATAGCTTGGAACCGAGTGTTGCCAAGAAAAACGGTACAAGTGTCAAAATAGCTAGCAACATGACCGCAACTCCAACCGCAACTGCGACGGCAGACTGATAAAGTGAGAATGTTGAGAGTCCAATGGCCGAGAAACCAATCAGAACAGCGAGACCTGCGAACATGAATGTCTTCCCCGTTGAACGGTAAGTCGTTAGCACAGCCTCTTTCGCATTATCATGTTTGCCCAATTCTTCCTTGAAGCGGTTGATGATCAGAATGCAATAGTCCGTTCCGATGCCGAACATGACCGCGACCATGAAAATCTGAGTAAATGTAGAGAGCGGGAAATTCACTGTATTTGCCAGTATCGCTACAACTGACTGTGCAGCAAGATAGCTGACCCCTACAGTAAGAAGCGGTATGAATGGTGCAACAAATGAACGGAAAACAATAAAGAGAATGACGAGAATCAATCCGACGGTGATCAATTCAGTCTTCTTAAGCCCTTCTTCAGAATTCAAAATGATATCCTGCTCGATATATTGCTGACCCGTAAGGTAATGATCTACCTTTGCATCCTTTACCTCGTTTTCGATTTTTTCCCGTGTTTCGCCAATATCCTGGTTCTTCAGCGAGACATTGAACGGTACGAGGACTGTTTTGCCATCCTTGGAAACAGTCTGATCAGCAATCTGCTGATCCTTTGTATAATCTAGAATGTCTGATACTCCAAGCTTATCTTTGTTTTTTTCAAGCTTGTCAATGATCCTCTTAATATCTTTCTTCTCTCCATTGCCAAGCTTGTTCTTGTCATTGAAAACAAGCACGGCACTTGCCGTATCCTCGCTCTTATCACCGCTGATTTTCTCAAGCAATTTATCAGCCTGTTGTGAATTGTACTCTTCCGGAACCTGTATATTCCCCTTGTCACGGACAAGATCCTGCAGATTTGGAGCGAGCAGGAAAAGACCCGCTGCTAGCGCAATCCATAATACGGCGAAAAACCAGCGAAAACGGATGACCTGTCTCATCAGTTGCTTTCCTCCCTTACATGAGAAGCGCGAAGTAATTGCTTCCCAATTCTCTTCAAGTAATCAATATCAGACTTTTCAAGTGATCCAAAAAGCCGATCAACCATCATATCCCGGGCAAGCAACGCTTTCTTAAGCACTTCTTTTCCCTTTTCTGTAACAGCGAGGCGGATAACCCTGCGATCTTCCTGATCCGCCACTTTTACGATAAATTGTTTCTCAACAAGCCTTTGGCAGAGACTTGTAATCCCACCAGTCGTAATTTGCATAACTGAAGCAAGATCAGAAGGCCGTGTCTGCCCTTCTCTTTCAAGAAGTTCCAGTATGAATACCTGATTGAGTGAGAGACCTGTCTCATCATGGTGATGCCAATCCAATGCTGCATTCTTTGTAAGGGCATTGAACAGCTCCTGAATCTCGATCAGATCCTTCCTTCTTTGCTCATCCATCGTCTTCAGCCTCCTCATCCAATACCTTCCAACTTATTTTAGCTTAGTACTAAGTTATATTAAAGTCAAAGGTTTTGAAAGTAAATCTTTTGTTACAAACTCAATGTTTTCCCCCAATGGACGTTTGTTAAAACCAATACTTGGAAATAGTATTCCTAGGCAAAAATTCTGTATGTCTTAGGAGGCAATCTATAAATGGCTGATCATAAAGGCAATAAAAACAATGAGCAGAAGTTGACAAACAGACAGGGACACCCTATTACGAACAACCAGAATCTTAGAACTGTCGGCAATCGCGGTCCCGCAACAATGGAAAACTACCACTTCCTTGAGAAACTGAGCCATTTTGATAGAGAACGCGTCCCAGAACGTGTTGTACATGCACGAGGTGCAGGGGCACATGGCTACTTCGAGGCATATGGTTCAGTCGGTGATGAGCCTGTCTCCAAATATACAAGAGCAAAATTATTCCAGGAAAAAGGCAAACAAACACCTGTATTTGTGCGTTTCTCTTCCGTTATTCATGGCGGGCATTCTCCCGAGACATTACGTGATCCCCGCGGTTTTGCGGTGAAATTTTACACAGAAGATGGCAACTGGGATCTAGTTGGTAACAACCTGAAAATCTTCTTTATCCGCGATGCGATCAAGTTCCCAGATATGATCCATGCCTTTAAGCCAGACCCGATTACAAACATTCAGGATGCAGAGCGTTTCTTCGATTTCTGTGCGAATTCTCCTGAATCCTTCCATATGGTGACGTTCATCTATTCACCTTGGGGCATTCCTGCGAACTATCGCCAAATGCAAGGGTCAGGCGTAAACACATATAAATGGGTAAATAAAGACGGCGAGGGTGTTCTCGTCAAATACCATTGGGAACCAAAGCAAGGCATCAAGAACCTCACACAAGAAGAAGCAGAAGCAATTCAGGCGAAGAACTTCAACCATGCTACCCAGGATCTATATGACGCAATTGAACGCGAAGATTATCCGGAGTGGGAATTATTTGTTCAAATCATGGAAGACGGCGAACATCCAGAACTCGATTTTGACCCGCTTGATGACACGAAGCTTTGGCCAGAAGACAAGTTCCCTTGGCTTCCGGTCGGCAAAATGGTTCTGAACAAAAACCCTGAAGATTATTTCAATGAAGTTGAACAAGTCGCTTTCGGTACAGGAGTCCTCGTTGATGGACTTGATTTCTCTGATGATAAAATGCTCCAGGGACGGACGTTCTCCTATTCGGATACTCAGCGCCACCGTGTCGGAGCGAACTATTTGCAATTACCGATCAACGCACCGAAGACAGATGTCGCAACAAACCAGATGGGCGGACAAATGCAATATAAACGAGATCTTGCCCCAGGTCAGAATCCGCATATCAACTATGAACCATCCAGCCTTGGCGGTCTGCAGGAGCAGGAACCAGCTGGTAAGGAACATCAGCCTTACTACGAAGGCAAACTTGTGCGTGAATCCATTGACCGTCAGAGCAATACGAAACAAGCTGGCGAGACTTATCGTATGTTTGAAGACTGGGAACGTGATGAGTTGATCAAGAATCTCGTCAATGACCTTTCTGACTGTGACAAGCGACTTCAAGACAAGATGATGGCACTTGCTGAAGAGGCTGATGAAGAATATGGCCGCCGTCTCCGTGAAGGCTTGGAAAATGCCGCAAAAGGTAAATCAAGCATGCACCCGCTTGGCAATGAAAGCGGTCCTGATGCACCACGTGAAGCCGAGCAAAAAGGCCACGAAGCCGATCCTTATTAATATGCAAAAGAAAGCTGCAGATCACCCAAGATCTGCAGCTTTTTTAGTATTTCTATTTTTCGGCTCTGACGTCCTCCCCGAAACCCAGCTATGCAGCACCATACCGCCTATAACAAGTAAAAGGCCTACAGTCGATAAACCTGAAGGCAATGGAGCTGACAGGAATATTATTTCCCCAGCTGCCGCAAACAGTACTTCTCCTGCTTGTGTCGCTTCAACAGCCGCAAGCTTCGCCATATCACCTTTCACAAGGTCCGTAGCCTGGAAGAATAGTACTGTTGCAATGACACCTGAGCTGACAGCTACAATGAACGCCTGGAAAGTCTGACTCCAACTTGGCCAACCGACCGTCATAACCCCATATATCGCCAGAATAATCCAGAATGGCATGCTCATAAGTGTCATGCCAAGAACACGTTGGTATGTATCAAGTCTGCTGCCAACAAGCTCCATCATTTTGCGATTTCCGAGCGGGTAAGCAAAGGATGCTACTAATACAGGAATAACAGATAGCAACAAAGTGTTCGTCGACAGATGTTGTGCCTGTGCTGCCTGCATGAGTATGATACCCACAAGAATGATGAGCGACATAAAAAGCCCTCGCACAGGAATTTTCCCTCTTACTAACAAATCCCCTCCAGGTGCCGAAAGCTTCTGAATAAAGAGAGGAGCCAGCAAAGATCCGGAGACAATTGTAATTTGCCATGTACCCGCTATAAGCCATCCTGGTCCATAAGCCGCTGCAAAACTGAGCGGTCCGTAGAATAGTACGAATCCGACAAAACTCCAGACAAGCCACGGAGTTGGAGACTTTGCAATTTCACGTTTAACCCCACTCCAGTTTCTTCTGAGACCGACAATTAGAAACAGAAAGGGAAGCATAAAGAAGTAGCGTAAAGAAGCACTCCAAATCCAGCTGCCGCCAGACAGTTCCATTGACCGGTTCAATACAAAAGTAAAAGCGAAGAAGAAGGCAGCAAGAATACCTAGTATGATTGGTCGCATCGTCTTCCCCCTTCCTTTATGAAAGAATATATTGAATCACTAATTCCATCATGCCAATTGAAAGGGAGTTTGACAAGAGTACGACAAAAAACCGATTGCTCGTTATATACAATCGGCTAAAGAAAGTTATCTGAGATCATTGAACTCCAGTCCCTTATCGCGCATGACATGCTGCAACGCTGTCCGAAAGCTGGCATGTACATGATACCGGCTTACATCGACACCTGCTGTTACAATCGCCCGAACAAACTCAGGAGAAAAACCGACAAACACCGTTTTTACGCCCATAACATCAAGGGCGCTGTTCAACTGCGACACCTGACAACTAAGCCCGTCCAGACCCATCCGGTCCACATCATTCAGATTTATACCTGTGAAGTCTATCAAAACAGTGTCTGAACCATCGTTCGCTATCGTATTCAATACCTTTTCTTGTATCAGTTGAAAACGCTGCTCTGTCAACGTCCCCATAAGCGGAACAAGAATTGTCTCCGGGATGATAGAAGGAATTATTGGTGCGGAAAGCTCTTCCACGAGCTGCTCATACTCCCTGAGTCTCGCTTTAAGCTCATCTATTTCATTGCTCATTCTTTAAATCTCTCCCTGCATGCGATTCATCATGAAGTCTTAAAACGCGATTGTTTTTCTAAATCTTAAGAATGAAAGCATAAAAGCCACACATGATTTCAATAATATATCGGTTAATTGGTATATTGTAAATGACTTCCCGTACACAATACATTAACTCTATTCGACAAGACCCGTTAAAAACCCTTTTTTCCCGTCATGTTATAATGGGGAATGATGGAGGTGGACAAGCCCATGCTTATTTTATTGACAATGCTTTTGATGGGTCTGCTTCTCGGTTTCATTGGAGCCGGAGGCGCTGGGTCCATCATTGCGATATTGACCATTTTTTTCGGTATTCCGATTCATACTGCGCTCGGCACTTCACTGCTTGCGATGGTATTTACATCGCTTTCGGGGACATACAGCCATTTCCGCGAGCGTAATACAATTCTTTCTGTCGGCTTGGCAACAGGAATCTTTGGTGCCATCGGCGGATTCACAGGTTCACAACTTTCTTATCTCATACCAGCAGACAATCTGAAATGGCTCACAGCTTCGATGCTATTTCTCTCTTCATTACTCCTGGCTATACGCGTATTTAGGGGTTTCGGTGTATTCGCAGATTCTCAGCCCGAAATCCCATCCCCGAATAGTTTCAAATTCTGGGCTGCTGCTGTCGGTGTCGGTATTATTACCGGTATTCTCTCGGGTCTTTTCGGTATTGGTTCGACTCCGTTTATCCAAATTGGCCTGCTTACATTCTTTGGCCTGACAATCCAGCAATCTGCAGGTACAACGATGCTTGTCATCCTGCCAATTGCACTAATGGGAGGATTCGGTTACTTCACTCTCGGTTTTATCGATATCAAGCTATTCATTGAAGTAATTGGCGGCACAGTGATCGGTTCCTATATAGGTGCAAAATTCACATCAAGACTTCACCTTCTAATTTTAAAAATAGCTATGATTTCTGTGCCGGCTGCTGGGGGATTGATCCTGTTATTCGGACATTAAAAGAGGCCGGGACATAACTAAATTTGCCTGGGTAAAAGACGAACAATCAATCCGATGACTATAGCAAGGCTGGTTGTAACTCGTCGGATTTCCGTTGCAGGCGAATACTTTCCACGGGCATGGCTTCAGCTAAATTCCAGGCAAAGAACGCCTGGAATGTTATCTTCAGCTCATGCTATTCCCGTTGGAGTCGTCGCCTTCCACTGCAATCCTGGATAGAACGTCAGACATAGCGGAGAAAAAATGCGAGACTCCCGCGGGAAGATAGCTAAAATCGGTCGCGTCCTGCGACCAACGCTATCACTAGGCATCCTGCCGTCGAAACAAGCGTACTGAGCCAGTGAGGCGCTTGCGCCACAATGGCTCAGTGCTTGCCCGCAGGTAAAGAAAGACACTGAGAAAGCGACTGAAAAGGTAGCTTGAACAGATGTCGCACTTATGCTCTTGGGTGAAAGCGAGCATTCTTTTCGCAGCGGCGACTTATCCCAAAATACTTTTAAAAATCTATACTTGAAAATGAATAAACCGAACTAAGGCAAAATTTCTCTTTGCTTTAGTTCGGGTTTTCTTTAGGCTGAAACACTTCTGTCCCAGCCTCTTTTTCTATGCTCCAGCTACATCCCGCTTCGTGAAGGAAATCCAGGAGACTGCAAGGAAAACAATATAGTAGACGACGAGTACAGTAATTGAAAAGCCGAGTGACGTGCCTTTGAACAGTGGAACGCCTGTCGTATATTGTGTCAAATCCGTATTAGCGAAGAGAATATATTTTGCCCATGATTTATTGGCCAGGAAGACAACAATGCTACTTCCTGCCATCATGAGGAAAATAGAAATACCAATGGATAGAGCGCTGTTTTTAAATAAAGTCGAGATTGCAAATGCGAATGTTGCCATCATTACAAGGTTTACGAGCTTAAAACCATAGTCCTTGAAGATGATTCCAATAATCGATTCATAAAGGACTTTGCCATCTGAATAAATAGCGACTTTCGGATTCAGACCATCCACTCCAACAAAAATTGCGCCTGCCACCCATGCTACAACGATGAAAAGCACGAGACTGATCAGTGCAAAAAGCAGAACTGAAATATATTTTGACAACAATATCTTCGTTCTCGTCATCGGACGAATCAGCAAGAGCTTGATTGTCCCCCATCTATACTCATTTGCAACAATTCCGGCAGCAACAATAATTGTCAGCAAGCTTAACATGGACAGGAAGTCCTTTGCATCCAGTACATATTGCCATGCGCCGTAATTAAGAGGCTTAATATCATTTTTTAGATAATAATTGTTTGTCTTAATCTGTCCCATCTTATATTCAATAAAACTGGCATCGCCTGCAAAATCGGGATTCTTTACATCTTTCTCATATGCCTTATTCTCTTTTTGCAGCTTCTCCTGCCAATTATTATCAGTATATTTGTTTGCTTCATCAGGTTTTAAAAGCAGTACACTGAAAAACGCCAGAACGGCAAGAACTATTAGCATAATCCAAGTGGATTTCTGGATAAACAGCTTCATTTGTTCGTTGCGTATCAGATTAAACAATTGTATTCTCTCCAATCAGATCAAAGAATTTTTCTTCCAATGTCGCTTTTCCTGCGCCAACTTGATAGATTGCTATATTGTCGCGAACGAGCATGGCGACAATCTCCGGCAATCTCTCCTTCGGGCACTTGAACCTGAGCAGATCACCTTCAGCTTTCGCTTCAATTTTGTCGTAAGCAAACAACAATGAACGTGTCTTTTCTAGCGGTACTGCTTCAAGAATAACATCCTGCAAAGCTGGTACATCCGGTTTTTCAGCCTCTCTGACCGCTTCTACTGCGACCATTTTTCCATTCTGGATTAGACCGACACGGTCACACATCAGCTCAATTTCAGAGAGCAAGTGGCTAGAAATGATAACTGCGACATTCTCCTTTTCAGCCAAATTCCTGATGTGCTGCCGCATTTCACGAATTCCAGCTGGATCGAGGCCGTTTGTCGGTTCATCAAGTATAAGAACAGAAGGCTTATGTAACAGAGCTTGAGCAATACCGAGTCGTTGTCTCATTCCAAGTGAATACTTTCCAACTTTCTCCTTCATTGCTTTTCCAAGGCCGACAAGCTCAACTACTTCCTTGATGCGCTCTTTTGTAACTCCTTTTTGCATGCGGGAGAAATGAACAAGGTTTTGCCAACCCGTCATAAATGGATAAAGCTCAGGGTTCTCTACAATAGCCCCGATTTCACGTGCAGCTTCTTTGTATTCTGATTTGATGCTCTTACCGCAGATCCGAATTTCCCCGCCTGAAAGCTTCATCAGTCCAACCATCATACGGATTGTAGTCGTTTTACCGGCTCCGTTCGGACCGATAAAGCCAAATACTTCTCCTTTATTAATCGTAAATGTAATACCTTTGATTATTTCTTTTCTGCCAATCGACTTCCTGACGTCGACAAGCTCCATCGCCTTCTCTGTCATCAAAAAGCCTCCTCTTTATTTTTTTGTTCAAAAAGTGATACGAGCCAAGATGTGGTGTCCATATTGTATCGATCCCGGATTCCATCGACTGTTTCTGTCGCAATGACATTTCCATAACTCAAAACAATGAGTTCATCAAAAAGCGGTTCTGCTTCCTGAATCTCGTGTGTAGACATGACAATTGTTTGTTTCTCTGGGTCAGTGTAGCGGATCAAGCCCTTAGCTATTTGCCTGCGCACCATTGGATCAAGCCCTGAAAAAGGCTCATCCAATAAATAAAAGTCTGCCTCTCTTCCAAAGGTGGCTGCAATTTTCAATCTGCCTCTATTGCCTTTGGATAAAGATTTTAGTTTCTCCTCCAACGGAACACTCAAGAATTCCGCAACATCCAACGCCTTCTCCATGACAAAGTCGGAAAACTGGCTTTCATAGTATTCGAATATTTGCCTCGCATTGAAATAAGGAAAGAAATTATCAGTATCTGTCATATAGGCAATCTTGTTTGCGGTACGTCTAGTCACAGTCTCTCCTGAAAGCTCCACATAGCCTGAGTCCGCTTGGAGCAAACCAGCCATCAGCTTAAGCAACGTAGTCTTACCGCTGCCATTAGGTCCAATTAGGCCGATCATCTTTCCTCTGTCAACCTTTAGTGAAACGTTGTTCAAGACTTGCCGCTTACCGTAGGCAACATTAACATTACGAAGCTTAATCATTTTCACTCCCCCCTCCCTTCCAAAAATCGAGCCATTTCTTCTGCAGTAAAGCCATAGCTTTCTGCCTTTTTCATAAATGACTCAACTAGCTGGGACTTCAAATTTTCACGAATTTCCTGCAGTTTCCTTTTATCCTGGGATGCAAATGATCCTTGGCCCCGCTTCGTTTCCGTCACACCCAACTGTTCCAACTCCTTATAAACGCGCTGCATTGTGTTCGCATTTACACCGACTTCAAGTGCGTACTCCCGCACGGATGGCAATTTTTCACCTGGCGCTATTGCGCCGCGGATAACTTCACCGATGATATGTTCTACAAGTTGCTGATAGATTGGCCGATCCGGCAGAAATTCCATGCCCATGCTAGCACCTCACTTTTTTGTTAAAGAGGATTATTGCCAGTGTCACCAGAGCAATGTTCAGAAAGAGGTCAAATAGCAAATCTCCAATAGAAAGAAAACCCGAAGCGATAAATTCAAAGTCTCCTGATTTATAGGTGAAGACACCAATATCCAAACCTTTCATTTTAAACACACTCTTGTATAAATCCGTCTCTTGGAACTTGCTGTATCCATACATGTACAAACAATAAAGGATTATCGTGAGCACTAAGCTCACCTTCCCCAGGTGAGGGCGTAATAATTGATAAAGCACCCAAAATATTAATCCCATAAAAGCTGCGCTTAAAGATAAATAGGCAAGAATGGCTAGCAAGTTTAACTCAATTCCAATCATTTCACTAAAGCCGTAACTCGCATTTGAATTGAAATAGGTCAAAGTTACAATAATTTCTGTCAAAATGATCATTGCAATACCGGTTAAAGCTGAAAGAAAAACTTTCACTGCAAACAGTTTTACACTGCTGGCTGGTGTATGAAGCCAAACATCCGGGTGCTTCATGTCATGATGCAATAACCAAATCATTACAACTGTTGGAATAAATACACCGAGAAGGACGGTTATAAAACTCATTCCCACAACAAGATCATGCAGTAAAGTATCTCTTGCAAGCGTCTTCTGTAAAATTAAAGGAAGCACGATCAGACTAGCATTATAGAAGCCCAGTCCCAAACAGATCTCTGTCCGCATCCAGTACCAATCCTTTTTAAAAAGACCGACAAACTGCTTTATGGCACACACCTCCAAAACCCAAATTAGTATACTAGTTAAATAGTACACTATAAAAACTGGAAAATGAAGAGTTTTTGGATATTTTTACAAATTAAAAGAACATCATCCATTTAAGGTGATGTTCAATACTGTAAATATTTTGTTTTCCTTTTTTCCATAAAATGAACAAAAAGCAGACTGCCAATTGCAATTGCGCCACCGATAAGTGAAACCGTATGAGGCCATTCACCAAGCCAAACAAAAGCAATGATGAGTGCTAGCGGAGGCTCAAGGTACATCATCGTGGAAACTGAACCCGGATCGCCAATGGATAGAGCCATTGCCCAGATGACGTAGGCTAGCGCCGCTGCGAACACACCGACATATACAGCAGAAAGATGCGCCTGTAAGGTAGCCTCCCTCAAGTTATTGATGACTCCTGGTGCGAAAACGAGCATAGGGAGTGTACCTGCCCATGTAAAATATGCAGTTAATTCAATTGCGTTATACTTGCCAAGGAGAGGCTTTTGAAAAACGAAGAAAACAGAAGTTGCGATAACAGCCATGAGGACGAACAGAACACCTCGGGACAGCGCGAACCCTCCGGAAGAACCGAACGCAACGATAGCTATACCGATAAAACCGATACCGAGTCCTGACCACTTAATCGTGTTCATTTTTTCATTTAGAACAACGACTGAAATAATTGTTGTAAAAATCGGTGCCGACCCGACGAACAAAGCAGCTGTCCCGGAGTTTACAGTTTGCGAGCCAAAGGTAATACCGCAATGATACATTGTAATACCAACTAATCCGAGGATGAAGATTCTTGGCAAATCTTGCTTTCTCGGCAGGCCTAATCTAACTTGCGGCAAAAAGCAACCGATTACAAATACAAGTGAGGCAATGAGAAAACGCACAAGGATAAGATGTCCCGAAGTATAACCGCCTTGGAGACTGGCACGTATTGCTGGAAAAGCCGAAGCCCAAATTGTAACCGTAATAAGCGCGAGAAAAAAAGTTTTTTTGTTCATTTTCTCAGCCCTTTCATTAATAATGAATGTGAATTATAATACTACCCATCTTAATACAAGGGAACGATTGAAACAATGAGTGTGAAAATGTTGGGGGAAGAGGAGAAACCAGGAATGTTGAATATATATCTCGTCCAAAAAAATACAGATCCTGAGCTGATCGAAATCTTGGAGATGAATGATAAAGTCAAGCTCATCGACCAAGCGCCTTTCCCTAAAGAAGCTTTCTGGAACATTAACCGGCTGGAGCCTGATGCTGTTCTAGTCGACCTGGACGGCTCACCTGAAGAAGGAATAGAACTCGCAAAGCATCTTAACCACCTTAAGACACCGCCACTGCTTATTTTCGCATCTTCTGACGACACATATGCCCCGCAGGCAATTGGACTTGGAGCTGTTGATTACATCGTCAAGCCCTTTACGAAGAAACGATTGCAAAAATCTGCTGATACATTAGTGCATTATTATAATCAGACATATAGTAAAAGCAATACGACGGAAAAGAAATCATATAAGCGCATGCGTGCACGTAATAAATATACTGATAAATTCCTTATCAAACTCAAAGAGAGCATCATCGTTATCAACACCGACGAAATTGTTTATATCGGAACTGAGAACAGAAAAGTATTCGTTAAAACGCTTGAAGGAAAATATACTGTAGACACACCGCTTTATATACTTGAAAGACGGCTTGGCCCTTCTTTTGTCCGCATCCATCGAAGCTTCATTGTGAACATTTACTATCTTATTGAAATTCAGCCATGGTTCAATGACACATATAACCTGCTCTTCAAGGATGGTTCACGTACTCCAGTCAGCAGGACATATGTGAAAAGTTTCAGAAAGACTTTAGGATTTTAAAGGGATGCTCTAAGCAATGTTTTTGAAAGCATGCGAATTTTTTAGTATTTCCGGTTTTTTTCTGAGGGATCCAGGCAATAATAGATGAAGTGTCCAAGATTGGGCACTTCATCTTTTTTAGTCCCAAAGCCTTAACAAGGTGTCTTTGTTTTAACTCAAAGAAAACCACTTGCTTTTATCAAAAATCGTCCTGTTTTCCATTTCGTTTTATGCATTCTGTAATTCGTCATGTTTCAACGTCGCTTTGTTTATATTTTTCAACAGAAAGCGTTTTCCTTAATACAATTAGGGCAACTTATAAGTACAGCAAATACATGCATGTTCAAAATCCTTGTTGCAAGGGCTTTCAGCCAGTCATAAAAAAGAATGACCCGCTGACTGTATCCAATTAATACTGCCATTTTTACAACCGCTTACTCAAATTTAAAAGGAGTTGTGTCATCATGACTTCCATTGACGAAAACAACAAAACAACAGCACAAGACGTATCAGTCATGGCAAACGAAGACAAGACTTTGCGTCCGAATGGCCAAGCAGACCGTACAGTAGGGCCGCTTTCGTACATGTTCATGTGGATTGGCGATGGTGTTAATCTCGGAAACATGACACTTGGTGCCAGCGTAGTCGTAGCTGGTCTGGCAACATTGAATATTTTCCAGACATTTGCTGCAGCAATCATTGCCATTGGGATCATTTCCCTTATCTTTGCGTTAAATGATCGTGTTGGTTACCGTACCGGTGTACCTTATGTAGTGCAACTGCGTATGTCGTTTGGGTTAAAAGGAACGATTATTTCCTCCCTTCTACGCGCAGTACCAGCCGTTATCTGGTATGGTGTCCAGAGTTGGATTGGGGCTACTGCCCTTAACGAAATACTTAAGATTTTCACTAGCGGCGGCTTCGATAGCATTGCAATCTGCTTCGTCGCACTTGTTATTTTCCAAGTTGTCCTTTCTCTCTTTGGTTTCCATGCTATCAAATGGGTTGAAGCAATCGCTTCCGTTGTAATCATGCTTGGTCTTATCTATGTGTTCGTTAAACTGCTTGGTTCACATAGCACGGCAATAACTGATAACTGGGTTCATGCAAAAGGTACTTGGGGCGTTCATTTCTTCGGGATGATCATGGTCTTCCTTGGAAACTATGCTGCCATCTTCCTCAGTGCTTCTGATTACTCTCGTGAATTGAAGGCTGGCTATAGTGATGGCAAGCGAGGAATGCTGTACTTCCTGCCTATCCTGGTCGCTTATGGATTCGTTTTGATACTTGGTGTCATGCTTGCATCTGCAACAGGTAATTCAAACCCTGTTAAAGCATTCGCAATTGTTGTAGATAACCCATACATTACAGTAGGCGTTTCTATGTTCATCGTTCTTGGCGTTGTCGCGACAAACATGGTCGCAAATATCATTGCACCAACATATGTAATTCAATTATTTACAAAAATGCCATATAAGGCAGCAGCAACAATTGCAGGCCTTCTTGCATTGGTCTCCTTCCCATGGGTGCTCGTAAAAGATTCATCCTCAGAAGGTCTGAACATGTTCGTTTTGATTTACTCAGCATTCCTAGGGCCACTCGTAGCCATTCTGTTGCTTGAATACTATGTATTACGTAAACAGAAAATGAATGTGGAAGAACTCTATGATAAAAATGGTGCATTTGCAGGCTATAATCCGGCAGCCTTTACAGCTTTGCTAATTGGAGCAGCCGCTGCCTTCATTGAAGTTGATCTTGCCTGGATCATCGGTTTCATTGTTGCAGGCATAGCCTACTTCCTACTGATGAAATTCGGATTCAAAAATTCACCTTTCAAAAAAGGAACAATATTCGAAAAGAAGCACGCTGAGTGATTAATCACCTGCTTGCATGATAAGATTTAATAAAGGCAGGCTGATGACATCAGCCTGCCTATTTTCTAAGGAGAGATGAAGCATGACATACGATTTGATAATCAAAAATGGCAACGTAGTTTTTTATGATGAAGTTAGAAAAGCAGATATTGGCATCAAAAATGAGAAAATTGCTTGCATAGCTGATAAAATCGATGAAGAAGCTGCCAAGACCATTGATGCAAATGGCCAGTACGTCATGCCAGGAATGATTGATACGCATGTCCATATCAGTGAACCAGGGAGAACCGAATGGGAAGGCTTTGTTACAGGCTCCCAGGCTCTTGCAGCTGGTGGTACAACAAGTTATGTTGAAATGCCGCTAAACGCTCTCCCGGCGACAACAAACAAAGCAGCCCTTGACCTAAAAATTGAAGCTGCAAAAGGAAAAAACTATGTAGACTACAGTTTTTACGGCGGTTTGATCCCAGGGAACATCCACCAGCTTGAGGAACAAGCAAAAGGCGGCGTAAAAGCTTTCAAATGCTTCATTTCCGACTGTGGCAGCGATATTCCTGAAGACTTTGCCAATGTAGATGATTATACTCTCTACAAAGGAATGCAGAAGCTCGCTGAACTTGATCAGCTACTTTGCATTCATGCAGAGAATCCGGATATTACAAGAAGACTTGCAGAGGATAAAATGCGCGAAGGCAAGACAACAGGTGTTGACTATGCAGAAAGCCGTCCAATCTTTACTGAAGTCGAAGCAGTTAAGCGTGCCATTCTCTTCGCTAAAGAAACTGGATGCAAACTTCATTTAGTACACATCAGCACCTCTGAAGCTATTCAAGAAATTCTTAAAGCGCAACGTGAAGGTCAAGATGTAACAGTCGAATCATGCCCACACTACTTTGCTCTTTCAGCAGAAGATGTAGATGCAATCGGACCAAAGGCAAAATGTCAGCCTCCATTGCGTAAAAAAGCAGACCAGGAAAGACTTTGGGATGAACTGCTTGCAGGTAATATCGGCTGGCTTACATCAGACCACTCCCCTTGCACTTGGGACTTGAAAGATGCTCCTCTCTTTGAAGCATGGGGCGGGATTAGCGGCTGCCAGAACAACGTTGACCTTATGTTCGACCTTGCTGTTAAGCAGCGCAACATGCCGGTTGAACAGTTCGTTCATCTAATCGCAACAAATCCATCCAAGCGTTTCAACTTCCCGAACAAAGGAGAAATTGCGCTTGGTAAGGATGCTGATATTATTTTTGTAGATCCGAATCAGAGCTATACACTGAAGAGTGAGGACCTGTATTATAAAAATAAATTCAGCGCCTATGAAGGTTTTGATATCGGCTGCCGTGTGACAAAAACAATTTTGCGCGGTAATATTGTCTTCGATTTGAATGAAGGTATTGTCGGCGAACCAAAAGGAAAACTAATGCTCGAAAACAACTAATGTTTCAACTGATAAAGCAGGGATATTTGCATCCCTGCTTTTTTGTTTGCCCAAAATGGCTGATTTATGCTCACTTTCCCACTAGGCTCCTTTTAACCAAGCATGATGTCCAGTACCATCATCAGTGTAAATCCGATAATCAGAAAAGCCGAAGCGAGATCCCCATTCCCTTCTTCATGTGCGGCAGGCACCACTTCCTCGACGACAACAAATATCATTGCTCCAGCGGCAAAACTAAGTGCATAAGGAAGAAGCGGTTGAAAGAGCCCGACAGCCAGGACGCCAACAACAGCGGCAACAGGTTCAACAAGACCAGAGAGCTGACCATACATGAAGCTTCTTCTCCTTGAAAGTCCCTCACGCCGCAACGGCATAGAAACAGCAAAACCTTCTGGGATATTTTGCAAACCTAACCCAACTGCCAGAATGAGTACACTCGCAAACTCTGCTCCCCCAAGGGAAACAGCTCCTATTGAAACGCCAATTGCGAGCCCTTCTGGAATATTGTGCAAAGTGATTGCGAGCACAAGCAATGTACTACGCTTTTTCTTGTGGGACTGGATTCCTTCCGCCTGTGCCAATCCCATATTCGGATGCAAATGAGGCAAGAGTTTGTCCACTGCCCAAAGAAAAAAGCCCCCTAGAATGAAACCAGTTGCAGTTGGAATCCAAGCACTCGTACCAGCTTCATCCGCCATTGCAGCTGCAGGTTTAAGGAGCGACCAGAAGCTTGCTGCAATCATGACACCACCAGCGAATCCAAGCATTGCATCCATGACTCTCTGGTTGAAGTCCTTTGAAGCAAAGACAAATGAGGCACCGAATGCCGTCATCAACCAAGTGAAAGTTCCTATAAGCAGAGCCTGCTCCAATGGGGTAAATGTGATGAATGTATCCACCTGTGTAACCTCATTTCTTCAAATCGATCAGCTAGAATAATATATGCAAGGTTGGTAGACATTCATACCGTGAGCATTTTATCATTTCGCCTTCTGATTAAAATTTGGATGCGCTCAAAGGACTTTTCATATTTCTATATTATGTTAAGGTTACTTCCTAAAAATCGCCTTAATCCTAACAAGACAAGCGTCGTTATTCGTGTTAGAGTAAAAGGAGCACCATAATACTGCTATGATGCAGAAGATGTTCGAAATCCTCCATCTCTAAAAAACTAGGAAGCCAACAGCATGCTTCTTGGTGCTGTCTTTTTTGCTTTAATCAAGGACGCTTTTCGGGCTCTTCTTGCAAGTCGAGAGGAGAAACTATAAATGAAAAAGAAAGAAAAAGCTGTCGTCGTTTTCAGTGGCGGACAAGACAGTACGACATGTCTGTTTTGGGCTCTGGAACGTTTCGAAACGGTTGAAACAGTTACATTCCAATACGGACAGCGGCATGCAGCAGAGCTTGATTGCGCCCGTGCAATCTGTGAAGAACTTGGTATCCGCCAGCATGAACTTAATATGGATTTGCTTAACCAGCTTGCTCCAAATGCGTTGACCCGTGATGACCAGGAGATCGAGACGGGCGAAGACGGTCTGCCGACAACGTTTGTACCCGGGAGGAATCTTGTATTCTTCTCCTTCGCTGCTATTCTTGCACGCCAAATTGGAGCTCGTCATATCATTACAGGTGTAAGCCAGACAGATTTCAGTGGCTACCCGGACTGCCGTGACGGTTTCATAAAAAGCTTGAATGTCACACTGAATCTCGCAATGGATGATGACTTTGTACTTCAGACACCTCTCATGTGGCTTGATAAATCAGAGGTTTGGGAACTGAGTGATCAGCTTGGAGCGTTTGACTTTGTTAGAGAAAAGACACTTACATGCTACAACGGCGTGATGGGTAATGGCTGTGGCACATGTCCTTCATGTGAACTGCGCAATCAAGGGCTTGAACAATATCTTGGACGCAGAACGGCAGGTGCTCTTAAATGATGCAACAAATCTATCCTGTACCACCACATGACTATATGTATGAACTAAATAAAGATTTTCACTTTGCAGCAGCACATTATGTTCCTCATGATGAAGCTGGTCCTTGCCAGCGCACCCATGGACATACGTATTTTGTCAATGTGACAGTTGCCGGCGATGTACTCGATGAACAAGGATTTTTGATAAACTTCAAAATGATCAAGGATTTGATTCATAAACGTTTTGACCATCGGATTCTAAATGATGATCCCCTATTCTCAAACGAGGAGGCCAATTACTTCCCGACAAGCGAAGTTGTTGCCAGAACCATTCATGAAGTCATCTCTGAACATCTTAGCGAACTTCCTAATAAGCCTGTATGTCTGCAAGTCTTCCTTCGCGAGACACCTACGAGCTACTGCGTGTACCGTCCGAAAGCAGGTGACCGATCATGAAGACACCCGTTATGGAAATCTTCGGCCCTACCATCCAGGGGGAAGGTATGGTCATTGGACAAAAAACAATGTTCGTTCGTACAGCGGGCTGTGATTACAGCTGTTCTTGGTGCGATTCCAAGTTCACTTGGGATGGCAGTGAGAAGGACAATATCCGTATGATGGAAGCAGAGGAAATCGTTCAGGAACTAGATAATCTTGCACGTGGAAGATACAATCATGTAACTATTTCTGGAGGGAATCCTGGTTTACTGAAGAGTTTGGGTGAACTGATTGAACTGCTCCATGAGCGTGGCCATAAAGTGGCGCTTGAAACCCAGGGGAGCAAATGGAAGCCATGGTTCAATGAAATTGATGAACTGACCATTTCACCGAAGCCACCAAGTTCCGGAATGGTGACAAACTATACTGTTCTCGATGAAATAATCCGCACATTGCAAGCTGAGCAGAAAGGGCGCTTCAGCTTGAAAGTCGTCATTTTTGATGATGCAGATTTCGACTACGCTGTTGATTTATATAAACGTTATCCAGATGCTGACTGGTACTTACAAGTCGGAAATGATGACTTGGTGACACTTGATGATGCTGCTCTCGTTGCACATTTGCTTCGCAAGTATGAAAAACTTATTGATCGAGTAATGGAGAGCACCGATTTAAATAACGTAAAAGTATTACCGCAACTCCATACGTATTTATGGGGGAACAAACGAGGTGTATAAAAAAATCAGCTATCCTAATATGGATAGCTGATTTTTTTATACCATTAACAAGTTTTACTTCTTCCATGCTTGCACAATTGACCGCAGCCGCTCTTGCTCTGATGCAAACTGGCTTACTCGATGGCCATTCGCTCCAGACGGATGTGGGAAGCCAAAGAGACAGCGTTCAGCACGTATCTTCTTCACCTCAGCAAGCTGTCCAAGTATTTCACCGACAGCCTTTCCAAGCGGGATGAGCAAGTATTCTCCCTCAATCAGACTGAGTTCTTCTGGAAACACTTTTTCAATGTATGGTTTCAACATCTCAACTCGATCCATTTTTGGTGCATGGCCTGTGTAATTTTTCCCATTTTTAAATATTGGGTATTTGATAATGGAAGTTGTATGCAGCAAGTCTGTACGTTCTTCGAATAATTCAGCGGAAGAAGAAAGATTAAATAAGGAGGAAATCCCGATACCGTCAAGCATCTGAATCAAATGTGTACGCATCGAACCGGCAAATCCGGCAGATTGTTTGGCGCGCTTGAGCATTACCTCAGTACTTGCTCCTTCTATTTCCGCCCGCTTCGCTGCTTCAAGAGCTGTTTTCATCTGTGACCAGCCCGGTGTGATTCCGACGATGACTACTCTTGCCGCAGTATTGATAACCTCATTATGCGGCGCATAGTACATCGTAAGCGGACCCTCTTCCTGCATAAGGAACCTACTACTTATACTTAGCAAATCCGCCTTTTTTAGCGGGAAATTTGCAGGCATTCCCGAGATTGCCTGCAAATAAGAGTCCACTTCTTCAATTTGCGGAGAAATCATTCTATTTCACCCTTCTACCGGATTCTTCGGCCCTGGAAAATCAAGTTGATAAAAGGCTAAATCGAGCCAGCGACCAAATTTGTAGCCTGCATTTTGTATCGTTCCTGAGTGGGTAAATCCGAATTTCTCATGCAATGCGATACTTGCTGGATTACTCGTGTCGATTCCAGCAACCATCGTCTTTATGCCTCTTTCGGAAGCTATGTCAATTAGCTCCTTGAGCAGCTGCGAACCAATACCTTTTCCTTTGCCTGTACTTGATACATATATGGAATGTTCAATTGCATATTTAAACGCAGGCCAAGGACGAAATGTCCCGTATGTTGCAAAGCCAAATACTTTGCCCAATTCCTCGTACACTAGAACTGGTTCTTGATTTGCCATTTTTCCAGCAAACCAACTCTTCCGCTCTTCAATTGTTTTCTCATCATAGTGATACACAGCCGTCGTATTAAGGATTGCATCATTATAGATAGTAAGTATTTCAGATAAGTCTTGTTCAACCGCATTTCGTATCATTGTCTTTCCTCCCTACAATTGATTAAGACCATTGAAAAATACATAACCTGCAAACCCCAGAAATAGAAGGCCCGATATAAGTGAAAGTCCCTTCATCATTTTCCCGCCAAGTACTTTACCACCAAGACTGCTAATATAGGCAAGTACTGCACCCCAAATAACAGATATAGATAGGAAACCTATGAAAAATGGCAGCAATCTGTCGAAAGAAACACCGCCAATAACGGTGGAAACGACGCTTCCTCCTACAGTTGCGAACCAGAGCAAAGTCGTTGGAGCCGATAGACCAATCCCCATACCCATAAGGAATTGCTGGAACAAATTACGCTTCTTCCGCTCTTCGTCATCTATGTTAAGCGACTTTGGCTTGAAAGCATCCCGAATGGAGTGGTAGGCGAGGAACAGCAGTACAACAGTTCCTGCAATCCAAAGAATCCAATGGAATATGCTGCTCGACTGCAAAAGCGCCGCAATTCCAAGTACTGAGCAGACTGCATAGACCATATCGCTGACAGTTGTTCCTAGCGCAAACAGCAAAGCTGCCAGAAAACCCTTAATAATGCCTGTCCGGATGAGCGCCACATTGGCAGTTCCGAGATCGAGCACCATAGACATACCGAGAAGAAAACCAGAGATGAATAATGTCATTATGCTTCAATCCTTTCCACAACAAAAAACCGCCCATAAAAGGCGGAGAATAATTACTTTTTAAATTATAACAGATAGTAAGTGACCAACTAAAGAAGAAAAAGAAAGATTCTAAGTTACGATTTTAGAATTAAAGCATACTTTCAATTTCTTTAAAAACCTGTTCGAAATCTGTCTGCTTCTCCTTAACGGAACCATTCAATTGTTCCGTCGTGTTACCTACCTTTCCAGCCTGCTCTTCAATTCTTTCAATATTAAGTCTAATGCTTCGAGTTGCTTCATCAACATTTTTTGATAGGCGTCTCACTTCATCTGCCACTACTTTGAACCCTTTGCCCTTTTCTCCGACACGAGCTGCTTCTATAGTTGCATTTAGAGCAAGCACATTTGTTTGTGAGGAAATCATCTGTATTTCTTTCGCCACTTCGCTTATTGCATCAACTTGCTCTCGCAGCGCAACAATTGCCTGACTTTTTTCGGCAGAATTCCGGGCAACTACATCAACGAGTTCCTGTGGCAATGTTTTCAGACGCTCAATAATTTTCAGTGTACCATTCTCCCGCTCAGTAATATCTGTAGCGATTTTCAGGATTGCTTCTACTTCATGTTTGTCATTAATAACCGGTATATATGTTGCTTCAAGCCACAACCGGCTTCCTTGTTTGCTGCGTCTTTCTACTTTAGCCTCGTACTTCTCCCCTGTAGACAAATGCTGCCATAAATCATGGTACCCTTGCGTTTGTGTATAATCTTTAAAACAAAGCTTTTCATGACGCATGCCTTTCAGTTCTCTCGTACTATAACCAAGCGTTTTTCGAAAATTTTCATTTGCCCAAATTACTTCTCGTTCCATGCTGAACTCGACCATTGCGAGGTTAACATCCATCGCCGCCAGTACTGCTGTTTCATTCAATGGTTGAGTACTCTTGGAAAGACTCATCTTACTCCTCCATATGAGGCAACCCAGCCATCATTGTCACAGCGACTTTAGACCTTGGGCTTTGCGTCCTGACTTTTCAATCAGTTTGCTTTTCACTTATTTAAAGTAAAGTGTATTACAACTTCTCCGGCAAGCCAATAAGTTTTTGAAATAATTTACTTAACCGTCAACATCCTACCATGATGAACGAGATGCCTTTTTTGTCTTGCCTCAACTTAAAACGCAAGTCTTGAAGAAAACAGTATTGATGCTCTGCTTAGTGAGATAGCTCTCACCCTTTTTCAAGAAAAAAGCCGGAAGCGTTAAATCTTAATCCGCCTCCGACTTCCTAATTATCTCTCACATGCATACCCGTCTTTATCCCGATCCATTTTAGACTGGTAGGCTGGGTGTCCCTCTGGCACGCCATCTGAATACTTTTTGCGCAGTTCTGTACAATTCTTAAATACTTCTGCGCTACCAGTCTTTAATACTGGTTCCTGTGTTGACTTTTCGACAGGCTGTTGTGTTCCTGCTTCCTTTGCACAGCCATTAAATCCACGACTGGAAACATAACCTTTCTTAGACCAAATATTAAGTTTCTTGTTTTTCGCAAATTCTTGTGCTTGCTCATACTGGTTCAAATACTTGTATGGCGGCTCATAAACATATGCAACACGAGCGAGCCCTTCCTTGATTAGTGTCTCCTGAACTGATTTCCCATCTACGAAAACATATGCGAGAAGGCGGCCATATTTGTCTGTCCTGCTTTTCTCAAATTCCAAAGTAAGCTTTCCGCTTTTTATGAGTTGTTCATTACGCTTGCTCGCTTTTTCTGCATAAGGTTGAATGCACTCTCCCGGCTTTTTTGACTCAGGTGTATCCATTAGCAAATAACGTACGGTTTCTTCCTTACCTTTATAATACACTTTGATTGTATCGCCATCGACAACTCTGGATAGCTTGACAGTTGCCTGATTTTTCGCCTGTACTGTTTCCCCATCTTTGGAAGTTTGAATATATTCGTTTTCTTCTTTCTTTTGCTGCACTTGTTCTTGTCCAGTTCCTTCTTGCTTTGATTCTTGTGATGAATCCGATTCATTTTGTTTCTGTTCCTTATCGCTACTACCTTGTTCCATCTCCGCACAGCCAGTCAGCACCAGACAAAAAGCAATCAGCGCAACAAAACCAACCGTTCCTCTGTTCGACTTATGTTTGTATAAAATACCGCTCATAACAGCAGCTGATAGACACAAAGACAATATAAACAATGTCATCAATACAATCCCTCCGACTTGAAGTGGCAATTTCTTGAATTACTCTGTTCATTATAGCAAAATGCCATTTTTAGGTGGCGGTTTCTATGAAAATTGTTTTACTTGGTCCGTGAATCTGCAAAAATAAAATTTTTAATTGAAATTGGCTTACAAAACAGAGTTTCAGGGAATGTATCATTAGTTTACATATAATTTGGGAAGGAAAAATGCCCATGGAACTCAAACACAGAAAAAAATTTGCGCGCACCATCGCCTTTTTAAAAATAATGTTTGCCTTCGCATGTTCTATTTTCACGAGGCGAGGAACAGGCAGGCCAATCGTTCTTGTCGGCGGAAATCTTGGCGAGAAATACGAAGATAATGCCTCCGTATTGCACAGTTATCTGACTCGAGAGCGAGCGGACCTAGACGTATACTGGCTATACGACCCGAGTACCAGCTACGTACAGGAAAAACAAATACCAAATGCAATTCCGCTTGGCAGCCTGCGCAATTATATGCTGTTTTTCAAAGCGGATTATTCATTTCATGGTCACTCCATCATCTATGATATCGCTCCGCATATTGAGAAATATATTTTCCTGAATCGGCGTACAATCATCACCCACGTAAGCCACGGAATTGAAGGTTTCAAGAAAATCCTCATTCAACCTGAAGATATTCCTTTATTGAAGCGCACAGATTACTTCAATTGCGCTTCACAGCACGAAAAGGATATCAAGCAATTTGAATGGAAAATTCCTGAGCAAAAGTTGACCATCACCGGTATGCCGCGTTTCGATCGCTTTGCTACAAATATACCTGCAAAGAAGGTTAAGCGTATTCTGATGATGATGACATGGCGTGAATGGCTGCTTGATCTTGATGAAGCAGCCTTCATGGAAAATAGCTATTTCCAGCAAACACAGAAGCTTGTCAGTAATCCACAAATCCGACAGCTGATACGAGATGGAGAACTTGAAATCATCTGCGCCCTGCATCCTTTCATGAAGAGATTTGAGTCTCATTTTCGGGGGTTGGCCAAGGACGAGCCCAACATCAAGTTTTTCAGCTTCAATGAGATTTCTATACAGGACGAGGTTATTCTTGCCGACATGCTGCTGACGGATTATACAAGTGTTTCTTGGGACTTCCTTTATATGAACAAGCCAATTATATTTTTCACATTCGATCTGGATGAGTTCGTTGCGAAACGTGGAACCTATATGGATTTGAATAAGGATTTGTATGGTTATAAAGCAGATACAATTGAAGAGGTACAAGAAATTTTGCGACATATCACAGCTGAAGGTGCGACTACAAACCCTTGGTATCCTATCGCCAACAAGTATATTGCCTATTTCGATAAACATCATTGCCAGCGCCTTGCAGATACAATTATCGGGCCCGCTCCTCAACTGAGTAAGCCTGGGGTGGCGATGAATAAGACTGTTGAAGAAACTTAAAAAAAGGACCTGTGACGCAGTACGACTGCGTCACAGGTCCTTTTAATCACATTATTGTACCTGGCCAACCTCTGTGAACGGCCAGATTCGAAAAACTGCTTTTCCGATTATTTTATTTTTTGAAAGGAGCCCAAAATAACGGCTGTCCTTACTCACTGCTCGATTATCACCAAGGACAAATAGAGACCCTTTAGGGACCTTCTCATATCCTGTCAGCTCTTCCAATGTAAAATCACCTGTATAGGACAGACCCGCTTTTTGACTTGGGGACTGCAAATAGGATTCATCGTATGCCTTACCGTTAATATACAAAATGTCATTCTTCATCACAATTGTATCTCCAGGCAGACCGATTATTCTCTTAACATAGCGGGCATCCTCATCCGGAGCATTGAACACAATAATATCAAACCGCTTATAATGGCTGAATTGGCTCAATTTATTGATGACAAGCTTATTCTCCTCTTGAAGGTTTGGATGCATAGATTCCCCTTTAACGACATAAGGGGCCAATAGAAAATGATTGATGATATAAGCAAAAATAATTGCGAAAAGTATAATCCTTACAAAAGACCAAATCTCTTTACCAACCGTATTCACGAAAGTCCCCCTTTATCGGTTTGACCGGAAAAATGTGCTTATGACCTCATTGTATCAGAGACAGGAGCAGAATATTATGTATTTAAGGAAAAGTTTATGTAAAGACCATTAAACTTAATATTGAACCCTGCACCTCCAATTATCTTTATTACTAACGAATTTCTGCAAATTCCCTCTGTCCTGTCACTTAATCATCAAGTCGGGACCAGCTGTTTTCTTCGATTTCAAAGTTAAAAACCCGCCTTCCCCAATGGAAGGCGGGTCGTATTAGAATTTAATCATCCGAGTGCAGCAGTTCAAGGGCTTCATTGAACTCTCTGTCGATCTCTGGATTTTCCTTATGCGTCAGTAAGCTGACAACAATTGTGACAATGAGGTTCAGTGCAAAGCCCGGAACAATCTCATAAAGGCTATCCTTAAGAATATCAACATTTCCCCAAACGATTACAGTAACGGCTCCTACAATCATGCCCGATAGCGCTCCAATGGAAGTAATTTTTCTCCAATAAAGCGAGAGCAGTATTGTCGGACCGAATGCTGCCCCGAAGCCAGCCCAAGCAAAGCTTACAAGTGCCAGAATTGTATCGTTCTGTTTCCAGGCAAGGGCCATCGCAATTATAGATACAACAAGAATGGCAATCCGGCCAAGGAATACATATGTCTTCTCTGAGGATTTACTTTTCTGAACCGTTTTGTACAAATCCTCGATTAAGGCAGATGAAGTAACAATCAGCTGCGAGGATATTGTGCTCATAATTGCTGCAAGGACGGCTGCCAGCAATACTCCAGCAATGAATGGATGGAAAATGATCTGCCCAAGTGCGATAAAGACAGCTTCTTTATCGACTAGTTTGGCACCAGTGTTTTGCTGATAATAGGCTATACCGACAAGGGCGGTACCAATTGCTCCAGCAAGGCTGAGAATCATCCAACCAATTCCAATTCTCCGTGCTTGCTTCGTTTCTTTAACCGTTTTAATCGCCATAAATCGTACGATGATATGCGGCTGACCGAAATAGCCGAGCCCCCATGCAAGAGCAGAGATTACGCCTGCAACAGTTGCGCCCTTTACAAGACTAAGCGCATGAGGATTCACTTCCTTTATTGATTCTACCGTACCGGAAAAACCACCAGTTATAAAGAAACCAAAAAGCGGTACACAGATTAGCGCAAGGAACATGATCAGCCCCTGGACGAAATCCGTATAGCTCACAGCAAGGAAACCGCCAAACAGCGTGTAGGCAATAACAACTGCGGCTACAATCAGCAGCCCGACATGATAGCTCATGCCGAACGAGCTTTGGAAGAATACGCCTCCAGCAACCATGCCTGATGATACATAAAATGTGAAGAACACAAGAATAATCAGTGCAGTAATAATGCGCAACAGCCGGGAATTCCCTTTGAAACGGCTGTCCAAATAACTTGGAATCGTAATGGAATTATTGGAAACTTGCGTATAAGCTCGGAGTCTCGGTGCAACGAAAATCCAGTTCAAATAAGCTCCAATGGTTAAGCCAATTGCAATCCACGCTTCTACGAGACCTGAAGCGAAAATGGCACCCGGCAGCCCCATGAGCAGCCAGCCCGACATATCAGAAGCACCAGCACTTAGAGCAGTAACCGCAGGACCAAGCGAACGCCCTCCGAGCATATAATCCGTCAAGTTGTTGACACGCCGGTAAGCATACCAGCCGATCCACAGCATACCCGCAAGATAAATCAAGATTGCTATCAGTTGATACCCATGATCGGACATCGTCTTCCCCCTTTGCAATTTTATAATTCATCATTATAACATAAGGGCAATTCGGAAAAATGGTGCACATATGCCTTATTAATTTGAAGGTGAAGAAAATTCCCCCATATGTTAAATACCTAGAAAGAGAGAACATAGGAATTCATTTGATTTTTAAAAAAACAGGCTCTAATTTTGAAATAGGCTTAATCCCCGTTCATTTATATTCTTTTTAATATATCTTCAGGCATCAATTTTATTTGGAATATTTAATGTACCAATCATACTCCGAGTCAAGACTCATACCCATATGTTCGTATAAACCTTTAGCTCGGTGATTATCTGGACTTGTTTGCAACGTAACATAACTACCACCGTTCTCCTCACATAAATTAAAGACCCTATTCAATATTGCCTTTCCGACCCCGCCTCCTCGATAGGATGGTTCGACAAACAGATCATTCAGTATATAGGCACGCTTCATAGATATAGAAGAAAAAATAGGATAAATTTGTACAAACCCGACTGCCTGTTCTTGCTCGTATGCCAGGAAAATGATTGATTCACCATTTTCTATTCGTTCTTTTAAAAACGTTTCAGCACCCAAAAGGTCATTTTCCTTACCATAAAATTTTCGATATTCATTAAATAGCTCAGCTGCTTCTTTTAAAGAATCTAAACTAACTTCTTTTATCTTCATAAAAAATCCCCCTGTTTGGAACAAGCTTGCCAGCAAGCTTAATATGCTTTATATTATGCTCAAAAACTGACATTTCAAAAAGGTACAATTTGGACTAAAACTACATGTCAGATTGGAGAGAGATGAAAACACTACTATTTTCACTTACCGAGACAGAAGCAAAACATAGACAGATATATGAACAAATTCGAAATAGAATTGAGAACGGACAACTTGTTGAAGATTCCCAACTCCCTTCAATACGCCAATTGGCAGATCTTCTTGAAGTGAGCCGCAATACGACACTCCAGGCTTATGAACAGCTGGCAGCAGAGGGTTATATAAGGAGTGAGCCTAAAAGGGGTTATTATGTTCAGAAGTTCATACCTATTTATCTCAAACAAGAGGCTCATAAACAGACCGTACAAGAATTAGCCGAAGAGAAATATTCAATTGATTTTCGAACAGGCATCATAGACCAAACAGCTTTCCCTTTAAATAGATGGCGCCAATGTGCAAATAAGGTACTGAATGAAGACATGATTTATGGCTATGGAGAGCCTTTTGGCGACAAATTTCTTCGCGAGCAACTAGCAGAGTATTTGATGCGGTCTCGAGGCGTCTTTACTACATCTGAAGCGATTATTATTGGCAGTAGTACACAGTCGCTTCTGATGCAATTAAGCATTTTGTTAAAAGAGGATTATAAAAGTTTAGCAGTTGAGGAGCCTGGATACGATGGAGCATCATATGTATTCGAACTTCAAGGTTTCACTATTGAGCCAGTAAAAATTTCTCCAATCGGAATTTCCTTGGACGAGCTTGCCAAAGCTCGCTCCAGACTTCTCTATCTAACACCGTCGCATCAATTCCCAACCGGAGCTACGATACCGATTCCTGAGCGTCAGCAATTAATTAAATGGGCCAAGGAACACCAAGCATATATTATTGAAGATGATTACGACAGTGAGTTCATGTACCAGCATCAGCCAGTTCCAGCTTTATCATCATTTGATTCTGAAGGAAGGGTCATCTATATTAGCACGTTTTCCAAAGCCTTTCTGCCTGCAATTCGAATCAGCTATATGATCCTGCCTCCTTCCCTTATTGAAGTATACAAAAAGAAAATGTTTCAACTGGAACAGAGCGCCTCCATGTTACATCAAAGAGCGCTGGCTCGATTCATGAAAGAAGGTTATTGGGATTCTCATTTAAGAAAAATGAGAGCAAGATATAAAGCGAAAATGGCTGCTTTAATTGAAACATTACGTCAAACATTCGACGAACGACTCAACATTATTGGTCAACAAGCAGGCTTATATATTATCGTGCAGGTCAACACGAACTTGGATGAGACGACATTAATACAGAAAGCAAAGGATTATAGTGTCAAAGTGTATTCCACAAAACCTTACTTTAAAGGCCCTTATCCGGATAAGCCTCTGTTTCAATTGGGTTTTGCTAATTTATCTATTGAACAAATCATTGAAGGAGTTACAAAACTTTCAAAAGCTTGGCATGAGTTATAAACAAATCCTTTAAAAACTCCTATACGACCTGAATCCTTCTTGTATTTAAACATAAGAAAACACCCTATAAAGTTAGATTAGTGACTCTAACTTTTAGGGTGAAGTACATACACTGTACTTTGCTAGGATTTTCACTAAAAGCTCTTGTTACAAAGAAAACTCTATTCTCAATTAATTCTCCTTGAACAAATTGTAATAAGAGGACATCCCGAACAAATCGGTTTCTTACGACAATGCACTTTTGCATGCTCAACAAGCACAGCATGGTATTCATTGAACATATAGACGCTTTCAGGAAGTTCTGCTTCTACCATAAGACGAAAAGAATCATAGGAAGTAGGCATGTCGAAGCCAATTCGATAGAAAATCCTTCTTGCATATGCATCAACAATGAATACAGGCTTATCAAAAGCGTACAAGAGCATATCATCGGCGGTCTCCCGCCCGATTCCATGAATGGAAAGCAATTCATTACGCAAGTTATTTAGCGGCCACTTCTTCAATTCCTCAACATTACAGTCATGCTTAAGAAACCATTCTACAAAGGCCTTGACCCTTTTTGCCTTCATATTGAAAAAACCGCTTGACCTGATTAGCTCTGCCAGCTTCTCAGTTGGCATAGATTGAATCGTATTCGCATCCAAATAAGGCTTCAGCTTTTCCATCGCTTTGTCAACGTTCGTCCAGCTCGTATTCTGAACGAGAATTGCACCAATCATCATTTCAAAATCAGTCTCCGCCGGCCACCATGACTGCGGCCCATAAAAGGAAAAAAGTTTATTGTATATTTCTAAATAGGACGGAATGTTCACCCCTCCTCCGCCAAAATTTAATATGTTTTAACACTCTAAATATCAGACCAAGACATATACCATTCCAAAATAATACCTTTTAACTCACATTAGAAAATAACTTCGAAGACTCCGTGTATTCATCTATTCTCAGTGTCATCTTTATCAAAAAACACAATATCACACTCTATCTCTTTATCTATCTTCAACAATGCGTAGGAAAAGTAAGGAAGCCGCCGTTTGTCGGTTGGAGAGCCCGGATTGATCAGCAGTGTCTTACCTGCGTAACGAATCATTGGAATATGAGAATGTCCAAAAATGATAATATCCACTTCTTCATCTCTAAACGCTTCCTCCACCCGTTTCTCTGTTGTTTTCTTATCACCATGGCCATGAACAATACCGATTTTCCTGCCTGCTACTTCTACTATATCCTTTTCTGGAATAAGATTTTTGATTTCTTCACTATCAGCATTCCCCCATACTCCCAGTACTTCAGCATATTGAGACAGTTCAGTATGTACTTGCGTTGATTGCCAGTCTCCCGCATGAATAATTAGATCAGCATCCGTACATGCCCTTAGCAACCGATCAGGAAGCCTTCTTTTCTTACTGTTCTCTTTGATATGCGTATCAGCAGTTACAACAATTTTCATCCTGTTTCTCTCCTTTCAAAAAGAAGGCATGTACAGCGCTTCCTCACTGCACATGCCCTGAACTTTATCTCTCATACACTTTTTTACCATCAATCCAGGTGCTAAGCACATGGATATTCTTTATTTCTATTGGATCTATCACTGTCGGGTTCTGATCTAGAACTGCGAAATCTGCCAACTTACCTGTCTCAATGCTTCCGATTTCATCTTCCTGGAAATTCAGCTTAGCTCCATAAATGGTCATCGATTTCAACGCTGTAACTACATCAATGCGCTGATCTGGTCCCAGTATGCGTCCTTCATCTGTCAGACGATTCACTGCAGCCCACACTGAGAACAATGGAGATATCGGGGTAACCGGACAATCAGAATGCAATGTAAAGAGGACATTGGCATCAACAGCATCTTTCAGGGGATCCAGCCGTTTGGCACGATTCGGACCAAGGAAGATTTTCTCATGCCGCTCTCCCCAATAGTACACATGATTGATGAAAAATGAACCTGCTACACCGAGCTTGGACATTTTCTGAATATCTTCCTCTGTCGCTGTTTGAACATGTTCAATTCGATGCAAATGATGCTGTTTTGGCTCTTTCTTCAATGCATATTCATAGCCTTCCAGAATCGAACCGATAGCTCTGTCCCCATTACCATGAATGGCAATGCGGAAACCGTTCTTATGGAAGTAAAGAATTTTCTCGTTGAAGGCGTCCTGCTTATGAAACAATTCTCCACAAATCTCCGGACGGGCATAATAAGGCTCTCTCAGCGCTCCAGTATACCCTTGAATAGAGCCATCCTGAAAAAGCTTAACACTATCAAGACGAGCTCGGCCACCTGAATGTTCTTTTATATAATCATCCATTTTCTTGGCGTCGAATTCGGCATATGGCCCTTCTTCTTCAAATGCGGTATGCATGACCATCAACTGAGCGCGCATCGGATTGATACCTTTTCTTGATGCTGCCAAATAAAGCTCGAGCTCACCTTTAGGGTCATTCAGCATTCCGATTGCTGCCTCCGTATTTGTGGTGATGCCTTGAGACAGATATTCTTCAGCTGCCTTTCCTACCGATTCAAGCAGTTGTTCAGGGGATGCCTGTTCTCTGTTCTGAACTACTCTGGAAATAGCATCCTTTTCATATAAGACACCATTCAGTCGACCTTCTGAGTCTCTTCCAAAGCGTCCCATTTCCGTATCCTCGATGCTCTCATCAATCCCTGCCAGTTCAAGAGCTTTTGAATTCGCAACCCCGAGGTGTCCGGAAATGTGAGAAATAAAAACAGGATGATTTGGGACTGCCGCGTCAATCTCAGAACGTGTCACATGTCGTGCTTCTTCCAATGCTGTATCGTCGTAGCCGAACCCAAAAATCCATTCTCCTTCTTCCTTCTCTTTCGCTTTTCGAGAAACTTTATTCAGCAGATCATCAATATTTTTAACTAGTGGCGGGCCACACTGGACGAAATTCATTACCTGAGCATAGCCAAGAAGATGATTGTGCGTATCGATGAAGCCCGGAATCATTGTTTTGCCCTGCAGATCAATTACTTCTGTTTTATCAGTTAGCAATTCTTTAGGCGGCTCCGGTTCGCTCCAAAGCCCGATAATCTTGCCATCGTTTACAGCTACCGATCCAGCGACTGTGTTCTGTTCATCCAACGTTAGGATCGTTCCGTTTTTAAAAATCAAGTCAGCTATTTTCATAAGCATCTCACTTCCAATCAAAAAATCCAGCAGTCATTGACTGCATCCGCAACTATTTCCTTTTTTTACCGAACTAAAACATATTGTAATGAAAAGGGTGCCCCCTTTTTAAAGGAAAGCACCGAAGGCTTACTAAATATGCCGCTTTGTCTGTACGTCATTTTCAACGATAATTTTTCCTCGTTTCACAACATATAGGGCAGCCGGCTGGTCTTGAATAACATCAGACAACTTCGTCGAGTCAAAAATATTAAAATCAGCATTTTTACCTGGAGCAAGTCCATAACTGTCTTCCATTCCCAATAATTTGGCCGCATTGTACGTAATCAGCTCTAAAACTTTTCTTTGCTGCTCAGCAGACCCCATGAATTGTGTCTCTGCAAGCAGATACCCAATTAGCAATAGATTGCCGTTCCCGAATGGAGTAAAGGCGTTACGTATATTATTAGAGGAAAATGCCACATTAACGCCATGCTCAAGCAACTTCCCTACCGGTGCCATGCCGCGACGGATATTTTTCTCATCGTTTCTTCCATTCAGATATACGTCAGTTGCAGGTAATGGCACGATCGTTATCCCTGCCTCTGCTATTTTGTCAAACAAGACTTCAGCATCTTTAGGATTCATAGATCCTAACGTTGTAACATGGCCAAGCGCGACTTTTCCTTGCATGCCTCGTTCAACCGTCATTTCACAGATTGTCTCCGTGAGCAAGTAACGCGGATCTTCCAAGTTGTCCGCAAAGTCCACATGCAGGTCGAGCGGCAAGTCATATTTCTCAGCAAGGTCAAAAACAGCTTCCAAATGACGTTTTGAGTCCTCTAATGATTCCTCATTATATGGGCAGCCCCCAACGACATCAGCTCCTTTACGAAGCCCTTCTTCCATTCGCTCCAATGTTCCAGGAGATTTGAAAATTCCTTCTTGTGGGAAGACGACGATTTGGAGATCAAGAACCTCTTTATATTTTTTCTTCAGCTCAAGCAGTACTTCGACACCGAGAAGTTCCTCAATATGGTCAACATCAGGATGAGCACGCATAATGGTCGTCCCATGCCGAAGAACCCACTGAATGACTTTTTCCGCTCTCTCCTTCACATCTCCATATGTATAATCAGCCTTCAGCTCTCCCGTATTCTTGATGGCCTCCTCAAGAGTCCCGGATTCGTTCGGCTTCCGCTCTTCAAGGAAAGCTTTGTCCGGATGAATATGACATTCTATTAATGTTGGCAAAATGACCTTACCTTTCGCATCTATAACCGTATCCGGTTCCTTTTCCACTGAAAGGTTTACCCCTACCTTCTCAATCTTTCCATCACGAATATATAAATCTTCCAATTCTCTATCATCGGCAAGCCGTCCATTACGGATTAGCATCATACTCATGAACCTCTCTCCTTTCGTTGCAATAATTATTCCCCCTTAAGAATATCTGCACACCTCTTATAAAAAGGAGCGGAAAGATATCGCTTATGAAACAGTTTTGCTAAAATTGTAAAAAATGCTCAAAAAGGTGCTGAACCATTATGAAATCGATCTGGTTAAGATACAAGAACGCCTCATTTCTAATAAAAACGTCCATTGCTTTCATTCTTGGTATTGTTGCCGGCCTTATCTTTCAAGAAGATGCTGCAATTTTCAAACCAGCTGGGACACTACTCATCCACCTGCTAAGCTTCGTCGCGATTCCAGTCATCTTCCTGACCGTCGTGCTGGCAGTTAATCAAATGGATCTCGCACGGCTTGGAAAAATGGGCGGTAAACTAATCCTCTATTATATGGCAACAACTGCAGCTGCCGTCCTAATCGGTTTGGCATTTGCGCTTTGGATTAATCCTGGAAACGGGCTCAAATTACCTGATGTACATGTAGAAAAACCTGCCACCCCACATGTTTCAGAGATTTTGCTGAAGATCGTTCCTGAGAACATTTTCCAAGCCTTCACTTCCGGAGATTTGATGGCAATCATGTTCGTAGCTATCGTCGTAGGTATTGCATTATCCTCAATGAAATACTCAAAAGATAGTCAAATGGAGAAATATGGCGAGCTGCTTAATAATGTGTTTCAGGCACTGAACAAGATGTTTTATAAGATTCTTGAAGGTGTGCTCCTCTATGCACCGATTGGAATCTTCGCAATCAGCGCCACTGCGTTTGGTGCTCAAGGCTGGGGAACAATCATATCCTTGCTGAAATTCGTTGGCGTCTTCTATTTGGGCATTATTGTTCTCTGGACAGTAGTCTATATGTCTTTCCTAAAAGCGGCAGGCTTCTCGCCATTGCATTTCCTCAGAGATACACGGGACGCTTATGGTACAGCATTCTTCACTTCTAGCAGTATTGCTGCACTGCCAATTGCAATAAAAGCAGCTAAAAATGCTGGTGTTTCCGAAACGACAGCCAATTTTTCACTTCCGCTTGGAGCAGTATTCAATTCAGATGGCGGTGCATTGCGAATGGGTGTCTCAATTGTATTTGCTGCTAATATTACGAACCTCAATCTCTCTTTCTCGGACTTTGTAACGATTGTCTTAATTGGTACTATACTCTCTGTTGGCGCAGCTGGAGTACCTGCTGCAGGATTGGTCACACTTTCTGCTGTTCTATCGGTATTTGGACTGCCTCTGGAAATTGTTGCACTCATTGCCGGCATTGATGCCTTAATTGGCATGGGTGGAACAGCATCCAATGTTATGGGAGACGTAGTAGGAGCAGCAGTTATTGATAAACCGCGCAAGAAGCTCTCAGCATAGAAATACCCGGTTGTCTCGAGAGGCAACCGGGTTTGTTTATTCAGAAATGACGTTTGCATCTATATGCTGATGCTCACTTTCAAACTGAATGGTCACATGTTCGATATGCTTCTCCGCCAACACTTGTTCGACCTGACGCAAAATCTTGTCCCCTTCTTCTATCTTCTTATCCCCGTCGATGACAAGATGACAGGAGAGTGCCCTCTGCTCATCGGTAATTGCCCATATGTGCAAATGATGCAAATCAATGACTCCCGGCACCTCCCTAATCGTCTTAATGACGCTATCAACTTCCACATCTCTAGGAACCCCTTCCATCAGAACTTGCAAGGAATCTCTCAAAACACGCCAAGCACTCACAAGGACAAGTATGGCAACGATCACACTTGCAATCGGATCTGCAAGACTCCAGCCGAAAAGCTTGATCAGAACAGCCGCTATAATTGCTCCAACAGAGCCAAGCAGATCACCAATGACATGCAGAAACGCCGCACGCAAATTGAGATTGCCATGTGTATCTCCTCCACTATGCATGATAAAGGCGACAGTAATATTCACTATCAGGCCGATTACTGCGATTATTAGCATGCCTGTTGAGCTGATTTCCGGTGGGCTGCCGAACCGGCGAATTGCTTCATAAAAGATATAGATGGAGACGACTGCAAGCGTAATACCATTGAACAAAGCCGCAAGTATTTCAAAACGTTTGTAGCCATAAGTTTTACTATGGTCAGCCGCTTTTTCTCCGATTTTAAAGGCTGCTACTCCTATGCCAAGCGATACAGTATCACTTAGCATATGTCCAGCATCTGAGAGCAACGCGAGACTGTTCGTCAGCCAGCCTCCGATTGCTTCAATAATCATGAAACCACCTGTAATGAGGAAGCTGATCAACAATGCCTTTTTATTGTCGCCATGACTATGTTCATGTCCCAAGTTCAGCCCTCCTTCTAAAAAATCCTCATGGAGAGTCATTCCCGCTTTTTACTTAATTGACCCGATTGATGATGAAAATGCGGGACAAAACGTTTCCACGCTCGACGTGCACTTTCCTGCTTTCTCATTTTCCTCAAAGCTTTATATGTTATGCGGCCTGTTCCTCTTCCTCCAGGAACAGAGTTCTCCTTATACACAAGGAATGACTTCGGATGTGTAACAATCTGATCCGGATGCACACTTCTATGTCCAATTACAATATAAGCTGCCATAGAGGATGTCACTGCATAAATCGCATTAATCCCGCTAAACAGTTCCAAACCCATGAAAGCAGCAGCAATTGGGGCATTAGATGCAGAGGCGACACCGGCGACCAAACCAATTGCAGCGCCAAATGCAGGATGAATGCCGAACAATTGGGCCAAGGAACTGCCTGAGAGAGCACCGATAATAAATAGCGGTGTCACGACTCCTCCGTAAAATCCGGAACCTAATGTGATTGCTACTAGCAATATTTTAATAAATGGCTCATAGAACTTCGCCTGTTCTCCTTGCAATGTGTCTTGCAGCATAGGCATTCCAAGGCTGAAATAATCTGTTGGAATCAATAGGATCAGCAACGCAAGCACAGTTCCTCCAATCATCGGCATGAGCGGTTGCCAAATATGAAAACGATGCTTCAAGTATTCAAAAAGCATGCCGATCTCTTCAAATACTTCAATGAAAATCCATGCAACAAGACCGCATACAATACCAATGGTTAGCACTTTCCAAGCAATGTCTTCATTCAGCCTATAAGACTGCTCTATTGGAAAGAAGTGAAACGGAACATGCCATACTTTACTCACTTCAACTGAAGCAATACTCGCGACAACAGCCGGAAAAATGTATTCATAACGAAGCTTGCCAGATGAGATGACTTCCACTCCGTAGAATGCGGCAGCAATCGGTATACCAAAGACACCTGCGAAACCGGCCGCCATTCCCGAGACGACAATCTGCTTTTGCAACTGCTCTCTCAAGCCGAACCGGTTACCGAGCCACGATGCGATAATTGCTCCCATTTGTGAACATGGTCCAGTTTTCCCCGCCGATCCACCGGAAGCCAATGTAATAAGAGCAGCAACCGGTCGGAAAAACAGTGCACTATAAGGCATCTGTCCTCCCTGTTTATGTATGGAAGTAATAACAGAATCACTGCGTTTCTCTTTCACTTTTTCATATCCATAGTAAATGAGCAAACCATTAGCCAAACCACCAATTGGAAGTATTATTGCCAATATCCATAGTGGCGTCTCTGTCCTTGCTCCGATCAAAAAAGCGAGAATATGCAAGAAAAGACTTGTCGCAGTTCCGACAACAAGCCCTGTGACCACTGCTAATAAAATCCAGCGTGCAAGCATAGCCAACATGATGAAAGGTTCCTTATATGTATAGTCTGACAAGAATCTCCCCCCTTATTTGTGCGTATAAATTATGTGCCCGAAGCCAAACTATCAGCAAGATTGTTCAAGGAGATGAAAAAATGGGCATCCTCGATGGTAATCCGAAAGACGAACCACTACATTACGGTGAAGTGTTCAGCATGTGGTCCTATATGGCAGGTGGTCAAGGAATTCATGTTCTTTACCAAACCCTTGCAAATCATGCAGGTGACGAAGATTTGAAGAAACTGCTTCACGATATTGTTAACAAATCAGCAAGCCAAATTAAACAAGTTGCTCTAGTTCTCAAAGAAAATGGCGTGGCACTTCCTCCAAGTCCGCCTGAACCACCGACAGCCAATCTGGAAGATATCCCTGCAGGCGCGCGCATCATGGATCAGGAAATCTGTGCAATCATCGGTGCAGATACCGCTGCCGGCTTAATGAGCTGCAGTCAGATCATGGGTATGTGCATCCGTGAAGATATCGCAAAAATGTTCGGTCAGTTCCATATGGAAAAAGCTATGATTGGCGAACAAACTTTGCACCTGAGTAAGGAAAAAGGGTGGCTTATTCCACCGCCACTTCATAACGCACGTCCAGAAAACGCATAAAAAACCAAAAAGAACGGCAACCTTAAAGGTTCCGTTCTTTTTGTATTTCCTCTATTCATAAAGTCAAAACTCAGACCTTCCATCCAATTGCAAACCATTCTGGACGAATTTCACTACCCTTTCCAGCCAGGCAAGATCAATGCGCATCTGGTTATGCGTGTAATCTGTTATCAGATGAACTGAAGGCGGGGTTTTATCCTTTATATTATTCCAGACTTCATCATAATGGGTGATCTTTTCCTTCAGCTTATTCACGACTTCTTCAAGCATATAAGCAGACTTATCGAGATCTGTATGCTTAAGAAAGATTACAGAAGAATAGATGGAGCGGATGCCCTTAAAATTAGTGAAACTCTCATAAATCTTTTCTTTCAGGACATCCTTACCTTTATCCGTAATTCCATAAACCGTTCTTTCTGGACGGTTCTCCTCTCGCACTACTTCAATCTTTTCAATACACCCTTTTTTGAGAAGCGACTCGAAATTATAGTAGAGCTTTCCGTCATTTATTTCAGAGACCTCATCCATTTTGTTCTTTTTGAAAATCTTTTTTAAGTCGTATGGATGATGATGTCCTTCGGAAAGCACACCGAGAATAAATATTTGAAGCGAAATTTTGCACGCCTCCTTCAGCAATCAGTGTAAGTTGATCATTCCTATAGTTTCAATTTTACACTACTTGCGAGTTGGCTGCACTGGCATCCGGCTTGGCTGCCTGCTTATTTGGCAACAACTGGTGGATGAGTGCGACCAGACCAAATGAAACGAGTGCAATCAATGCAAGTTTCAGCAGATGTTCGGCCACGCCTCCGCCGCCATACATCATACTGTAATCAGCTTGGACACTGTAGAACATGATGGATACATAGCTAAATGCCTTGAACATACCCGGCATCATTGCTGTTGTCATCATTGCTCCACTAGCAATTGTCTGGACAAGCATGATTGGCAGGTTGACGTACATTGCGTGTGAGCGGAATAGCAAGGCAAAGATAGACATGAATTCAATTGCTGCAAACATTTCAATGGAGTGAGTAAGCCATACTTTGACAAACACACCTCCATCAAATCCACCAGTGATTGCATAGTAAACAAGTACGCCAATGGCTGGTGAAATGAGTGACACAAGCACACTCATTACATGGATTGACCAGAATGACTTCCATTTACCGAAATGCTGTTTCACACCTAGAAGGACATTCCCTGTCACCATGGAGAAAATCATTGCTCCAATATACGAAACCATTGTCAGGAAGAATGGTGCCATCTGATTATTCAAACCATCCGGTACAGTTGCGGTACGATGGATATTCGGCTGCAATTTATTCGGAAGTTCAGCTGCAAGCTGCTTCGCCTGATCAGCTGGCATATGAAGACTTGCGAGTGTACCTTCAGTACCCTTGATGCCAAGCTCCTTATTGACAGAGGTGGTCATTTCAGTTGCAACTTGTTCCATTGATTGAGCGACAAGTGGTGGGTTCGCTTCATTTACATAGAAGTCGAGCTCACTTTTTTTACCTTGTTTTTTCAAACTATCCATAAAACCTTCAGGCATTGAGATGACAAGATGGACATCTCGATTGTTGAGCTTTTCCTTCGCCTCTTTCAGAGATGATTCTTCAACTGTTTTAAAAGGAAGTTCACCTTTAATGCCATCAATCATTGACTGGCCAGCTTTCCCGTCCTGATTAACAATTGCCACTTCTAATTTGTCTATATTCTTCGGTACCGCTCCATATCCATACATGAAAATAGCGATAAACATGATCTGATAGAAAAACGCCATGATAATCGCATTGCGGATTGCCGGTATCTTGATGAGTCTCTTGAATGTCTGCAAATTTAACAACCCTTTCTTCTTTAATTGAATTACTTTAATTAGAGTAACGAAAAGAAATTATACTCGTCAGATATACAAACGTCAATATAAATTCAAGGTCACTTATTTGGGAATATGCACATATATACGAGAAAGCAACATATCAGAGGTTGGCTCAAAATTTTACTGAAGTCCAATCCCCCAAATAGTGCCAAGCTGTATTGGACTCACTTGCGGTGGTATAATGATGAAAACTGCAAAACAGAGGATGAATACGATCCATGGCAAATGAATGGAGAATTAATGAACAAGATGAACTTTTAAAGTTCCTTTATAAAGCACTTTCCGGCAAGAGCCGTAACTCGGTAAAGTCGATACTCAGTCGTGGCCAAGTAGTTCTAAACGGTAAAGTGACGACACAGTTTAATGAAAAGCTGCAACCGGGAGACAAGGTACAAATTAAAAATCGTGTCGTACCAGAAGATGTCAAGCTCCGCGGAGTTGAAATTGTCTATGAAGATGAAGATCTCATGGTCGTCGAGAAAGCTGCCGGACTGTTGACAATTGCAACTGATACAGAGAAGCAGGCAACCGCTTATCGTGAGCTGACTTATTACCTCAGAAGAACCCAACCAAAGCGCCAGCTGTTTATCGTTCACCGTCTTGATCGAGATACATCAGGTCTGCTTATCTTTGCAAAGAATAAAGAAACACAACAAGCACTACAAAATGCCTGGAAAGAAAACGTTAAAGAGCGCACATACTTGGCCCTTGTCGAAGGTCATGTTGCCAAAGACGGTACAATCAGTTCATGGCTTACAGAGGGCAAAGGGCCTGCCCATAAAATGCATTCCAGCCAGAAGGATAACGGCGGGAAAAAGGCGATTACACATTATAAAGTCGCAAAGGCATCCCGTGATATGTCTCTGCTGGAAGTAAATCTGGAAACCGGACGTAAGAATCAGATTCGTGTTCATATGCAGGATATTGGTCATCCAGTCGTAGGCGACAAGAAGTATGGCGCACGACTCAATCCGCTTCGCCGGCTTGGTTTACACGCCTATGCGATCAGCTTTGTCCATCCGAAAACAGGCAAGACATTGCGCTTCGAATCTGATGTTCCAAAAGACTTCCTTAAAATGTTCTTTGGATAAAAGATAATAAATAAAAGAAGCTGCTCCATCGGTCGCAAAAGACCGATGGAGCAGCTTCTTTTCACTATGTATGCAACTACACTTTCTTTACAAATTCCGACTTCAGCTGCATCGGACCGAATCCCGGTATTTTGCAGTCGATATCGTGGTCACCTTCCACAAGACGAATATTTTTCACTTTCGTTCCAATCTTTAGAACGGAAGAGCTTCCTTTTACTTTAAGGTCCTTAATGACTGTGACTGTATCTCCATCCTGAAGCATGTTGCCATTAGCATCTTTCACATATGTACTTTCAGATTCTGCCGCCTCACCAGACCATTCATGAGCACATTCCGGACAGACAAACAGTCCGCGGTCTTCATAGGCATAATCAGAATTGCAGGATGGACAACTTGGAATACCTGACATATTCTCGCCCCTTCCAATAAGCTATGTATTTCATCTCATTATATAGAAGTTTCTGCAAATTGCCAGGAAACCTTGTGAATTCAGGGGTTCTGTCACTTTATTCGGGTATCATAACAACTTTAAAACGTTCGCAGACGACGAGCATATCTTCATTGAATACCAAGCCATTTGCTTCAAGTTCTTTTTTAAAAAATGATTCATGAACAGATCGCCAATATGCTAACGAACGGTCACCTTCCCCTTCCAAATATGCATGCTCTTCTGTAACTTCATGAAATGGCATGACTTGCACATTTGTCGTTTCGATAACAGCAACTGCTTTCCCTTGGCCATCCAGAATGATATTAATTAGACCTGGCACAGGAAGCGGCTCCTGTTCAATTTCGTAGAGTGCATGGTTTGAAGCAGTGGCAGTTTTAGTGCCCTCCACTACAAGCCTTGCCAAATCATCTGCCATCGCTGGCGAGTCACCAAATCCCCAAGCCTCATATGATTCAGGCGCATCTAGATAATTCTCTTTGTAAGCTGACCAAAGTGCAACAACTGATTTATTCTCCATAACTTTTACCCACTTTCTCTATTTACTTTATCAGATCCTTAGTTTTCTTAATTTCAGCAAACTCATTGCACAAGGATGCTAAAGCATTTTCATGAACCACTTCAGCCGAGAAAAACTGACCCTTGTGGTTCATGAGTGGAAAAGCAGCTGTCGCATCTTCGACTACAATTGTAGCGAATCCTAGATTACCGCTCATCCTGGCAGTTGTGGAAACACAATGAGGGGTTGTCAGGCCGACAATAATATTCTTTTCAATTGAATGTTCTCTAAGATAGACTTCAAGGTCTGTTCCGATGAATGCGCTATTCACATGTTTCTGCACAATCTTTTCATGAGGCAGCGGCTGAGCGAACTGTTTAAAAGCAACCCCTGGCTTAGCAGGGTGGAGTGGAGAACATTCCTCTTTAGAAAGATGTTGCGCATGAATAATCAGCCAGTCCTGCTCTCTTCCATAAGCCAGCAGTTGAGCAATGTTTTCTTCCGCATGCAAATTGTTTCTTGTTCCCCACTTCGGATCATCGAATCCTTGCTGTACATCAACGAGAATTAATGCCTTTTCATTAGTCATCGATACTCTCTCCTGCCCCAAGCACTGCATCAAGTATCCGATTAACATGAATGGCCGTCGTATTTAATGCAGGAACGTCGAGATCACTCTCTTTAATCATAAGAGGCAACTCGGTACATCCAAGAATGATCCCTTCTGCCTTCTGTTCAGCGACCATCTTACGAATGATTTTCAGGAATCTGGACTTTGTCTCTTCTTTGACTATCCCTTGTTCCAATTCATCAACAATCTTGCGATGAATATAATCCTGGTCTTCTTTACTAGGAACAATGATTTCCTGATTGTTTTTTGAAAATGCATTCTCATAGAAATCACTTGCCATTGTAAAACCTGTGCCAATCAAACCGACTTTCTGTAGTCCCAATTCCTTCGCTTTTGCAGAAGCCGCCTGAATCATGCTAATGAGCGGAATGGAAACCCTCTTCTCAACTTCTTCAAAAACAATATGTGCAGTATTTGCAGAGAGGACCGCAAAATCAACTCCCGCACGCTCCAAAGATTGAATCGCTTCAACAAGATAGTCAACTAGCTCGGACTTTTCATCCTCTTCCAGTAAATTAAAAATTTTGTACATATTAATACTGTTAATTACCAACTCAGGCAAGTCTTCTTTACTGCCAATCCGATTTTGATATTCGGCGATGATGGACTGGTAATAGTCCACCGTCGCCTCTGGTCCTGTTCCGCCAATGATACCTACTTTCCTCATAATAACCCTCCATATTTAACCAATTATAACATTTAAATTACTTCTGCTTGTTCATAGACCAAATTGAATAATTCAAAGCAAGTGCAAAACCTACCCAACCCAGATATGGAGTCATCATAAGCCCTGCGAGTCGATCTTCCTCATAAAATTTCCACATTGTCATAAGAATTGCTCCAAGAAGAATCGTCATCTCTATAAGCGCAGTTCCCCGTAAGTTCCATTTGAAGAAAAGGAATGACCATAGAAAATTCAAACCTAGCTGGGTGTTGTATACAAGAAGACTTTCTGACTTGGCATTCATCTGTTCCGCCTTCTCCGCAATTCGATATCGCGCCAATCCCATTTTTGTGTAGAGTCCTGTCCAGACAACAGGAAATACTGACGGTGGCGGGGAGAATGCAGGCTTCTCAAGTTTTGCATAATCCTGCTTTGAATCCTTATTGGCTAACCAACCGACGAGTGCCCCTCCAGCTACAGGCACGAGTACGCTAAGAGCCAATTTCTTACCGTTCAGTTTTCCATTCACCTTGAAGATTTCCATAGTATCGCCTCCTGAATTTAACATTCCCTGAAATTGTACAAAACAGGCTAGACACATTTTCTGCAAATGTTATGGATTAGTTTGGACATAGTATTTAGAGAAAAGTACAGGAGGTGATCTGATTGGCCAATAAGAATAATGAAAGAAATGAAAAAATCAATGTGGAATTAGGCGGCATGGGGCTTTACGGTACAACTTCCGACAAGGAAATTGCAGGGTATAAAGCAACAGGAGATATTGAAAACGCAGGTCAGATTGATAAATTCGAAAAGATCGACAAACACAAACAGGCTAGAGCATCATTCCTTGATGAAGACAAACAGGACTAAAATAAAACGAACCTCATGCCGTATGGCATGAGGTTCGTCCTCTTTTTCTTTAGCTTGCTTCTTTCACCAAATGCTTAAACAGCCTTAGCATATCATCTCGCTCATCTGCCATTCGTTCCGGATGCCATTGCACCCCTACGATGGAGCAGTCTCCTTCTTTCTCAATTCCTTCTATAATTCCGTCTTTTGATTTTGCTGTCACTTTGAACCCGGCTGCGACATCTTTGATTGCTTGGTGATGGAATGAATTCGTCCTAACTTCCTCACCAAAGATACCATGAAGCCAGGAACCCTTTTCAACAAAAACAGTATGACTCTCATCTCCCGGACGTCCTGATCCTTGTTGGTGTTTAAGCGTATGCTCAGGAGCATATTCGAGATCTTGATAAAGGGTTCCTCCGTATGCAATATTCATGATTTGAATTCCACGACAGATTGCGAAAACGGGTTTCTCCAGTTCAATAACAGCTTTCACAAGGGCAATTTCAAATTCATCACGTTCCGGAAAAATTGCACCTTGATTCTCAAGCGGCTCTTCTCCATATTCAAGAGGGTTGATATCAACCCCGCCTGACAGAAGCAGGCCGTCAATTTCTTCTGCATGCTGCTTGATTATTTCTTCATCTCTTGTTACTGGTAGAACAATCGGCACGCCGCCGGCAGCTTCAACAGCTTTTACGTAGTCCTCATAGACAAAAGTCTGCCTGTGTCCTGGAAAATTGCTCGCCTCTTCTACTCCAATATCTGCGGAGACACCTATGATCGGTTTTTTCTCAGCCATGTCTTCCCCTCCATTTTACAATTCATTATAGAGAACAATTTCCCGGCTCTCGTGCAGTTAAAACAAATCAGCTTCTTACAAGCATACCGATTCTCTGAATTCCTTCTTCCAGCCTATTGAGCGCATCATAGGCAAAAGAAATCCGAAAATACTGGCCGTCACGCTCAGCATAAATGCTCCCTGGGTTCAGCAGGACACCACTTGCATACGCCTTCTGGAATAATTTGCCTACCCGGAATTCTGGTCGAAGCCGGACACGAATGAAAAATCCTCCAGCAGGTATGTCCCAATCAGCAAATTGACCGAGATGCTTCTCCAAGTATTTTAAGACTATATTACGACGCTCTCTTAATTCCTTTCTCACACTCTCAATATGTGTGTCATATGCTCCGCTTGAAAGCCATTTCGCAGCAACTTGCTGGCTAAGTGAGCTTGATCCATAGTCAGATTGCATTTTCAAATCAGCAAGGCGAGCAATGACTGCTTCGGGTCCCACGAGCCAACCGATTCGCAAGCCTGGGCTCAGGCTTTTTGACAAACTTCCGAGATAAAGAACGTTGCCGTGACGATCCATCGTTTTTAATGGCAGCGGAGGCGGCGTATCAATCCAAAGATCACGATAAACATCATCTTCAATTATTGGCAGCCGTTCGTGCTCACAGGCTTTGATAATTTGCATTCTTCGATTATTCGTCATAAGAACACCTGTCGGATTATGGAAGGAAGGGATTGTGTAAAGAACATTTTTGCCGTGCTCATTCATTTGTTTGAGTGCTTCTGGCTTTAAACCTTCACGATCCATTGGCAACCCGCATAAATTCATGCCAGCCGATTGAAAGACAGAAAGCGAGTATAAATAAGACGGCTGTTCAAGCATTACATCTGCGCCCTTTTGCAGCAATCCAATTGAGATAAGATGCAATGCCTGAAGGGCTCCGGACACTATAAGTATGGAAGATGGCGACACTTTCATCCCTCGATTTTCCAAGTAATTGCTGACTGCCTCACGTAGAGACGGATTTCCCTTTGGCTCTTCATAACCAAATGGCTCCAGTTGTTCGGACACTTCACGCATAATTAATTTCATTTGTTCTAAGGGAAAAATATTTGGAGAAAGCTCACCCTTACTTAATTGGATGAGACCTGAATCAGATTCGGCATCGTTAATTTTCTGAACCGTCGACATACTTGCCTCGTGTATACCTTTTGAAACACTATCACCCCAATTTGCCATGGCCTCTTTCCCCATAAGTGTCCAAGTGTTGTTCGTAACGACTGTCCCTTTTCCCGGAATGCCTGTAACGAGTCCATCAGCCATCAGTTCATCAAGAGCTGTAATGACAGTACTTCGATTTACATTGAACATCTTTGCGAGCATTCTTTGGCTTGGAATTGGACTGCCGATTGTCCACTCTCCGTTGGAAATTTTACTTTTTATATAAATGATGATTTGCATATATTTTGGCTGTTTCAACGAACAATTCTCCTCATACTGGTTGGTTTTTCCACCGTTTACTGGTTGGAGACATTTTAGCAAACCCACGCTAATATGGAAATCAACAAATCGACTGGCTGGTATTGAGAGGAGTGTAACCCAACTATGAAAATGACCAAGCTGAAAATTTTCTCCGCACATTTCTTTACTATTTTGTTCTGGGGATCTGCATTTCCCGGGATTCGACATGCCCTCTCTGCCTACTCACCTGAACATCTTTCTCTCCTTAGATTGCTTATCGGATCAAGTATTCTACTCATCGTCTCTTTGTTCGTTAAAACTCCAATACCACGGCTTAAAGATTTACCTGTCATTATGCTGCTAGGCTTTCTAGCTTTTACCGTCTATCATATCGGACTAAATATTGGGGAACAGACTGTTAGTGCTGGAATTGCAAGTCTTCTCGTTTCCATGACTCCTATTTTCACAGCAATTCTTGCGTTTGCTTTCCATAAAGTGAAGCTTCCAATTCACGGCTGGTTTGGCGCGCTTGTTTCATTCATCGGGGTTATCGTAATTACGATTGGTGGGGGTAATGGAGGAACTGCACTACACATTGGTATTATGTTTATACTCATTGCCTCAATAGCAGAGTGCTTCTATTTTGTATTTCAGAATCGCTATCTTGAACGTTATGGTTTCTTTCCATTTACAATGTATACGATTTGGGCTGGGACGATTTCCATGCTGATCTTCTCGCCAGGCTTATTCGCTGAAATAGCAAAAGCTCCGTTTGATGCTACACTGACAGTCGTTTATCTCGGCATTTTTCCGACAGTGGTTCCGTACTTCGCCCTTGCTTATGTCACATCCAAAACCGGTGCCACCGAAGCTACGAGCTCACTCTATCTGACACCAGCCATTTCCTATTTCATCGCCTGGATCTTCCTTGGCGAAACTCCGAGTATATATCAAATTGGCGGCAGTATGATCGTACTAACTGGCGTATTTATTACAAATATAAAGACTGTAAAACGGAAAAAAGGAAAGCTTACTAGTATCGCTGAAATCTAGCGAATTTGCTGAATCTAGAAGAAGGGGAGGCAGCGACACAACAAAATTGCTTATGTAAAAAACGAAGAATGCATCAGTTAACATCTAGGCACCGGTTGCATCCCCGCCGGAGTAAGCGACGGAAAAGGCAGCTTGAACAGATGTCGCACTATGGCCTTGGGTGAAAGCGAGCATTCTTTTCGCAGTGGCGGCTTATCCCCAAGTGTTTTTGAGAACTTATACTCTATAAAGAAAAAACCCGAACTAAAGCAATTTTATTCTTTGCATTAGTTCGAGTTTTTTATAGGCTAAAACACTTCTGTCCCAGCCTCCTTATTTATTAATCATCGGCACCGTCTTCATCAATTTCCAGTTCTTTCACTTCAGATTTGGCATTCAATTTTATTTCAGCTTGGAGACCTTCCAATGCACCGCTATAGTCTTCGGCATCAATACGGAAGTTGCCTGCCTTCTTGAAAGTCTCTTGCTTACCATTCTGTTCTGCGGTTACTTCCTGTTCTGTAATCTTAATGATTATGCCTTCAGTTTCAATCGATTTCTCGGCTTCAATTTTGTATGCATAATCTCCATTTGCATCAATTTCAACAAGAGAACCTTTTGAGATTTTTTTCAAACTGCTCTTTTTTAATTTTGTATTCTTATCGATTTTAAAAGTCTTGCTTCCTTGGAATGGAACATCGACTGTAATGCTGTCTTTAGAAATTCCAGTGACTTTACCTTCGATTTCAATATGTCTTTTGGCGTTCTGTTTGGCGTTTGCTTTCTTGCCCGTATAAATATCACCTGTTTTGTATTCATTTTGTGTAGCGTAATTCTGATATGCTTTTGTTCCTTCACTCAATTCACCTGTTAAAGCAAACGCTCCAATTCCAAGCGCCAAGGCTGTTGTCGGCAACAAGATTTTTGTCCGTTTTTTCATCTGAATCCCTCCAAAATGATTTGTTGAATTCAGTATAACCGCCTAAGTTAAGATCCCATTTTGAAGCTATTAAGAAATTCCTTAAGATTGTCTTTCATCAACAGCCGGCAACTCCAATCTTACCGTTGTACCTTCACCCTGTTTACTGTTGATTTGGAGGTTGCCTCCGTTTTTCTCGGTCAGTTCCCGAGCAATTGCCAGACCGAGACCGCTTCCACCAGTAGCGCGCGTCCTCGAAGCATCTACACGATAAAAACGCTCGAACAATCTTGGAATTTCAGACTGAGGGATCCCAATTCCCTTGTCCTTCACCTCTACTATGACCGTTTCTTCATTTGCAGAGATTTTAACAGTCACTGCTTCTTCGCTATATTTCAAGGCATTATCCAAGAGTATGAAAAGAATTTGGACAAATTTCTCTTTGTTTGTCATCGCCAAAGTCCGACCCTGTCCGCTTTCCATCAGGATATTTCGTCCAGAAGCCTTTTCTAGACGTTGAGCTGTTTGTTTTGCCAATAAAGCGACATCAATTGGATCGAGTTCAAAGTTTTGCTTCTGAACAGAAGCTAGATCAAGCAGTTGTTCTACGAGATGCTTCATCCTTATCGACTCATCTCTAATTGCCTCGATTCCTTCATCAAGGAGTGCCGGATCCTTTTTGCCCCAACGGTCCAGTATAGATGCATAGTTTTCAATAACTGTTAAAGGTGTTTTCAACTCATGGGAGGCATCACCAATAAACCTCTCTTGTCTAGCGAATATCTCTTCAAGCGAGTCAATCATATGATTGAAATTCATTGCCAATGCATAAAGCTCATCATCTTTCCGTTTCGATAATACAATTCGCTGGAACTGTCCACTTTCCTTAATGTCTTCCATTGTTCTACCAATGACTGAAACGGGCTTAAGAAATCGTTTTGCAATAAATTGCCCAATCAGAACTGCAAGCGCTAGAAGGACAATTGAAACTGAGAGCATTGTGAGTAACAGAGTCCTCTTCTCTTCTTGCAATTCACTTAAATTACGTGAAATCTCCAAGGTTGTTGCAGAACCTCCGTTTGTAACAGGAACTGCAAACAGAGCAATTCTTTCTCCTTCAATGTCCACGATTGCCGTCTTTTCCTTCTTTAGATGCCGGCTGGGAGGAAAATAAGCAGCGTCATCCTCATCTGCTACACGGACAAGTACATTCCCTTCATTATCCAGAACCCTAATCATCCCATCATCAGGCAACAGAGATTTGAGGAACGGTTTGCTATTAACATCAGAAAGATCAATGCCCATATTGAGCAGACCTTCCCCTGCATCCTCTATTGCATCGAGTTCTCTGTCTTCTGTCTCGTTGACAAAAGCAATATAAGTAAATGCGTTTGCTGCAAGCAAGATAAGCAGAGACCAGAACACAAGCAACCAACCTAGTCTCGTTTTAATGCTCATCTTTTGTCCCTTTCATCGTAAATCCGACTCCTCGCACAGTATGAATGAGTGACGATTCACCTTTACTGTCCAGTTTTTTACGCAAATAACCGATATACACATCAACAACATTTGTCTCTCCGCTGTATGCAAATCCCCAAACAGCATCAAGCAACTGTTCTCTAGTTAAGATCTGATTTTTATATTCCATAAGAAAAACGAGCAGGTCGAATTCTCTCTTTGTCAATTCTACTTCCTTGTTGTCCTTTAATACTACTCGTGTCATGAGGTCAGCTTTCAGATCTCCCACTATTCTAATGTTTCCAGATCCTCGCTTATTTGCCTGCGCTTCCGAAGTACGTATGGCGGACCTTACTCGGGCCAGCAGTTCTTCCATCTCAAATGGTTTTGCTATATAATCATTCGCCCCATGGTCAAGTCCGTTTACTTTGTCGTATACAGAGTCACGTGCTGTGACGAGAATTATTGGTGTCGTTTCATCCTCCATGCGTACACGTCGCAATACTTCAAAACCGCTTATCTCTGGCAGCATGACATCGAGCAAAACGAGGTCGAAGTCACCTTTTTGCATTGCTGCAAATGCCTCTTTCCCCGTCCCTGCGATTTCTGTCTCATAGCCTTCATGCTCCAGCTCCAATGCCAATATACGTGCGATTCTTGCCTCATCTTCTGCGATAAGTATCTTCTTTTTTATCATTCGGACCACCTTATTATTCATACTTCAAAGTATCATATCAAAAAAAGGACCCGGCGACAGCCAGATCCTCATGTACTACTATGATATTCCAATTTCAGAGTTCTCTATTCGCTTTCTTTTCGTTACAGGTAAAGCATTCGCAGCAATAAGACGTTTGCGCACAATAATGCCAATCCAGGCTGCCAGTACTGCCTTTACTAGACCCAACGGGATAAATGGTGTTACACCACCGGCAAATGCTGCTGCCCAACTTAAATCCGCCACGTACTTCAACTGAATCACTCCGAACCCAAGTGTCACGAACATGCCGATTACATTAGCGATTATAGCCATTGGAATTGAAAATTTGGTTCTCTCAAGAATAAAACCAATTATAAAGGCTGCTGGAATGAAGCCGATAATAAATCCGCCTGTCTGACCAACAATTGTTTGCAATCCTGCACTGAAGCTAGAGAAGACTGGAACACCTACAGCTCCAAGCGCCATATAACCGATCATTGAAAATGTACCTAACCGGCTTCCTATGATAGTCGCAGTCAACCCAACCGCCAATGTCTGCCCCGTAAAAGGCACAGGGGGAACTGGAATAGAAACTTGTGCGAGGATTCCAGTGATGGCTACAAATAATGCACAGACAATAATTTCTCTCAATCTCTTTTGCTGATCACTCATAATAGCTGTTGCTCCTTATTGTTTACTATATTTATTATAAGTTAACATATTTGGAGGCAGTTGAGAATAAAGTATTTTGATACCTAACTTACTTGTTATGAAGCATATCGAAGACTTGGTTCACATCTTTATCGCCACGGCCGGACAGATTAACGATAATGACGTCTTCAGGTGAAAGCTCTTTTGCCAGTTTGCTAGCATGAGCGACTGCGTGTGAACTTTCCAATGCAGGAATGATTCCTTCCACTTTCGATAGCTCTTGGAATGCCGATAATGCTTCTTCTCCGGATACTGTTACATATTCCGCCCTCTCCGATACTTTCAAATGACTGTGCTCCGGTCCGACTCCAGGATAATCCAGTCCTGCAGCTATGGAATAAGTCGGTTGCGGCTCTCCGTTCTCATCAAGTAGAGTAAGACACTTGAATCCATGAATGACTGCCGGGACACCTTCCGTAATCGTCGCTGCTTCAACAGGTTCAACACCAATGAGACGTACATTCTCGTCCTCAAGATAATGAGCAAACGCACCAATTGCATTGCTTCCACCGCCAACACAGGCGATAACCGCTGATGGAAGCTTGCCTTCTGCTTGTATAACCTGTCTTCTTGATTCCTCGCTAATTACTGACTGGAAGTGTCTCACCATCGTCGGGAACGGATGTGGACCGACAACTGAACCGAGAAGGTAGAATGTATTTTCATAGTTTTCTACGAGGTCCCCTAGCGCTGCATCTACTGCGTCTTTCAATCGCCCCTGTCCTTTATTTACAGGAATAACTTTTGCTCCGAGCAGTTCCATTCGAAATACATTCAACGCTTGACGCTCTACATCCACTTTCCCCATATAGATTGTGCAAGGGATATCGAACATTGCGCACGCTGTTGCGGTAGCCACACCATGCTGTCCAGCACCTGTTTCGGCAATAATACGAGTTGCTCCCATCCTTTTTGCAAGCAGGATCTGACCGATTGCATTGTTGATTTTATGCGCCCCTGTATGATTCAGGTCTTCGCGCTTCAAATAAATTTTCGCTCCGCCAATCTTCTCCGTAAGATTCTTCGCATAAGTGAGTGGATTCTCTCGACCGACGAAGTGTTCCAAATAATAATTGAATTCCTCATTAAACTCAGGATCATCCTTATACTTATAGAAGGCTTCTGCCAGTACATCCAGGACATTTTGAAGCTCAGGTGGAACAAAACTGCCGCCAAACTCTCCGTAATATCCTTGTTTTTCCTCATTGCCGTTTACACTCATATCTTTCCTCTCCCTCTAAGCGGAATATTTCGTCTATTCTAACATAAAACAAAACCAGATGCCGATGCACCCGGTTCCCTTTTTAATCTCTATCTTTGACTGGATCAACTTTTGCCAGAGAAAATCCTCTCCCCAAAATTTCTGAAGCGTTAAGAAAAACGACGAACGAGGTCGGCTCTTCTTCCTGAAGAATTTTTCTCAAGTAGATGGCCTCCTGTTGCTCCACAACACAGAGAATCATCGTTTTTTCCATATTTGAAAAGCCACCGACAGAACGTACTTTTGTCAGCCCACGGTCAATTTCATCACGTATAATTGACTGGATCCGCTCCTCTTTTTCCGTAATAATGAGTACGAGTTTTGATGGTGACGTCTGCAGCTGAACAAAATCAATAACTTTGCTCGTAACATAAATCGCCATCATTGCGTATAAAGCAAGTTCAAGATTGAAGACAGCGGCCGATGCAATGACAACAAGGCCATCCACAATCATCTGGCAATAACCGCTTGAAAGCCCCGTATATTTCTTCAAAATCTGTGCTATGGTAGCTAGTCCTCCTGTCGATCCTTTTCCACGATAAACGATGCCTAGACCGATACCAAGAAGACCTCCTCCATATATAGCAGCAAGTAGCGGATTCTCAATTTGAAACGTCATACCTGAAGTCACCCAAATGGTAAAGGGAACAAAGAAAATACCAACAAGCGTTTTAAAGCTGAAGTCCTTTCCTAAAAGCATCATTCCTAATATGAAAATCGGGATATTGAACAACCACTGCACATAGGCAGGTGTGAATCCATACAGTTCATATAAAATTGTACTAATTCCCGAAACACCACCTGCCGCAAGTCTAGCCGGCAGAAAGAAAATATTGTAGGCAAGACCAACAAGAGCGGAACCAAAAATAATTGAGATATATTCCATTACTGCTCTCTTTTTTGTTAATTGTACGTTCAAATTCATCAACCTTTCCAAATTACAATTCAAAATCTTTGAAAAATACCTACTCACCAAAAATCGGCAGTTGTCCTTAATAGACAACTGCCGATTAATATTAAGAAATCTTTCATTGATTCAAAAACTGAATCACGTGTTCATAGATTCGTTTGCTGTTATTATAGTCCTGGTACTTGATCACTCCGGAAATATCCATTTGATAATTGGAAAATCCAGCTTCAAGCCGATCCTTGATCAAGCTAACAAGTTCCTCTTCTGTACTGGCAATTTTCCCAAGGAACGTTTCTTCCACCGGTCGCAAAATGCCCCTCTTGAAAAATTGTTTTACATCGAAATGATAGAAAACAACAGGTTTGTTCATCATTGTAAAGTCGAAGCTCACTGTACTGTAGTCTGTAATGAGCAGCGCATGTTCAATAAGCAACTCCTGCACATGACGTATCCCAAGCGGAATAAAGCGCACACGGTTAGGGTTACTCACAATCTCTTCATTGAAGTAAACCTGCGCACGATAATGCGGGTAGAAGTTAAGACGAACATCATAGTCTTCCAAAAGTGCCAGAAGCTCAGCATTGTTAATCAAGTTAGCATAAGCATGATAATAAGCACTATTCAAGAACTGCTCATCATTATGAATCCAGTCGCGCCACGTCGGCATGAGCAAGATATCTCTTGTATCGTTTTCCTTTGGCAATTTATCAAAACGAGCGAGCCCGGTCACTATGACCTCATCTTCATTATAGCCGAATTTATCAATGACTACATCATACTTTTCCGGATCACTGCTAACGACAAACAAATCAAATGGCAAGTCATAGTTATGTTTGTGATACTCTACATTTTTCCTGCCGAGCACTCCATGCTGAAGGAATACTTTCACCGTATTTTCATAGCCAAAGAAACCTTTCGCAGGCTTATAAGGAAGTAGGTTCTCTAAATCATGGGTACCCAAAAGCACTTTTGCTTTGAAAGCAACATTAAAATGCTCAGGAGATCCGAAACGCAACACGTTCTGGTAATGCTTGATCTTCTGATAATCAAGTGCATTTTCTTCTATTACATAATAGGCCTCAATATCTGTATTGGCAGTAAGCCACTCAAAAAGTGCTAAACCATTGTCCTGTGCTGTATCGTAACGTTCACCGATCAACCATACGTTGGCATCTTTCACACTTGGATCGTTTGGAAGAACAAGGTCTTTCGCAATGACAAATGTTTCTATTTTCAAATTATCGAAGGGCGTTGTAGTCAGTAGGAAATGATGTAGATTTCCGTCCAAGTCCTGCTCTGTCCAATGACCATAAAAGTTGTCTTTACGATAGTCTGCATGCTCGTACTTTATCTTCTCTTTACGAATAATTTCGTCTACAGAGTTTTTCAGAACAATATAAAAATCAAGTACAGTTTTCCCTTTTGATTTCAAATCACAGAGATTTATTGTTTGTAAATCAATAGAAAATTGTCTCTCAATCTCCAATTCCTTAGCCAAACCAGTCTCACGTTCTTCAATTAAAAGAAACACTCTGCAATCAATGAACCGACCGAGGGATCCGAGCTCCCCCTTAATTCTTGAACCTTTTATGTCACGAATTTGTTTGCGAAGCTTCGGGCGAGGCAATTGTACACCAAGTGAAGCATCCTTGCGTCGATAGAAGGATACACTAACAGACTGACTGTCAATAACCTCTGGATAGCGCCACCTGTCTGCAGCGAGTTTCGTCTGGTCCAGGTTGAGCTGAGATTTCACAGACTCTATAGCTGTCGTCAAAATAAAGAACCGCTTTTTGGAAAAACCTCGGTAAAGTTCCTCAAGTGGAATGGCCGTCGAATATGTACTTTCACTTATCATGGATAAAGGATATTCCTTATTTTCACTCAGTGCAAGATCGTTCATGATAAGCACACTTGCAGGTTCAAGAGGGATTTGCGTTCTGAATGCCAGCATAATCATATCTCTCTGTTTTTCAAACTCCATCGATTGTACAATAAGCTCATGTGGCTGGAATTGCATAAAAAGGAAACCATCCTTTTCATTAATTGCAATACAGTGATTCAAGGAATGAAATTCAAAGAGCATTTCCTTCTTAGATTGAACTGGTCGCAACTCCTTATCAGTACAAGCATAAAGCTGCCAGAAGCCTTGTGGAACATACTCAAAACCTGTTAAAGCTAGCCCTCTCTCAGTCGTTTTGATATGGAGTTCGCGCAATTTGTTCTGTTTATGGTCTATTAGCAGGAAAGCTGGAGTGATCCCTTCTTCTATCATGCAATACAATGTGTTGTAAGATGCGTCCAAATTGTTCAGAATAAATCCGTCTCGGCTAAAGCTATACAACCTATGGCGGTGACTCAGCTTAATATTCTTGGAAACAGATACCTTTAAATAACGGTGATCATATATAAAATATGCTTGCGACTCATCGTATTCTTGAGCTTCCTTGATCCACATTTTCTCATTATTAATCTTTAACAGAATATGAGCCTTTTTTACAACCTGCCCGATAAGGTGAAATGGTACATGTATTTCCAATTTATTCCCAATAAGTGAGTAATTCAATTCATATTGCATATCATCATCCACTATGAGAAAAGGTTGAATCATCTTTTTTGATTTACGAAAGTTAGTAAGTTCCAACTCATAAGTTAACTGCCTTGCATCATAAATAAAACCTTTCAGCTCAACTTTACGAACTATATAAGCTCTGATTTTTTTCAATTGCTTTTTCAATTCTTGAAACAAATGAAATCTCTCCTCAGCCTAGAAATATCTGGTATATTATATTTTAGGCTGTATAAGCACTCAAAAGCAATACAATACCGGGTAGATGCAGTAATTATTTCCTACACCCACCCGGCTTTTTAATCAGTCTTCCATGAAAATTCTCGCATAGTAGAGACTTTTTTCGTCCAATGTGTCTTCCTTTTCCAACTTCTTCAACGCCTTCTGCTGTTCATCGGTAACAATTTGGAAACTGCCTGACACATTTGGCACAGAATCTTGTTCATTTTTCTCCCTCATATCACAACCTCCTCAAAACATAGGATTTGCTTTGAAGGGCTGTTTTATGAGTACCTGTCGTGCGAATCGAAATAACACGTAAAAGCTTAGGAATTTAGAGGCAATGCATCTTTTTCTCCACTTCATCCCACGGTACTGAATAGCCAGCTCCTTTTGTACAAAAAATTGAGGAAGATGTATATTCTGGATCTGCATTCTTGTCATAGCCAATTTCTTCAATTACTTCCTCCTCGTTATGGCAACGATCATAACCACCGAAAACGAGTGAAAGTATTCCTTTTCCATGAGTATAGGAAGCAAAGTCAGCAGGATAATCCATAAAGGTTTCCACAGGCACCCGCCCAGTTACAACTACATGAGTGCCAATCGTCTGAGGGGCCTCAAATGTGCCGCTTGCCTGCTGAATGTCAGAGAGAATACGACCTATCTCATCCTGAACGACCTTAATGCGAAAATTATAATACGGTTCCAGCAGAATGTTATCTGCTTTCTCCAACCCTTGTCTGATTGCCCGAAATGTTGCTTCACGGAAGTCTCCTCCGGAAGTATGTTCCTGATGCCCTCGACCTGTAAGCAATGTTATTTTCACATCGGTCAATGCAGAACCCGTTAGCAAACCATGGTGATCACGCTCAAGGACATGCTGCTGTACAAGATTCTGAAAGCCGATCGGGAGGTCATTCGGGTGACTTTTATTCTCAAAAGTAACGCCGCTCCCTCTATGTGAAGGCTCCAGTTTCAAATGAACCTCAGCATAATGACGCAGCGGTTCAAAATGACCATAGCCAATGACCTCTGAGCCAATTGTTTCTTTATAAAGAATTTGAGGTTTCTCGAAGTTTACGGCAATCCCGAATCTTTCTTGTACAACTTCCTTCAGCACTTCCAATTGAATAACACCCATGACATGAACATGAATGGCTTGGAAATGCTCGTCCCATTGGATTTGAAGAGACGGCTCTTCACGGTCAAGCATGTTAAAAATGCGCAATACTTCTTTCACATGAACGCCCGATTCATGAATAACCTTCGCCTTCAAAGTCGGAATGAGCTCTAATTGGTGCTTTTCCCATTTCATGCCTATACCAACACCGGCTTGGACATCAGGCAAGCCAGCAACAGCGAAGAGCTCTCCTGCTACAACCTCTTGCGTAGGCTTAAGCTGGCTGCCCTTGATCTTGTATATTCCTGTTATCTTCTCCGCGCTGCCATTAATCATAACCTCATCTCTAACACGCAATGTGCCAGATTTTGCCTTCATATAAGCGAAGCGATTTCCTTTCTCATCGTAGCGAACCTTATAGATATGTGCAGAAAAATCAGCAGCCGGGTCATATATTGTTTCTGTAAGCAAATCAAGATTATCAAGAAAATCAAGTACACCTTCATCTTTCAACGCAGAACCTGCCGCACATGGAAAGACAGTACCTCCCTGAACGAGTTTGCGCATAGTCGAGTGCCATAATCCTTTTTCATATCCATTATCAAAATACTTCTCCATTAGCAGTTCATCCCGCTCAGCAATCCACTCTGCCAGTTCTTCTGTCATCATTCCGTCTTGGAGACCTGAATTAATATCACATATATCCTGCGATAATTGGCTCTGAAGTTCCGCAAGCATTGCCTCGAAGTCTGCCGTTTCTCGGTCCATCTTATTAACAAAAATAAAGGTTGGCACTCCATGTTTGCGAAGCAGCCGCCAAACTGTCTCTGTATGTCCCTGCACTCCATCTGTCGCACTGATAATCAGTACAGCATAATCCATAACTTGTATCATCCGCTCCATTTCAGGAGAGAAATCGACATGCCCTGGTGTATCAATCATTGTGTAAGTTGAACCTTTATATTCAAACGAAGCCTGATCAGCAAAAATGGTAATACCTCGCTGTCTTTCAATCAGATGGCTATCGAGAAATGCATCCTTATGATCTACTCTGCCGCGTTCCCGTATTTCCTTTGTATGGTAAAGCAGCTGCTCAGAGAACGTTGTCTTTCCTGCGTCAACATGAGCCAAAATTCCAATTGTCTTATGCACAAACCTCGCCTCACTTTTTCTTCTTGCTTCAAGTATAGCAAATTGATATTTCTGAAGCCGAAAATGGGGGCATACATCGTTTTAAACAATCACCTTGCGGGAAATGTATTTATGCATTCCTATTATTTAGTACTATGTTTCTTATCAATGAGAGGGTGAGATTATGTACAAAAATATTCTCGTTGCCATTGATGAATCGGAAATGAGCAATGCCGTACTAGATACAACTTTGGAAATCGCCGAACCAGGTATTTCCGACGTCACACTTCTCTTTGTCGGGAGAGAATTCGTCCCTTCAATGATGGGTGTCATGTATGTACCGGAAACGTACTTAAAAGACATTGATATGGAAACCCAAGGGCGTGTCATGAAGATGCTCAAAACATATAATGAGCGTCTAAAGCAAGAAGGCATTATTGCTAAAGAGGTATATTTACAAGGCGACCCTGCAAAACAGATTCTGCAATATGCCAAAGATACCGGCCAGGAAATGATCATTATCGGCAGCCGTGGCTTAAGCGGGGTAAAAGAAATGCTCCTAGGCAGTGTCAGTCACAAAGTTGCTCAATTGGCCAATTGTCCTGTATTCATCGTCCATTAAAACACGCGCTATTCTTTCAGCACGTGTTTTTTCGTACCTGCAGCCGGTTCTTCCCACAACAAGCTGTAGACATGATACGATTAATTGCACATAAAAATTTGCAAACTGGAGGCTTCTTTGCATTGAAGATCGCTACAATCATCATCGCCAGACTCATGCCTCTCTGGATTGTCGTCTTTGCAATGTGGGGCATTTCAGAACCTGATCTGTTTAAAGGATGGAATATGGCAACAGGACCTGCACTCGGGCTCGTTCTATTCATTATGGGATTGACACTTGACCGCAGCCGTCTCGGCATTTTACTAAAGAAACCGAAAATTCCTCTGCTTGGCTCGCTAGGTAAATGGATTATAGGAGCAGTTGTATCTATTATCATTGGTCTGTTGTTCTTTGGTGTATCTGAACTTTTTTACGGAATTATCATGGCAGGTATCGTTCCAAGTGGCACCTCAGCTAACTTGAATGCTCTAATTGGTCGTGGGGATCTTGCACTCAGCATCACAATGTCAGCATTTGATACTTTGATTGGCCCTCTGCTGACACCCCTTCTAGCAAAAGTAATCATCGGGACAAGCGTCCATTTCGCTTACCTGCCCTTCCTTTGGAAAATGACAAGAATCGTCTTTATACCATTGATATTCGGTATACTATTGCAAAATTACTATCCAAAACTGAATGACTTTATAAAACCTTATGCTTCCATCATATCTGCCCTTTCTCTCTATGTCGTCGTTCTCGGTATCACAGCAAAGTCGAGCTCTTCGTTGCTCGCACATACATATGTCTTGCCAGCACTCTTCCTCTGTGTCGTAATTCAGGTTGTCTTGCAGATGCTTCTTGGCTTTGGATACGCGAAATGGATAGGTTGTACTGATGCAGAATGCCGATCCATGCTTTTTGAAGTGGGCATTTGCAATTCTGCACTCGCAACTGTACTGGCTAGCGACGCATTCGGCTCGTTGGCAGCACTTGCTTCAATGGCTAATATGGTCGCCAATCTTACGCTAGGCAGTCTTGCAGGGGTAATTTTAAGTACAATCCCATTAAGAGAACGGAACAAAGTGAACTCCCACTAAGTTGAAGGACCGGCATGCATTTATGCATTGCCGGTTCCCCTGCTTCTCTATTCAAAATTTACATCAATTCGTCGTCTTGTTTCGCTTTCTAGCTTTGGCATCCTTACTTCGAGGACACCATTTTTGTAACTCGCGGTCACACCTTCCGAGGAAACAGCTGCAGGTAAAGAAACCGTGCGCTGGAATGTACCGGTATAGCGTTCCTGACGATGTATATGACCTTCACTCATTTCCAAGCGGTCTATAACCGTACCACTTATGTGGAGAGCATGCTTATCAACCTGAATGCTCACATCGTCTTTTTTCTCCAGTCCTGGAATATCGCATGCAACGATCACTTCTGTATCATTTTCCACTACATCCATTCGCACATTTCCAAAATCTCGGTTCCCCTCGAATGGATTCGGAATTCCTGAAAGGAAACGGTCCATCTCCTGACGAACATTCGAGAGCTGCTTGAACGGATCATATGGTACTCTTACCATGACACAAAACCTCCTGTCGATTTATACTCTAATCTTTTCCCTTTCCTCTATAATATTAAGCTGGGATTTCTCACAGTAGGTAATGAAAAAGGGACTCAATAGTGTAAATCAACTAAATATGTCCATTTCAATAACATTGATTTTAAAATGCCATTGCTGGATGTCAGAAAAATACTTATAATTTTAAGTTGTAAGCAACTGATGCAGATTACGCATATACTTGCGATAACTCTGCATACAAGGAGAATTCATGTGAAAAACTTATTCAAAAGATGGAACAGACTAAGCCTGGTCCAACAAATTGTTATCGGCCTTATCATTGGTATCATTCTTGCCTTAGCAGTACCTGCGGCAAAACCGGTTGCTCTTCTTGGAACCTTGTTCGTTGGGGCTTTAAAGGCGATTGCTCCTTTGCTCGTCCTATTCCTTGTCATGTCGGCAATTGCACAGCATAGAAGCGGCCAGAAGACAAACATGAAAGCCATTATTCTACTTTATTTACTCGGGACATTTCTCGCTGGGTTCATCGCGGTCATCGCAAGTTTCCTGTTTCCAGTCACCCTGTCTCTCCCAGCAAGCCCAGAGGATCTGACAGCTCCGGGAGGAGTAGCGGAAGTCTTGAAAACATTGCTTCTCAACATCGTTGATAATCCTGTTCATGCCATTGCAGAAGCGAATTATATTGGCATCCTTTCCTGGGCACTTCTTCTTGGTCTTGCCTTGAAAAAAGCACCGGATTCCACCAAGACGATGCTAGTCAATTTCTCAGATGCCGTATCTGATATTGTACGCTGGGTTATTCGTTTTGCACCACTTGGTATTCTTGGACTTGTATTTGCATCGATTACAGAAAGCGGTCTAAGTTCTTTGCTCAACTATGGAAAGCTGCTAGTCGTATTAATTGGCTGCATGCTCTTCGTTGCACTTGTCGTCAATCCGATTATTGTGTTCATTGCGACTCGCATGAATCCATACCCGCTCGTTTTCCAATGCATCCGTGAAAGTGGTATTACAGCATTCTTCACACGCAGTTCAGCTGCGAACATTCCGGTTAACATGCGTCTATGTGACAAACTCGGGTTGGATAAAGATACGTATTCCGTCTCCATTCCTCTCGGTGCAACAATCAACATGGGCGGAGCTGCAGTTACGATTTCTGTTCTGACGCTAGCAGCGGTCCATACTTTGAATATTCCAGTCGACCTTCCGACAGCAGTGATCTTGAGTGTCCTGGCAGCCGTCTGTGCATGCGGTGCTTCCGGAGTTGCCGGTGGTTCCCTTCTGCTTATTCCGCTCGCGTGCAGCTTGTTTGGAATATCCAATGACGTTGCCATGACGGTTGTAGGAGTCGGCTTCATCGTTGGCGTGCTTCAGGATTCTTTCGAAACAGCACTGAATTCATCGACAGACGTTCTATTTACTGCTACCGCTGATTACCGTAAGCGTAGATTAGAACAGACTACTAATAAATAGTCCAACAACGCAAGCCCCGATATCCAGACTACACAGACTGGATATCGGGGCTTTTATAAAACTAATAATCGGGATGCGCCAAATCGACTTTTAACCTTTGTATTTATCCCCGAACTCTCTCATAATTCCATTGACTTCTTTTACATGCTCCGTCTTCAATAGCTTCTGCATTTGGGGCATGAATTGCTCCTGCAGATAAGCTTTATCAAAGCTGCGCTCGTCCTGCTTCTTAAAGCTCTCCGTTAGAAGTAATTTTGCATCCTCAATCCGGTCATCATGAGTGCGTTCCAAAATATAATCATGAAATCTATGTTGTCCTTTATTCATTTTGTTACCTCCCGGCTTTTCATTTCTTCCTTAGCCTTGTCACACAACCCATTCATTATACGATGCATTATTCCAACCCTAGACTATTTCACAATAAAGACTGGCCGCCGTTCGGAATACCAGTTATAAGCCTCTCTCGCCCAATCATCTGGTATATCGGAAAGTTCTTCAACGTTAACAGGTTTGCCGCGGGTCGTCGCTTTTAATGTTGACAGGCCAAAACGTTCTTTCACAATTGACCGTCTTACATCCATTTCAATCATACGTGTTCGGCTGATAACGGTCAGATGAGTATAAATCCCACCCGTCTGTAGCTGAATGAAATCATTATTGATCAGAAAACGGCTATACTTGAAATCGAGATAACGCTCGATAGCAGAAAAAATAAGGAGAACGAAAGAAAGGTACCAATACATACGGTAGAAAATCATCATCACGATAAAACAAGCAATAAACAGCCACGGAATACGCAGCAGTCTTGCAACAAGTGATTTCCTCGGCAGGTGCTTCATTACAGATTCATCTCTAATTTCAAAATCGGGAAGCAGTTCTGCAATGATTTCCGTCGCTTTCCTTGCAGGGAGGAAAGGATACAATGTATTGCCGCCTTCCATTTCTTCATCGATTCCCCCAGCGGTGACAAGTTCGACACTTGCTAAACCAAGCATACGCTTTAACAAAGATTGATGAACTTTTACAGCTTGCACCTGGTTTTTTCTAATAGAAAAATGACGTTCACTAAACATCCCGCTCCTCAAATATATCCTCTGGTTATCTGAAGAAATAATTGAATTACCATACTTTACGAATGTTATTAATACCCCTACAATCCCCATGATTACTAATAAACCAATACTTATGAGGATAGTCGCCTGCCAAGAGCCGAGAAGGAATTCAAAAAACCCTTTCTCATATTTTTCTATATTTATCAGGTCCTTAGCATTCGAAACAAATGCAAAGATGACTGGAATGATAGCAAAGTAACTGAACGAAAGAAAAGAGGCCTTCAATATATCTTTACTTGTGGAAGCAAAATGAATACTCCGTTCCTCCGCATACTCATCCCCTTCATATTCATCAGCCAAATGATTCTTTTGACGAATGAAACCAGACATTCTAGCGGTATCTAGCACCTGTTCAATGCGCTCGGCTTCCTCGTTTTTTAATGCTGAGAAGACGAGATCTGCCCCGTCCCCTTCCGCTCCAGTTTCGAATCTTAGTGCGACAAGCCCGAATATGTTCAAATAAAACGGCTTATTCTTCTGGACATTCTGCACTCTCTCGAATGCGATATAGCGTTCTTTTTTCTGAAATACGCCTTCCTGAACCGCAATTCCATTCTCTTGAACTTCATATAAGGTCCTTAGCCATTTCAGAAAAAGGTGGATCATCAGTAATATAAATCCTACTATAAACACAACTTGTATCATTTGTACCCAGAGCGACGAATCCCCCCAACCAAAAACAAAGAAATAAATGATGAGAAAGAAAAATGATTTAATTGCTTTAAGCAGCGATACAACAATCATCATCGGATGCATACGTTTTCTCACATTCATTCTTCCACTTCCTTAATACGGGCAAGCTCTGCAATTCTTTCTCTTACCCTGTATGCCTCTTGCTCTGACAGACCAGGAATTACATGTTGCGAACCCATTGTTCCGATTTCAATCCTGAACAAATTTTGTGATCGAAGAAGCGGACCTTGCCCTAGCTCAACATATTGTACCTTTGTTAGCGGTATAAGCTGATTCGAACGGATTAGTCGGCCATGCTGCAGCTGAATGAACTCTTCTCCTACATCATAGCGCCAGTATCGTTGCATGAGCATAGGAGCAAGCCCAATCGACCAGACTGCATAGAGAACAGAGACTGCCCCAAGCCCATATAAAAACCAATCAATCCATGCATACCAGTGAAAATTCCGTGCTAAAAGATATATGATGGCAAGAACAAAGACCTCACCAGCTAGCCACAACGCCCCTGCAATTCTCTGCACACGTATATAACTTTTTGATATTCGATTTCCCGGCGCTTGGATGCTCTCCATTTCATTCACCCTCTTCAAAATAATTCCATACTACCTGTATAACAGACTAACCAATGTTGTTCAATGGCACTTTTTCTGAAATTTGTCCTTCTCCTCTCATAACAGTACAATTGATAGACAAATGAGGAGGTTCCTTGAAATGTTACAACTTTTAAATCGGATATCTAAACGAAACATACTCATATATGTAATACTTGTCGTACTTTGTCTCGGATCTATGTTGTTCGTCTTTAATAATGCACGCTTTTATGGCAAGCCCATTGCTAAAGTTACGTCTTCAAAACTACTCCAGATGAAATCGGAGCAAGACAGCTACGGCAATAAAGACAAGCTATTCACCCAGCGTTTGACGGCTGTCATGCAAAATGGCAAGGACAAAGGCAGAACAATCATACTGGAGAATACATATTCTTTGGCTCAAGCAAGTGATCAGAAATACAACCCAGGCAATGAGCTCTTCGTAATAATTGATAAAAAATCTTTAGGAAAGAAAATTTTGACTGGGGATATTACAAATGTGAAGCGTGATTATTACATCGTAATCGTAGGCTGGATATTCATTTTGGTTTTGCTTCTAGTTGGTAAACGGCAAGGATTGCTCTCCGCAGCGAGCCTTTTCATTAATGGGGCACTCCTTGCCTACGCCATTGACTTAAACGTGCGGACGAATACGAATCTGCTTCTCATTTGTGGAGTCATCGCCGTCCTGTTCACCGTCATTTCATTACTATTTTCAAATGGGTGGAACGAGAAGACATTTGCCGCCATTATTGCAACACTTATTGGCACAGTTATGTCACTAACGATTACCTTCCTCATTATGCGACTCACCGGGGAGAAAGGCATGTATTATGAAGAGATGCAATTTCTGACGCGGCCATACCGGCTCGTATTTTTTGCTGGATTGCTAATCGGTTCACTCGGGGCAGTTATGGATGTTGCCATTACAATGTCAGCATCGATTTTTGAACTGTTTGAATTAAACAATGAGATTTCCATTGAAGCTTTGAAGCGTTCCGCTCTGGAGATCGGCAGAGATATTATGGGAACGATGACGAGCATACTTTTCTTCGCTTATATAAGTGGCGCCATTCCGTCACTCATTCTTTATTTAAAAAATGCCAATCCGCTCGGTTTCACGCTTTCCATGAATCTTTCCTTGGAGCTGACTCGAGCGCTTGCTGGTGGAATCGGCATTGTCCTCGCAATTCCGGTCGGCCTGTATACGAGTATTTTCTTCATTAAGAGAAAGAAGGCGAGAATATGAGTACGAATCTTGTTCTGGCAGCCATATTGCTCATTCTGATGATCTGGGTCGGCGGAAAAAAAGGAGCACGGTCATTTTTTGCATTGTTCCTGAATTTCATTATGCTTCTCATAACCGTTTTACTAATGACCGATCCTCACATAAATCCGATCATTCTTACATTCATCGCCTGCACGGGAATCAGTGCAATCAATCTCTTTTACATTAATGGGGTCAACCAAAAGACTGCAACAGCCTTTATGGCAACGATGATCACAATCGCAGTTATGCTTATTTTCATTCTCATTGTTACTAAGAAGTCCATGATTCAAGGCTTCAGCGAAGAAGAATTAGAAGAAATCAGCATATACTCTCTCCATCTCGGAGTTGATTTTGTAAAAATCGCCACCTCCGTCATCATTATGAGTACGATTGGTTCAATAACAGACGTTGCGATTTCGATCACCTCGCCTATGCAGGAAATTTTCAATCACCAACCGAAAATTGAGAGGCGCAAACTTTTCCTTTCGGGTTTGACGATCGGCAAAGATATTCTCGGGACAAATACGAATACACTTTTCTTCGCCTTTATCGGCAGCTACATGGGACTTCTTCTATGGTTCCGCGACTTGAAGTATTCTGTCGGTGCAATTGCCAATTCCAAAGTGTTCAGTGATGAAATGCTGACAATATTTTGCGCTGGAATCGGCATTGCAGCAATCATCCCCATCGCCTCCTGGATCAACGCTTCACACCTTATAAAAAAACGCGATAAAAATACGGAACAAACTACAAGCGGGCAGATATGATATCTGCCCGCTTTGTCATGAATTTGTCACTGTTTCGTACATAGTTTGTGACAAATTTCACATTCTCAGAATGCCCTAGTGCATATAATAAGTGTATAGCATTTATAAATCGATTTACCTAAGAGACAGGGAGAATCAGACTGCATACGATTCTTGCTCTCTCAATCTTGCAAAGGAGTTGAAATTTGATGGATCCACTGATTATTGCCCGTCTTCAATTTGCATCGACTACTATTTTTCATTATTTCTTCGTACCAGTTTCTATTGGACTCGCCTTTGTCATTGCGATCATGCAGACATTGTATGTTTTTAAAGGACAGGAAATTTACAAGAGGATGACGAAGTTCTGGGCAGTGCTGTTCCTGATCAACTTCGCAGTCGGTATCGTCACAGGTATTTTCCAAGAGTTCCAATTCGGAATGAACTGGTCCGCCTACTCTCGCTTTGTAGGCGACGTTTTCGGACCATCTCTTGCTATTGAAGGTCTGCTCGCTTTCTTTATGGAATCTACTTTTATCGGAATCTGGGTTTTCGGCTGGAATCGTTTGCCTAAGAAGATTCACCTTGCCTCCATTTGGCTTGTATCACTTGGTACGATTTTCTCTGCATTCTGGATTCTCTCAGCCAATTCATTCATGCAGAACCCGGTCGGATATGAAATAGCAGATGGTCGCGCACAGATGAATAATTTCCTTGCCATTCTAACCAATCCACATCTGTGGGCACAGTTCCCACACGTTTTGCTGACATCACTTACAACGGGCGCCTTCTTGATTGCTGGCATTAGTGCTTGGAAAATCGCGCGTAAACACGATTTGGAAATGTTCAAGAAATCGTTCCGCATTTCAATAGTTGTCGGCTTCCTTACAGCTTTTGCCGTCCTGTTCACAGGCCACTGGCAAGCTCAGCACCTTGTACAGGAACAGCCAATGAAAATGGCTGCTGCCGAGGCGCTATGGGAAACAAGCGGAGATCCTGCACCTTTCACTGTTTTTGCAAAAATCAATGAGAAAGCAAAGGAAAATGATTTTGAAATTCAGATTCCTTACTTGCTTAGTTTCCTTTCCTATAACCAGTTCAATGGTTCACTAGAAGGAATCAACCAGCTGCAGGATCAGTATGAGGCAAAATATGGTCCTGGCAACTATATTCCGCCGGTAAAAACTCTGTTCTGGGTGTTCCGTATTATGACTGGTGCCGGTGGTGTCATGCTTTTGCTTGGCCTGTATGGCATGTATGCATCACGCAAGAACACGGTGACACTTGAAAAACACCATAAATTTATGAAATTGATGCCTTTTGCGATAGCACTGCCTTTCATCGCAAATACAGCCGGTTGGCTTTTGACCGAGCTTGGACGGCAGCCTTGGGTCGTATTCGGCCTGATGAAAACAGAAGATGCTGTATCTCCTTCTGTTTCCGCAAGTGAAATGCTGTTTTCGCTCATTTCATTTACAACAATCTATGCCATACTCGGTGCTCTGACAATTTACTTGTTCGTTCGTCACATTAAGCCGGAGCAACGCAAAGATCCGGAATCCCCTGTTTCCGAAGAGGATCCGTTCAATAACAAGGGAGGTGCTGAAATTGTCTCTTAGTGAATTCTGGTTCATCCTCATTACCGTTTTGTTTATTGGTTTCTTCGTATTGGAAGGGTTTGACTTCGGAGTTGGCGTCGTTTCCCGACTCCTCGGAAAAAATGATCAGGAAATCAGGGTTTATATGAATACGATTGGCCCGTTCTGGGACGCAAATGAAGTATGGCTCATCGTTGCTGGCGGAGCGATGTTTGCCGCCTTCCCACACTGGTACGCAACGATGTTCAGCGGATTCTACATTCCACTCGTGTTCATGTTGCTGGCACTCATCATGCGCGGAGTTTCCTTCGAGTTCCGAGGCAAAGTCGATAGTGACAGATGGCGCCGTATTTGGGACTGGTCATTATTTATAGGCAGCCTTCTCCCGCCTGTTCTCTGGGGAGTTGTGCTTGCGAATTTCATGACCGGTATGCCGATCGATGCCAATAAGGAGATGACTGGAAACTTCCTACAGTTCCTTCATCCTTTTGCTTTACTCGGCGGCGTTATGTTCCTATTCCTTACATTAACGCATGGATTGCAGTTCATTACGATTCGCACACACGGAGAACTCCAGGAGCGTGCGCGCAGTATGGCTCGGAAGTTGACACCAATTACAAGTGTACTGTTCCTAGCCTTCATCATTATTGGCTACTTCATTTCTGATGTGTTCAGCTATCACGGACAGACATTCATGGTTATACCGATTCTCGCCTGGGTTGCCCTGCTTTTCGCAAATTTGCACAACAACCAGAAGCTTGATGTGAAAGCTTTCATGCTGACAAGTATTACAATCATTCTACTGACAGGGAGCATCTTCCTTGGCATGTTCCCGAGAGTGATGATCAGTTCCCTTTCAGAAGCGTATAGCTTAACTGTCTACAATGCTTCATCAGGCGGTTATACACTCAAGGTCATGACAATCTTCTCACTGTTCCTATTGCCTTTCGTGCTCGGCTACCAGGCGTGGAGCTACTTTATTTTCCGCAAGAGAATCAAGCAGGATGACGAGTTGGAATACTGATGAAGAAGCAAAGAAAAAGAGGACTGCCCGCCTATCCTGGTTCACGGCGGGCGCATCTTCTCCTTGCGCTGCTCATTATACTTGAAGCTGGCAGCATCCTGGCTCAAGCCTATTTCCTGGCAAAGTCGGTTACTGCGTTGTTCAGCAGAACACCCTTACCCGATGTGCTTAGTGGTATCGGAATCTTTTTTGCCGCATTTATGATCAGGCATACCATCGGCCATATTGAAACAGCACTTGCTGAAAGGTTTGCAAGACAGGCTGCTGGAAGTTTGCGCGAGAAGATATTGAAAGTCTATTTTCAACCGAATATCTCTTCCATTCGCCGTCATGGCACAGGACATCTCGTCACGTTGGCTATGGAGGGAATTGACAAAGTAAAAGATTATCTTGGCATCATTGGCATCCGTACGATTAAAACAATGATTGTCCCGGCTACAGTCGTTGTCTTTGTTTTCTTTTTTGATCCGATTTCCTCCATGATCCTTGTTGTCACCGTTCCTATCGTCGTCATTTTCATGATTTTGCTTGGACTTGCGGCTCAGAAGATGGCAGATAGACAGTATGCAACATATACAAGGCTGGCCAACTATTTTCTAGATTCATTAAAAGGTCTGGAGACACTTAGTTATTTGGGAAGAAGCAAACAGCATGCTAGTAATATTGAACGTGTCAGTGACGATTATCGAAATGCAACGATGCGAACGTTGAAGGTCGCTTTTCTATCATCATTTGCACTCGATTTCTTCACAAGCCTTTCTATCGCCTTTGTTGCTGTCGGACTTGGATTGCGCTTAATCGATGGTGCAATTGGGCTACTACCTGCCCTTACGATCCTCATTCTTGCTCCAGAATATTTCTCGCCAATTAAACAAGTCGGCAAAGATTATCACGCAACATTGGATGGTCAAATTGCAATGGCAGAAGTTGATAAGCTGATTGAAGATGAGGAAACAAGAGGACAGAAGGCTGGAAATATTGAAGGATTCAGAGGAATTCCTGCTGTTGCTTTGAAACATATAGATATAGAAGTTGATGGAGCTAAGCTGCTTGATGACATCTCGTTTAAAGCAACTACCGGACTTAATGCGATTGTCGGACCAAGCGGTGCCGGCAAATCCACTTTGCTTCAGTTGCTTGCTGGAAGACTCTCGCCTTCTTCAGGAGAAATTTATGGGAATGGCAAGCTCACCAATACTCTAAATGATCCAGAGTGGATCAGCAAAATCGCCTATATCCCACAGCATCCATATGTTTTTCCGTTGTCACTTGCTGACAATATCCGTTTTTATGAACCGGAAGCGACAGACGAGCAAGTGGAAAAACTGATTAGCAATATTGGGCTTGGCAAATTTGTCGCAAGCCTTCCAAACGGTATACATGAGCGCATCGGTGAAGGTGGACGCACACTAAGTGGCGGACAGGCTCAGCGCGTCGCATTAGCACGTGCTCTCTTGAGTGAGAAACCGGTGATTCTGCTTGATGAACCGACCGCCCACCTTGACATTGAAACGGAGTATGAAATAAAACAGCTGGTCCTCTCACTTGCCAAGAACAAAGTCATTTTCCTTGCGACACACCGGCTTCATTGGCTCAATAGTGCCGACCAGATCCTTTTGCTCGAGAAAGGTCATGTAACCGCAAACGGAACACATATGAATCTTATGCAAGACAACAAGGCATATCAAGACTTCATTGAATGGGGAAGAGGTGCTCACAATGCATGATTGGATCATTCCATATGTAAAACAATATAAATCACGTGTAGCCCTCGCCCTTTTCTTCTCTTTTCTTGGAGTTGCATCGGGCGCCTTATTGCTCTTCGTATCCGGCTACTTGATTTCAAAATCGGCCCTCCGACCAGAAAACGTGCTTCTCGTCTATGTTCCAATTGTCTCTGTACGGGCTTTCAGCATCGGCCAGGCCGTTTTCCCATATTTGGAAAAACTCGTCGGCCATGATATCGTTTTGCGCATCCTGGCAAAATATCGCCACAGGCTTTATGACATGCTTGAACCACAAGCTGTATTTCTTGAAGGGCGCTATCAGACTGGAGATATTTTGAACGTGCTATCGGACGATATCGAGCGTCTTCAAGACTTCTATATCCGCACATTGTTGCCAACATTGTCCGGCATTTTTGTATATGCTGTCATCGCTGTTATGTTTGGATTCTTTGACCTGCCTTTCATGCTGCTTACACTTGCATTGCTAGGCATTATCGTCTTCCTCGTTCCATTGATATCATACAGATTGATGAAAAAACAGCATTTGCAAATAAAACGGAAGCGCGGTAGTCTTTATCAGCACATCACCGATGCCATGTTTGGACAATTTGACTGGCTGGCAAGCGGACGTGTGGGTGAAGTTTTAGAAAAAACATCCGCAGAAAATAAACAGCTTCTTCGTCTGGAGACCAAAGTAGCGCATCGGCATCATATGAGAGACGCAATGTTAAGGCTAATTGCAGGACTGGCAATCATTGCTGTAATGATTTGGGCAAACATACAGACAAATGATGGAACAATTTCAGCAACACTTATTGCCGCCTTTACCTTGATGATGTTCTCAGTAACAGACGCACTCATCCCAATCAGCCCAGCTGTCGAGGAAATCCCCTCCTACCGCGAGGCCATAGAACGGATGAGCCGTTTTGAAATTGAAGACAGTACAATTAATGACACATCAGAAAAGATACCTTTTCCTGAGCATCCAGTTATCCAGATTAACAACGTCAGCTATGCATACGGACATAAGCATCAACCGGTGCTCGACCAATTTTCCTTAAGAATTGAGCCTGGCAGCAAAATTGCAATTCTCGGGAAAAGTGGAACCGGAAAATCCACTTTGCTGAAGCTTCTTGCAGGTATGATCGAGCCAGACTCTGGAGAGGTAAGCATCAGCAACGAATCAATGAGTAAAGACTTGCTCGGAAAGGCAGTATCCGTATTGAATCAGAAACCACATCTGTTCCATACTACTGTTGCCAATAACGTCCGTATGGGTAAACCGGATGCTACAGATACAGAGGTTATCGCGGCACTTGAAAAAGTTCAGATGATGGACCTTCTCAATACACTTCCTGAAGGGATTCATACCCAAATGGATGAAATGGGAGAACGTTTTTCTGGAGGAGAACGTCAGCGCATTGCCTTTGCACGGGTTTTGCTCCAAAACACTCCTATCATTCTGCTTGATGAACCGACAACCGGGCTCGATCCCCGAACGGAAAGCAACGTACTTCAGACAATGCTTGCAGCTGCAGAAGACAAAACGATCATCTGGGTCACTCACCACCTTGTGGGAGCCCAATGGGTTGATGAAGTTATTTTCATGGAAAAAGGAGCCGTAAAGCTAAAAGGCAACCATGAACAATTGCTTTCAGAGAGCACTTATTACCGAAGCCTGTATGAGATGGACAGAGGCATCTGAATCAATCAAAAGCCACTCCGAGAATGAGACCGGAGTGGCTTTCGTTAGTTTACCCTTATCTAGTAACGCCTCACCATCCCACATGAGCGTGGGTATGTATAATTAAAGCCAAATTGTTTGTAAAGCTCATCAGCTGGAATGTCTGCTAAGAGGCTAACATACGTCCCTTCATATGCGTTTTTATCAAGATAGTTCATAATTTGACGCACGATTTTCTTACCAAGCCCCTGCCCTTGGCAAGCCGGCTTAACCGCAATATCCACCACTTGTAGAAAAGTCCCTCCATCTCCAATCACACGGCCCATACCAACCAATACAGAGCCATCATAAACACTTACAGCAAACAGCGAATTAGGCAGACCAGCCTCAGCACTCTCGCGTGACTTGCCGCTAAGCCCACACTCCAAACGCAAAGCCATATATGCTTCAGGCTCTGGAGGTTTGTTTTTGAACATATATTCCTTATTCATCGCCAATATCTCCTTATGAGTTATAAGACTAACTATTCTTATTTTAACATGAGTTGTTTTATTGAATATATTTGTACCTATATAGGTGTTCGACACAAAAGGAAAGTTCAAAAGGCTGACACCAATACTAACTTCAAATCCACAACAAGAAAGAGTCAGCTTCTGAAAGCCGACTCTTTCTTGTCTTACATTGTACTTTTAATCCTCCATGAAATTCCGAGCATAGTATAAACTTTTCTCATCAAGATCGTGTTCTCTTTGCACCTTTTCCAAATCTCTTTGCTGTTCGTCGCTTACAATCTGAAAACTGCCCGAGATATTTGGTGCCTTCTCATCATCTTTTCGTGTAGCCATCAAGAATCCTCCATTCTTCTGATTGTCAGAAATTCGGAGCTCCTGGTTTGTCTAAACTGGATTTATTAACACATGTATATGGAATATTCCCATAATTCAAATTCATAAACATCATTTTTCCATAATGAATATTATTTGTGCTTTAAACAATACAAGGAAATTTACACAGTTGCTTTTGATGCATTACGCTTTGACATAAGAATACCAGCTATAACCAATATACCTATCAACAGCGCCGTCAGTACAACCGTGAGCCAAAAATCAGTTCTGTCTGCTCCTTTTGTCAGCATTAACGCGGCGTAATTCGGCAACTTCCATGGTGTAATAGTCCAGAACTGACCAATAACCGAATCCAGCACAGAGCCAATAATGGTTAGAACAATCCCTAGCGCTGCTGTCACTCCTGTAGAGAAAGAAGCGCTCAGTGCAAGTACAATCGATGTAACAAAAACAATCCAAAGACTGTAAACAGCAAGGAACACCATAACATCCTGAACTGGGACTTTACCGAATAGCGCCCAGATGTAGTACCATGAAGAGCCAAAGCCTACCCAAACACTTCCCAAGACGATTACATTAATCGTAATCCATTTGCTCATAAAGTAGCTTGTGAAAGAGAGTGGCCTTACATATAACAGTGAAGCTGTTCCATTCTTTCTTTCAGCAGAAATCGCTCCCATGAATCCCAATATAATAATAAGCAAACCGATCATCTGGTATTGACTCATGAGCGAGATGAACACATCTTGGCCGGTAAATTCAGGCCAAGGGAATTCGGCTCCTTCTGGCAAATTACCGACCTTCTCCATAATTTCGGGGAGATAACGATTTGTCAGAGGTTCAATGACACCAAACAAGATAAAAACAAGCGGAATCCAGATTAATTTGTAATTCCTGCTATACTCACGCCACTCCTTCTTGAGCAGAACATTGAAACCATTCATTTCCCCTCCACCACCTTAAGAAAAATATCCTCAAGATCTGCCGTTTGCCATTCCAGCTTCAGTATGTCAAAGCTTCCTTCACTTAACTTGCAGATTACTTCATTCATAGTAATTGGGGCCTCTTTGGCCTCGATAATCCCCGTATTTTTGATTGTTTTTATATTCCAGGCAACTTTGCTTCTAAATCGGTTCAGTTCCTCTTCTTGCGCAAACTCAATGAGAATTTTTGGCTCCTCGTATTTTTTTCTTACTTTACCCAAACTACCCTGCTCAACGATTTTACCCGCTTTCATAAAAATCAACTGATCTGTCATTTCCTCAGCGTCATTTAAAATATGAGTTGAATACAAGATCGTCGTGTTTTTCTGAAGCTCTTTTAACAAATCCATGATTTGCCGACGACCAACAGGGTCAAGTGCAGAAACGGGTTCATCAAGTAATAACAGCTTAGGTTTGTGAACAACCGCTTGAGCGAGGCCAAGTCGTTGCTTCATTCCTCCAGAAAAGCCGCCTACTTTTTTCTTCATCACTTCGCCTAGCCCAACAAACGCAAGTGTTCTCTCGGATTCCACTTGAGCCTTCCTTTTATCCATCCCACTCAACCTGGCTGCCATCTCAACAAACTCCAAAGCAGTCATCCACGGAAAGAACTTTGGGTATTGGGGTAAAAAACCGACACAAGTTCGAACGTCTCCTTGAGCAGTATCTTTGAATTTAATAACGCCACTTGTTTGTTTGACTAACCCAGCAAGCATGCTGAGAGTTGTTGTTTTTCCAGCTCCATTGGGACCTATGAGTGCAGTTGATGTGTTTGGTTCCAATTGAAAAGATATCGAATCGACAACACACTGGTTGCTATACTGCTTTGTCAATTGATCAACATTCAGCAATGAATTCATGATTGGCGCCTCCCAAACAAGAAGTAAATAACAGGCCCAATGATATTAATAAAAACGATGATGAGTATCCAAAGGAATAAAGGGCCCTTTACATTACGATTTCGAAACAGGTCAACAAGCGCTACCACAATGAGAATTAGTTGGATGCCAATCAGAGGCCAAATCAGTTTCCAAGGTATATTAGCGAGTTCTTCCATAATTCTTCACTCCCAATCTTTGTTATATATATTGTATAACAATTATATCATACTGTTATATAAATTATATAACAAGTGTTTTTTTATTTTTTTGCTCTTTTAAACAAAGAAAGAAGCATTTCCTGATTTGAATCAGGAAATGCTTCTCTTTACTTCAAGAGATTATTTAAGGTCATCACGAGTAACTGTGAACGCCTGGAAACCGTATGGAAGTGTTGGCTCAGTGTATACTTTGCCTTGTCCGTTGGATGCTTCAGCAACTTCGCTAAGCGTACGGTTGTTTGTGTAGTAGCTTACATCTTTAAGCTGTGGGAAACGCTCAAGGATGCGCTGACCGATTACGTATACAAGATGCTGGATGGACTGGTCGTTCAACTCGTGGAAGACTGTAGCCGCGATGTCACGGATCTGCTCAGCCGGCACGTAGTTGGACGTGTCAAGGTTCGCACCGTCTTCAGGGTTGTTGTAAGTCCAGTCGATGTCAACATAGATGAATAGGTTACGGTCTTCTTTTTCAGGAAGCTTCGTGTACTCATCCTGGATGAAGTCCTTGAAGGAGCTTCCAGTGATCTTCATCAAGTGAACATCTGTAATACCGGATACATGGTTCACGACCTCGAAGTTGTCACCGTTGCGGCGAACAGATACTGATGCACGTGGGCGCTCAGTCTTGCGTGGGCGGAACATGATGCCGCTGTTCTCGATGACGCCGTTCTTTTCAACCGGCACATCATCGAATTCTACAGACTGGCCTGCAAGGTCAACCTGTTCGATATGTGGCCACTGCTTCAAGAAGCCTTTAGCCGTTTCAACGAGGAAACCGTCGATTGTTGAGAACTCGATCTTGCCGCCTGAAAGCTCGATGAAGTTTCTCATGGAGTCAGTCGCAACACATGTAGAGTTGTCACCGTCTGTATAGTTTTTAAGGAATTCCTGGCCATGTAGCGCAACTTGCACGTCCACTCCGAAAAGAACGTTCTTTCTTTCCTGGAAGTTGGACTCAGGAATCTGTTTGTTTGCTTTCAATGGTTTTGCGTATGTGCGATATACGAAAACGTCCTTCTTACCATAATGCATTGTTGGACGATTCGTTGTAGATGCGTTTCCTGTTACTTGACCGTGCAAAGAAGCTGTACTTGGCATAATAAAAATCCCCCTAATTATATGTTTAAAATGGTTATAATTTCTAAGTTGCCGGTTCCTCTTTTGAAGAACGTCTAACCTGTTGTTAAATATATAATAAGCGACGGGGATTTATGCGTCATCATTTCATTTATACAAATTGCACAAGTTTCATTAGCCATATTGTACAGGACTTTAAGGCTATTTGTTTAAAGCGATTAGGTTAATGTGCACAATGAACAAACAGAAAATTAAAATAATTAATTGAGGTTTACAATACAAAAATCCTCTGTTAAAACTTAAAATGTCTAATTATCACTTGATACGACAAAGAAACCCGGCGAAGTCAATGCGCTCCGGGTTTCTTTTATATATGTTCATTATTTAGCAGGTAATGGAGCCCTTGAAGATATAAGTTTTTTCTCAATGAGATCCTTCCAAAAGGCTTCTGGGATTTTTTCTTCCATTGCATGAATGTCTTCTTTGATTCGATTCGGATGTGTCGAACCAGGTATGACTGCCGCTACCGCAGGGTGTGCTGTTGCGAATTGTAAAGCAGCTGCACTCAAGCTTACATCATGATGGTTTGCAATTTCTGTTAGCTGCTTAATTTTTGATTTAACGTTTGGCGGGACCTTTTCATAATTGAAATGGTCACCACCAAGTAAGGCACCAGAGCTGAACGGTGCTCCTACTACAATTCCCATGTTGTTATCTACCGCACGAGGCATCATACTTTGAAGAGCTTGTTCATGCTGGAGCAAAGTGTATTGTGTTGCTGACAAGCTGATGGACGGATTAACATCTTCCATTGAAAGGGCCAGCTCGATTGGAATTGTCGTATTCACCCCTAGGCCCCAGCCACCAATAACACCTTCATCTTGAAGTTGGTCCAGTACATGGAAAGCCCCTTTTCTTGCCTCATCAAACTTGGCAACCCACTCATCACCGAAGTAGTCCGGAGATAAATCATGTACATAGACGAAGTCAATACGATCTGTTTGCAGTCTCTTCAAACTCTGCTCAATGGAACGCTTCGTCGCATCTTCAGTATAATTGGTCACCACTTTATTTTTGCGGCCGTCCGCATATAACCCTTCTTTTTCTTCTGTTTCATCAAGGATGACTCGTCCAACTTTTGTACTCAGCAAATAGTCATTGCGGCTATATTGGGACAGCACCTTCCCCAGTCTCAGTTCCGCAAGACCTGCTCCATAAAGTGGGGCCGTGTCAAAATAGCGCACACCTTCATTCCAAGCTGTTTCAATTGTTTCGTAGGCCTGTTCATCAGGAACATCTTTGAACATATTTCCCAGAGGGGCCGTCCCCATCCCGAATTTCCCCTTTATGACGTTCTGCCAGTTTTTCATTTTATTTTCCTCCTTACACTTCGTAACCTTATAATCGATACCCTGAATTACTAAAGATTAATACTTAAGGAATGCAGGTTTAAAGGCTAATAGCTTAAGGAAATACTGAGGCTAAAAGGAGTGTTGAAATGAAGTTTCTTCAAAAAAGACTTTTGGTCCTTGCTGTTTGTATAACATTCGGATTTATTCTTTCAGCTTGCGGTAATAAGACAGATCAATCGGAAAACAACACAGATAATAGTAAACAAAAGCAATCCCAAAGCGATAATCAAGAAAATAAAGGAACAAACAAAGACCTCAAAGGCTACTCAAACGACCCTGACAAAAGTCAATCCTCCGAAGACGATTTTGACCTTGTAGGCATACTCGTTAAAGAAACGGACAAGCTTATCACGCTGGATATTAAAGGGAAAACGGTAGACATCCATAAGAAATCTTCTTATAAGAAAGATACTGAGGGCTATACAAAAGCATTGGAAGGCAAGCAAGTTGTCGTTGAAGTATCAATGGATAAACAAGAAGCCGAAAACATGAAGCCGACAGATCGGACACGTGCTAATAAAGATGGGGTTTATGAAACAGAGGGTAAAGAGAAAAAAGTCATTGGTAAACTTATTTCAATTGATCAGGATCAAATAACAATCCACACAGATAGCGGCAATAAATCGTATAAGATGTCAGATGATTTCGAACTCGATGATGAAGCTAAAAAGCAAGAAGCCGACCTCGATGGTCAATATGTTCATCTTAATCTGAATGAACATAATGCGGTGGATGAATTGGAATATAACTGGGTTGACCAAGAGTAAAGATGATCATATTGAAAGGCCGGACACTTTATTGCAGTCTGGCCTTCGTTTATTCTCCTAAGGAATCCCTCATAAAAGATGTTAAATATCCGACGTCAGTAATCCTTTTGTTGCATGCTTCACCCCTCGTTGATTATTCATCATCCAAATCTCGACTCAATAATGTTTGGTTATTTCCCTTTTCTTCCATTCCAAGTCTTTTCTTAATAAGAGCAAGCTCTCAAAATTACGTGAGTGTTATAAAGGGCTCCCACAGAAGAAAGGATGGAAATGATTAAAAATATTAATACAAGGAAACTCATTTTAAACCGGATATTTCCTGAATCATTTCAACTCGATTCCCAAAAGGATCCCGGAACTCAAATCGTTCATAGCCTGGTATAGGAATAGAATCATAGAGTTCAATATTATTCTTTTGAAGAAGTCTTCTCCAATATATAATATCCTCAACTTTGTATGCCAAATGTGCCTTAGTCGCCAACCGTTCAACCCCAGACTCTGTTCCTACATGGACCTCACTGTTCCCAACTTGCAGCCAAAACCCTCCGCGCCCTATAAGAGCATCGGGTTTCTCCAATTCTTCCAGTCCAAGCAAGTCACAGTAAAACGTTCTCCCCTCTTGCTCAGTTCCTTCGGGAATCGTAATTTGTGCATGGTGCAATCCGGTAATCATATGAATCCTCCTACTCCAGGATAACTTTTTAACCAATTTTACCAGATACATACATTTGATACTATTATCAGACCCACTACTCCATTAGTTCTCTTTTATGTTTCAGCAATCTCTGAAACTCCTGCTCAAGCTCCGCATTTGGCATAATACTCAGTTTGCCAAGAACTTCTGATATTTTAGTCTCTATTATAAGCAACTGCTCTCCCTTATCGCTCCTTGAAAATTGATTTTCATCTTTTTCTTCAAGGGCTCCCTCAGTAATCATAATTTCCTGATCCTTAATTTCAAAAATACGTGTTGCTACATTTTCTATGAAACATCTGTCATGAGATACAAAAATCACACTGCCTTCATACTCCTGTAACAGTTGCTCTAACGCTTCAACTGCATCCATGTCCAGATAATTCGTCGGTTCATCTAGTACAAGTACATTGGCATCACTAAGAAAAATTTTGGCGAGCACAACCTTTACCCGCTCACCGCCACTCAGCACACCAGCCAACTTATACACATCACCATTGAAAAAGCGCATTCTGGCCAGCACTGTACGGATTGTTGTTTCACTCTGCTTCGAGGAAAGCTGAACATTTTCTATGATTGTTTTTTTCGTATCGAGTACACTAAGATTCTGACTGAAGTATCCAATTTTAACTATAGGTGAAACGGTGACGTCTTCCGCTCCTTCAATTAGCTTCTTAATAAATGTCGTCTTGCCGCTCCCATTTGTTCCAATGATGGCCAACTTGTCTCCACCCTTGATCGTAAAACTCTTATTCTTCCAAAGAACACGCTGCCCAATTTGCCCAGAGTGCTCGTGCGCTCGGATGATGACCCTTTTATTGAATGAATCCGCATTAGGCAAATCCATTTTTAATGGCGGCAATTCCTTCGTCTTCTTCACTTCACCGAGCTTCTCCAACCGTGTCTCCATTGCTTTTGCCGTTTGTTGAAGTTTCTTCTGTTTCTTTGCAAAGTATGGTTTCGATCCAGTGATCCTAGCCTCGGAACCGCTTAGATTTTTTGGCTTCTTCGTAGCGCGTTCAGCCTTTTGTTCTTTCTGCCTTATTGCTTCTATTATTTTTCTCTTTTCCTTTTCGTTTTGTTCAAACGCCTGCTGTTCCTGCCTTCTCTCCAACTCTTTCTGTTCTGCGTAATCTCTGTAGTTTCCTTTAAAGATTCTCAAACAGCCATCACTTATTTCCCATATCGTTGTACATAGGGCATCGAGAAAGGCACGGTCATGAGAAACAAGAAGAAGTGCTCCTCTGAAAATCTTCAATTCTTTCTCCACCCATTCAATATGAGCTGTGTCTAGATTCGTTGTCGGTTCATCCGCAATCAGCAATCCAGGCTTTTCAGCAAGTGCCTGTTGAATATATTTCTGGGTCACTTCACCGCCGCTATCTGTTGTATCAATATTCTTCAGCTGAGGAATCAGCTTACATGTCACCTTTCTAACAACCATGCCCTCATCCGGCTTAATCTCACCAGAAAGAATCCGAAGCAATGTTGTTTTTCCACAGCCATTTGACCCGACAAGACCAATCCGTTCATTCTCATGTATTAGCAGCTGACTGATGTCAAATAGCCTGTGGTCCTGAATATCGTGCTTGATATGATTCGCTTTTAATATTTGCATAAAACATCTCTCCTGTTGAAGAGGCACAAAAAAGCCTCCTATAATCCAATAACAGAATAGGAGGCGTCATAAAACATATAGGTGCACCAAAGAAGACTAGTCTTCCCGAGGTCCAACTACAGACAAAGCACAACCCTATTCTAAAAAACGCAGATTGAATGCATGGCAAAGTAAACGTTTCTTGCCATTAAGCTTTCAATTGACGATTTCAATAAATAGGATTAGAACTTCATTTAGTTGGGTCACCCTTTCGTATAATAGTTACCTAAAACATTAAACCAACTATTCATAATTTGTCAATCCACATTTGAGTTTTTCCTTTTTTAGCACTGGGACTTCTCCGGACTTTATTGTAACCACTGTCTTTCCTGAAACGCTTGCCACTGTTTTAGGCAAAGATTCTAATTCTCCACAAATAGAACAGCCGAATAACATAGCATTCGGCTGTTCTTTAACTCATATATACTCAACAATCTTCTATATTTACGTGCCAATCAATCGGCGTACGCCCGTTTTGCTCCAAAAACTCGTTCGCCCTAGAGAACGGTTTGCTGCCAAAGAAGCCTTTATGTGCCGCAAATGGACTTGGATGAGCAGATTTGATGATAAAATGCTGCCTCCCGGTAATCAAAGTCTCTTTCTCCTGTGCATGCTTACCCCACAGTATAAAGACGACCGAGTCCTTTTTGGCATTCACTTCCCGAATGACTTCGTTCGTGAATTGCTCCCAGCCTTTCCCTTTATGGGAGTTCGGCTGTTTCGCCCTTACTGTGAGCACTGTGTTAAGGAGCAGAACCCCCTGCTTCGCCCAGCTTTTCAAGCAACCGTGATCAGGAATTGGCAGCCCAAGATCATCATGCATCTCCTTATAAATATTTCTCAAGGACGGCGGTATTTTCACTTCAGGCTGAACAGAAAAACTAAAACCCTGCGCCTGATTCGGCCCGTGGTAAGGATCTTGTCCAAGAATTACCACTTTCACATTGTGATAATCCGTATAGTGAAGAGCATTGTAGATATCATCCATTGCCGGGTAAATCGTATGCTCAGCATATTCATGCTTCAAAAAATCCCGAAGCTCCAAATAGTAAGACTTGTCAAACTCCTTGTTCAGAACTTCTGCCCAGTCGTTTTTTAAAATCGTCACTGTATCCACTCCTGATGTGCACGTTTCTTTATATATAGCCTTGAAGTTACCGTCTTTAATCCTCTAATTATCTTAGCAGATTATTAGCATTCAGCACATCATCCAGATTAATAACGAGCGGTTGAATCTCTTCCATATTCCTTGCATAATACTAATAATATATTATCCGATAATTCTCCAGCAGTATTTTCAATACCCATAGGCTTACTTTAGATTATCGATGAATTCAGAGTTCTCATTAATAAGATCATTCACCATATCTACCTTTTCCGTCATAAATGCAGCCCGTGATATCTCAACACCAATTTCTGTTATCTTATCAAAAGGAAAAAGAAGGGGTAACAAAACTCCCTCCTTAATATCCTATTTAGTTTTTGGAGTCCTTTGTCTTTTCGGTTTCTCGTTCAAATCGTTTCCTCTTTCCAAATAGGCAGCCCGTTTTGCGGGAACCACCCGCCACTTTCCTCAAAAGGAATCCCTCTCCGATAAAGCTGGCATAACTTGTCAGCATACTTGTTGTACCTGCGCTTGATCCATCGGATAGTAATTTCGTCAAACTGGTCAAGTAAAGGTATGATATGCCTATTCATATCCGTCTGTTTTCGCATCTTTGTCGTTATGACAATGTTCTGGCAATCTCCAAAGACCTCCAGACTTCTTATATTATATTGAAGTGCGGTCCTAAGTAATTCTGCAAGCGCCATACCCTCTGCATACTGGCTGTTTGCTGAATGATGCCTGCTTGCACTCTGATGGATTATCCTCCCGTCCTCCGAAATCAAAACGAAAGCACAATAAGCATCCTTTCTCCGATTATAGATTACAGAACCGTCAAAGTATCCTCTGCATTTCATATCTCCCTCTCCTGCCGCTTTATTTGCAAGCGCGGATATTTTTACGCGAATAAGATAGCGCCTCCGCAATTTAGCTAGCATCTATCCAATATCAAGGACTTTGTTTTCTGTATCATATTCAAAGAATATGCCATTGCTCTCCATGTTCACTCCTGTTGAAATCATTTTGATACGGTTATCTATATTTTTATATCTCGTTTAATTCCCCAGTTAGCTTCCTAATTCGATTTAAAAATAAAAAGAACCTTCCCGATGGAAAAGGTTTCTTACACTAAACACTATGTGACAATAACGCCCTTTACTAGTTAGGACGTTACCATCTAATTTTATGAGAACTAAAAATATGAAAGGAAGAGGGTACTCCTCTCCCTTTCTTTTAAATATTTTCGTTATTTCCATTTTCCTCATCAGGGGAACTTGGAACTTGGTTTGCTTTTAAGTTTTGCAATCCATCGGAAATTTCAGAAAGCCCCGGCTTGAGATTCTTCTTTCCTGCAAAATCTTCGATGATTCCCTTTACATCAATACCTGTTGTTTCCTCAAGTTGGGCCTGGGATGTCGTAATCAAATCGGTCATGTATCCAGCAACACGGTTTGCCCCGCCTCCACCTTCTCCATTACCTGTATCCACGACAGTGATTTTATCGATTGCAGACAATCCTGCAGCACTTTCCTTGATTATTTCAGGCCATACGGAGATTACCATTTCAGCAATTGCAGCCTGACCAAATTGATTCATTGCTTGTGCTAGCTTCTCTTTTGCCTCTGCCTGGGCAATCCCCTTTTCACGAATGGCATGGGCTTCAGCTTCCCCGGCCAATTTAGTTTTTTGTGCAAATGCTTCTGCTTCCGTCAGAGCCTTGTGTTTCTCAGCATCAGCTTTTATCTCCACAGCATAGGCATCCGCATCAGCTTTCTTTTTAACATCGGCTTCGTACTGATTGCTCTTACGCTCGATTTCCTTCGCTTCCAACTCAATTTGCTTGGTACGCTCCGTAATTTCGATGTTCATTTCCTTTTCCTTAATTTCCTGTTGAAGAATTGCGTTCTGTAGTTTATAGGCGTTATCTGCATCGGCCTGGGCTTTATCCTGTTCTTTCTTATACGCTGCTTTTTTCATTGCCTGTTCCTTTTCCGCTTTTGCAATAGAAGTTTCTCTCTCAATTTCGGCCTCTTTAGCAATCTGATCTGCTTCCGCCTGTTTGATTCGCGTCTCTTTCTCTGCATCCGCCATAGCTACCGCTGCTTCTTTTTTCACCTCAGCGATGCGCTTCTTTCCAAGACTGTCCAAATAACCGTGATTGTCTCGGATATCCTTTAAAGTGAATGATACAATTTCAAGACCCATCTTCATAAGATCTGGACTTGCTTCGCCCATGACTTTCTGGTTAAACGCCGCTCTGTCCTTATAGATTTCCTCAACGGTCATTCCACCAAGGATTGCCCTCAAATGTCCGGCAAGAACCATAGAAGTTTCCCTATCTCTATCCTCTTTTGCCTTACTAAGAAGTTGTTCCGCTGCTGTAGCAATTGATGCCACTTCACCACTGATTTTTACGATTGCAATACCATCAGCAAGGATAGGAACTCCCTGTCCTGTGTAGATTTCTTCCCCTGTTGAAATCTCCAATTGGCTATTGGCAAGGCTTAAGATCTTTGCGTTTTGGAATACTGGAATTACAAATGTTCCACCACCGCTAATAATTTTAATCTTATTTCCCTGAGTATCCGTGTGGACACCATTTCCAACAAGAAAAGAGCCCGAAACGATCAACGCTTTATCTTTTGGTACTGTCTTATACCTTGAAACGAACGTAATAACAATAATAAGTAAGGCTACTATTCCAATTCCAATGAAAATTATATCTGAATTCAAATTCATTCGTGCTCCCCCTTTATTTTTTATTTCCGCTGTTTTTTCACCACTGCACAGCCTTGTTCTATCTTAATAATCTGCACGATCTCATCAAAATCGACTGGTGAACCATCCTGGCTTTTGGCACTCCTGAATACATTTCCTGTCTTGCGTTCTATAAGGATTTCTCCAAAACCATCTTCAGGAATTGATGTTATGACCCTGCCTTCGGATCCCTCCAAATCATTGTCTCGCAACGTAATTGAATTCTCGCTCCTCATCAATGGTTTGAAAATGAATACTTGCAGGATGACTGCTACAAGAGCTGCCAATATTACAGCAATAACAGTAACAGCCGTTTTTCCGTAATCCGTATGCTCTGTACCCAGGTATCCAAATAGACCAAATAGCGTTATGAAATTACCAAGTTCCATGACACTGATGAATCCGAGATCAATGTCCCCAAGTATGAGCGTCAAGATTACCATTAAAGAAAATCCAGCAATCAAAATGACGAGATATGTCTCTGCTGTCATTTACAATATTTTCACTCCTTTTGTAATTTTCCACATCTATTATATTATGGGTCTTACTCGCATTTGCCCCAATTATCACTGGGGAATAATTCATAACTCTGTTCATACATATATTTAAAGAACATTGAATATGCTAATTTATTTTAAATATAAATGGCCCAGACTTTAAGTTCAGTTAACAGCTTTTTCTTATAAAATTGCTCTACAACAGGAATTGGATCATAGAAATGATGCAGCAGTTTCTTCCACTCCTGATACTCTGGCGACTGGTGGAAACCTACTGTATGATCCTCAAGCTCTTGCCAATTTACTGAAGCAAATACTTCCCATTTTCCTCTATACATTTTTGCAGATTATGTGAGATATAACCCTTCATTGAAGAAATGATACTCGAAGACTTACGAAAGGCTTGCTCAAAGTTCTCTTCTTCTCCTGATCTCACTTGCAGCATTGTGGCCTCTAAAATCACCCTATTCACTCCTCATTGCTCACTTCCTCATCATCGTCTAGATTTTTTTCTGGAATAAAAGTAAATTTATTCTTTTCTTTATCAAAAAATAGATTTTCAATATCTAAGAACTATAGCTTGTTTCACTCGACAAAACCCCGAAATAGCAATCACCCAACTGAACCATATTTGATAAAGAAAGTTCCGGTTTATTATAGTTTGAATCCTGATCTACCGTAATAGTTCGTTCTCCTGCCGAAAATAATATAAATATAGCAATAAATACGAGTGCAATTCGGATCCTTCGTAATTCTTTATTTGCTTCTTCTGTCATGATGCTTGCCCCCTTTCCATACTTTCACTTAAGCAACAAATAATATTTACCTAAATTTACACTGTATTCCAATCATTTGCAATAACTCTATAAAAAAAGACCAAGACTAATAATGATTAGCCTTGGTCTTCTCTCTAAATTAAGTCTGGTCTGGGTTCTTGATATAAGTCTTTACAGCAGGTGGCTCATAACTATTAAAGCTCTCTATTAATTGATCCGGCTCTGTCTCAACAATCGCAATCGAGCGATATTTCTCATGCAAAAATTGTTCACGAGTCATATGATTGAACAGCTCAACCAACGGGTCATAATAGTTGTTGACGTTCAACAGTCCACATGGCTTCTGATGAAGTCCCAACTGAGCCCAAGTAAAAATCTCAAAGAATTCTTCTAATGTTCCAGGTCCACCCGGCAAAACGACAAAACCATCAGCCAAATCAGCCATTTTCGCCTTTCTTTCATGCATGGATTCAACAACAATCAGTTCTGTTAGATTTTGATGTGATATCTCTCTTTTATCCAGAAAATCTGGCATTACCCCTATGACTTTCCCGCCTTCTTCCAATACGGCATCAGCAACTGCACCCATTACCCCAACACTTGCTCCACCATATACAAGAGTAATACCTCGTTTCGCAAGCTCTTTACCAAACCTTTTGGCACTCTCTATATAAACTTCAGAAGCTCCATTGCTGGAACCACAAAACACAGCTATGCTTTTCATTTGGCCAACTCCTTATGTATACTCAAAGAATATTATACATAATACCGCATGAAGTATTAAATTATACGTTAGTAGATTTTGGAGGATGAGCAAGCATGAACGTAACTGAATTTCAGCACTGGGTAAAAAACTATTATGACAAACGTGGTTGGTCTAATTTGGATATTTTCATACGCATTGGCTTTTTAGCAGAGGAAACTGGAGAAGTTGCACGGGCAATAAGAGCTCTTGAAATTGGAAGAGATCGACCAGATGAAGAAGCTGAATCGTACACAAAAAATAGAGAAGAGCTAGTGGGAGAGTTAGGAGATGTCTTAGGCAATGTGATTGTCATTGCTAACAAGTATGATATTTCTTTGGAAGAGATTTTTGAATCGCATAAAGAGAAACTTTTGAAGCGTTATGTAGAAGAAAAAAGTTAATTCGGTGCCATAAAATAGACGGGCAAATTAAGATTAACATCAAGATACTAAGAAACGGTCAATACTTTTCCATATTCTCTAAAATATAATTGAACAAGACAATTCATATTCCAATTATTTTTGAATTGAATCCAGGCCAGATCAGCTAATGATTTGGCTTTTTTCTTATGTTCTTTAGATTATCTTTCTCAACTACTGTAATCCTCACTATGCTATTAAACACCTTTACTACTGAAAATTTTTTTAATAAATAGCTCAATTTACTTATTGACCATTATAAAGATTTATATGATAATGATAATCGTTATCAATAATAACAATTTTTATATACATAGGAGGTTATTATGTTTAATCGATTTTTAAAGGAAAACCGTTATATATCTTTAATTCTTACTTTTTGTAGGCTATACCTTGGATGGGAGTGGTTGAATGCTGGTTGGGGGAAAATATCCAGCGGAAATTTTGATGCCAGTGGCTTTTTATATGGGGCAGTAAGCAATATGTCTGGTGAACACCCTTCTGTGCAACCTTGGTGGGGGAATTTTTTAAATGAGTTTGCAATTCCAAACGTTCAACTATTTAATTTAATGGTTCCTTGGGGAGAATTATTAGTAGGTATTGGTTTAATTTTTGGAATTTTCACTCCATTTTCTATTTTAATGGGACTTACCATGAACTTTGCTTATATGTTATCTGGAACAACAAGTACAAATCCACAAATGGCATTACTTGGACTTCTAATTCTCTCTGCAGGAATGAACGCTAGTAAAATTGGTTTAGACCGTTGGATAATGACAGCATTGAGAAAACTTACATATAAACGATCTGATAATAGAAAGATTTCCAAAGTTGCTTAATAGAATGTCCTCTCTCAGAGGGGCCTTTCTATTTAAATTATGGTCCTATGACCTTATTTCCGTCACAATACTCATTCTTCCGGCACTAACTTTTCATAAAAAATCAAGGACAAATTTGTCTTCCTGAACCAAAGTTCGTCCCTCACCAAAACATGCTCCATCCGGGATACGCATGCTTCATCAGATTCAATAAAAAAAAAGGTTTCCAGTAAATTACTGGAATCCTTTTTTTAATTAAAGATTATAGCTTTTTTTCAAAGAAACTCTTCACGTAATTATATATACCTAGGATTAAAAACAGTGTAATTATGTAATAGATATAATCCGGGGGGATATAATTTTCGAAACCATTCATAAGAAAGAACAGGAAGCCAAATGAGAGATATATTGCTGCAGTAACCTTCCTAATTTCAAGGACCTCCTCTCAGCATATCATTTGTAATGAGTACAAAAAGATGATAATTAATTAAATAATAATTATAAAATAACTTACCTTGCCTTTAAAGTACTAAGAAAGAGTGGTTTAAAGACAAAAGAAAAAGGCCAGATCCATATTGGATCCAGCCTGGATTTGATTTAAAATATTTGAAAATGTCCTTATTTCCTGCCCAATTTCCGCTCTTCCGATACCGACTTTATTTCATAAGGGAAGAACTTTATTTCATGGGTACGGACTTTAATTCAGAGGGACTAGAATCTTAAGAATCCTCTCAATCCCTTACTCCACCGTCACACTCTTCGCCAAGTTTCTCGGCTTATCAACATCACAATCACGATGCAGTGCTGCATAGTAAGCAAGCAATTGCATTGGCACAATGCTGACAAGTGGTGTCAAAGCTTCATGTACTTGTGGAATTGTAAAGGCATCGCCTTCTTGCTCAAGCCCCTCCATGCTAATGATCAGCGCATTGGCACCTCGGGTTACAACTTCCTGCACATTGCTGCGGATTGGATGGTTGACGTCCTTCTGTGTAGTCAATGCCACGACTGGAGTCCCTTCTTCAATCAGCGCAATTGTACCGTGTTTCAATTCTCCGCCTGCGAAGCCTTCTGCCTGAATATAGGAGATCTCCTTCAACTTCAGGGCACCTTCAAGACATACATAATAGTCAACATTACGGCCGATGAAAAACGAATTGCGTGTTGTACCAAGATAATCTTTCGCAAGTTCCTCAATTGCTTCCTTCTGGTCTGTCAACGCTTCAATCGCATTAGCTACAATTGCAAGCTCCTGCAGTGGATCAAAGTCCAGCTTAAGCTGTTTAGCATTTGCTGTATCAACAGCAAGCAAAGCGAGAACTGCAATCTGAGCTGTATAAGCTTTTGTTGAAGCAACCGCGATTTCTGGTCCGGCATGCAAGTGCAATGTGTAATTGGCTTCACGGGAAAGTGTGGAGCCAGGAACGTTTGTAATTGTCATTGCTTTATGGCCGAGTTTCTTAATTTTCACAAGAACCGCACGGGCATCTGCTGTCTCGCCGCTCTGAGAGATGAAGATGAATAACGGTTTCTTAGAAAGAAGTGGTGTATTGTAAGCAAATTCACTTGCCACATGGACCTCTACTGGAATTTCTGCCAAGTTCTCAATAAGCTGCTTCCCGACAAGTCCCGCATGATAACTTGTTCCGCTTGCGATGATATGCAGGCGATCTGCTTCTTTCATTGCCTGGCGAATATCCTCATCCAGCTTGAGCTCGCCCTTTTCATTTTTATATTCCTGGATAATTTTGCGCATGACGAATGGTTGTTCATCAATTTCTTTAAGCATGAAGTGCGGATATGTGCCCTTTTCAATATTACTCATATCCAATTCAGCTGTGTAAGGTTCGCGCTCAATTTCTTCACCATCAAGATTCATGATTGTGAAGCTGTCTTTCTTCAGAAGAACAACTTCCTCGTCATGGATCTCCACATATTGATCTGTCACTTTTAGTGTAGCCATTGCGTCACTAGCTACTACATTAAATCCTTTGCCTACACCGATTAGAAGCGGACTTTTATTCTTTGCGACATAAAGTGTTTCTGGGTTTTCCTTATCAATTAGGCCGAATGCATATGATCCATGCAAAAGACGTATTACTTTCCTGAACGCTTCAGCTGTATCATCTGATTCTGAATTGAATTTCTCGATGAGCTGGACGACAACTTCTGTATCTGTCTCACTCTTAAATTCAACGCCTTGCAAGTATTCTTTCTTAAGTTCTTTATAATTTTCGATTACGCCATTATGAACAAGCGTGAATCTTTCGGACGCACTCTGATGCGGGTGAGCATTCGTCTCGCTTGGTACCCCATGTGTTGCCCAACGTGTATGACCGATGCCGACTTTTCCTGCCGCTGTTGTTCCGACCTTTTCTCTTAGAGCAGCAATCCGGCCTTTTACTTTAATAACCTGGACATCGTTGTTTTCCAGCAATGCGATACCTGCTGAGTCATAACCGCGATACTCCAGTTTCTCCAGACCATCCAGTAATATATCCTTACAATTATTCTCTCCAATGTAACCTACAATTCCGCACATGCGTATAAATCCTCCTCATACGAGGAACAGGCAGGCCAAAGCACTAAAAAGCCCAAAAAAAGCAGTACTCTGCCTGCTTGCTCCCAGTTATATGCATCTTGCCCTTTTCTTTGTCCGTCAAGTCACCTTGCCGCTTTTAAAAAGAGCTTATCGATTGAGATGTACAATCGGGAGGCATCCGCCGAAACATTCGATACTCCTCCACCTCGTCAACTGTTCTCATATCCGTTCGAAAACAGTCCTGGCGCTTGGTTGGTTGCTTGCTGAACTCTAGATACCCCTCTCGCTAAATTTCTAAACAATTATATAAGATGCGACATGGTGAAAAAGAGTTCATCATATTTTACATGACTTAGACTAATATGGTCAAACAATTTTCTCCAAATTTGAATTGACGATTTGACTATTTATTCTCTTCAAAAGGCAAAATGGCAGCCAATCCTATAGACTGGCTGCCATCGCTCAATGTGAGGCAACAAATTCATGCTCTGTTTTTACAAGCTTTCCGTCCTTGATTGTGATAATACGATCACATAGATCTAGCACACGTTCATCATGTGTCACCATGACACCGACTTTGCCACGTTCCTTTACTTCCTGGGAAATGCGCTCTACTACATCACGACCTCTTTTGGAATCAAGACTTGCCGTAGGTTCGTCAGCAAGAATGATTTTCGGGTCATTTATTAACGCTCTGGCAATAGCAACACGCTGACGTTCTCCGCCTGAAAGCTCATTCGGAAAGCTGTTCAGCCGATGAGAAAGATCGAAATGTCCTAGCAACTCCTCAGCACGGCGCTCTTGTTCTTTGTTATTCTCTTTTGCCAAAATATTGATCATTTTCAGCTGATCGCGGATTTTCAAATACGGAATGAGATGAGCCGCCTGGAAAATGAAGCCGATTTTCTCCAAGCGTAACTCGGTCAATTCTTTGCCGGACAATTTGGCAGCATCCTGTCCATCAAGGATGACCTTGCCGCTTGTCGGCGACAGTAGGGCTCCAGTAATGGAAAGAAGCGTACTTTTCCCCGAACCCGAAGGACCGATAACCCCGACAAATTCACCTGGTTCGACTGTGAGCGATACATTGTCTACCGCCTTGAATTCCTTTGGTCCGTCTTTAAATACCTTTGTCACGTTTTCAAGAACTAGACTCATTTCTCTCCCCCCTCAATCGCTTCCAGTGGGTCAATTCGGGCAACTTGGAACATAGATACGAGTGATCCAGCGAGCGCCATTACAAGTATCAATGCAGCTGATTGTGCCATCATACCAGGCTCAATGACGAATGGCATTCCATCTGGCAGGAATTTTCCAATCAAGTAAGTCAATCCAGCGCCAACTGCGATACAAACGATCGAGATTGTCGCTACTTGGCTAAGCAAACTTCTTACAAGGTAACCCGTTTTAGCTCCAAGCGCCTTCAAAATACCGAACTGTCCTCGCTTCTGCAAAGTCATTACATAGAAGAAAACGGCGAGGACGAATGCAGCAATGATCAGTAGGAAGACGATCATCATTTGCAATGAAGCCTGTTCTTCAGAATAGCTTGGGATGCCTTTGAGAGCTTCTTTCTTAGTAAAGACACTATAACCTTTCATTTTAGAAGAGACCTCGTCCTTACCAAGGTTTGTTTTAACAGCGAAACCATTCACTTTCTCATTCTCAGCCTTTGATTGATCACCAAAAACCTCATTCGTTACATAAGCGACAGGTGTATGGCTATAGCGCTGATTTTCGGAAAAGCCTGCAACGTGTAGTTTCATATCACCGAATTTTAATGTGTCGCCTAACTTGACGCCGTCGTCTGCTGCGGTCTCATCAAGAATGATGTCATTTGTATTCTTGATGCCAGATCCTTTTACTGCTTTCGGAATTAGCATGCTTCCTTTATCCGTCACGAAAAGTGCGATATCCACGGCTTTATCGTCTGCATTCGTTGTATTCGCCATGCGGATGGAAAGCGGTGCCGCATCCTGTACATCCTTAATGTTCTTCAATTTTTCAATATCCGATTTCGGGACTGTTGACTTGGCAAGCTCTGTATCAGCTCCCTTATCCATGATGATGTAATCAGCCGGCAAATCTTCCAGCGCAGAAGCATTATTCGCCGAAAGTCCTTTTGCCAGACCGGAAATGATGAAAATCAAGCTCGCTACAAGCACGATAATGAACCCAATCAGCAAGTAACGTGTTTTTGCATAAATTAATTCCTTCAATGCGAGAAACATTCATTTCCGCTCCCTTCCGTTTCAATAAGGCAAGTATATTCCGTCAATGTGAACAGATGATGAACAGATAATTACAGAACAAAAGAGGCTTGAAGATAAAAATCTTCAAGCCTCTTTTCGAGTGAATCACTTCGGTAATCTGCACGTGAAGGTCGTCCCCTCACCTGGTGTACTTTTAACTTCAATTGTACCGTTATGAAGTTCGAGTACTTTTTTGACGATAGATAGACCAAGCCCAGTACTTTTTTCAGTCCGGGTTCGAGCAGTATCTGCTTTATAAAAGCGCTCAAAGAGATTAGGCAGATCCTTTTCGTCTACTCCAATACCCGTATCCGAAACAACTACTTCAGCTTCATTTCTCAAATCACGGCAACGAACGTTGATCAATCCCCCATCTGGTGTATAACGAATGGCATTGCCAATAAGATTCGTCCAGACAAGCTGCAAAAGCTTGGGGTCGCCATGAATCACAGCCGGCTCCAGATCAAGCTCAATCGTCTGATTCTTTTCCTGCCTCTGCCATGCTGTGGTTGCAGCCGTACCGTTTAATTGCTCACTAATATCAAATGATGACCACGCACTCTTATCCGTTTCATGATCAAGAAAAGAAAGTGTGAGTAATTGCTGGCTGAGACTTGATAGTCGGGTGCTTTCGCTTTCAATAATCTCAAGATAGTGTGTCCGGAGTTCATCCGGCAACCCTTCTTCCCGCAATGCCTGCGAGAAACCTTTAATAGATGTAAGAGGTGACTGAATTTCGTGAGAGACATTCGATACGAACTCTTGACGTTTCTCTTCTACTTGAGCAAGTCCATGTGCCATCGTTTGAAAGTCCTTTGAAAGCCTGCCGAGCTCATCTTTGCGCTCTATTCCTAACTTCAGATGATAATTCCCCCCTGCTATCTTCCTCGTGGCTGCTGCGAGCCTTTTGATCGGTTCTACGATAAAGCGTGAGCCGAAAAGAATAAGCAAGAAACTGAGTACAAGCAACAATATGAGCATGATGGCCAGAAATGTACGCATTTCCCCGAATTGCAGCTGTGTATTCGGGCGGACGAACATGGCAACTGTGCCCTTATCTGTCTGGACTGGAACGCCGACAGTATTTTTCAATTCATTATCAAAGAAACCGGTCACATTGATTTTCCATGGGTAGGCGGCTATGCCGTGATAGACTTTACCATGCAAAACATTTGTAACATCCTTTTGGTCCAATCTGTCAGAACGGAAACTTGCACCATATTGGTATTCCTTTCCGTCTGGCTCCACGACATGGAATTGATAACCAAGCGCTGTAAGCTCGTCTAAGTAGTCGCCAAGCGGCTGCCCACTCCCCGATTCGTATATGTTTGCAATATTTTTCGCAATGCCCGTTATTTTCTCGTCATTCTCCGATTTAAGATTAAAATGGTAGTACAAGTTCGTCACCCAAAAGGCGACAAGTGCACTTGCAACCATGATTCCAAGTGCAAACAGTATAATTCTGGAATACAATGTCCGCATAAGTCCACCTCCTACTTTCGTTAACTCTCATTTAACCAGCGTTCTATGAACTTAGGATGAACAAATCATTTATACAACAAGTTTGTATCCCATACCTCGAACTGTTTCAATGGAAAATCCGCTTGATTCGGCAGGAAACCGTTCACGCAGTCGCTTGATATGAACATCAACAGTCCGGTCATTTCCTTCAAACTGACTTCCCCAAACGAGGTCAATCAGTTGCTCTCTTGTAAAAATTCGATTTGGGAATTCCGCCAGTTGGGCCAGCAGTTCAAACTCCTTTAACGGCATTTCAAATGTACTACTGTCTGTTTCAATCTGATAGCTTTTTCTATTAATCGTAACATTGCCAACACGGATTTTATCCTCAAACGCCATCTGATATCGACGCAGAAGGGCACGTACACGGAATAGTACTTCCTTTGGCTCAAATGGTTTGACGAGATAATCATCAGTCCCTGCAATAAATGCCTTCTCTTTGTCCGCAAGCTCGCCTTTCGCTGTGAGCATTAAGACAGGAAGATCATGAAGCTCGCGGATCTCTTTGCAAAGTTCATAACCATCGACATGTGGCATCATAATGTCAACAATTGCTAAATGAACATCTTGCTGTTCAAGCACGGCAAGCGCTTCTCTTCCATCCGCAGCTTCTACCGTCTGATAACCATCACGCTGTAGATAAAATCTGAGCAGCTCACGAATATGCATATCATCATCAACAATTAGAATTCTCTTCACCGGAAAGTAATGCCTCCTTTTGGAAAATGGTTATCGGATGCGGATCACTTACAGGATTATAATTTCTAAACAGTTACCTGGTTATCCTGAAAACAAGAAAAGACTGCTCCCCCAGTAGAAAGCAGCCTTTTTCGATAATATTATTTTACACCAAGTAATTCATCTATTACATTCGCTACACGATCTGCATAACGTTCGCATTCTTCCTGAGTTTTCGCTTCAACCATGACACGGACGAGCGGTTCTGTACCAGATGGGCGCACAAGTACACGGCCAGCTCCATTCATCTCATTTTCAACTGCTTCAATTTCACTTAGTACCTGAGGATTCGCCATCGCGCTCTCTTTATCGATGACCCTTACATTCTTCAGGACTTGCGGGAATTTTTCCATTTCTGCAGCAAGCTCAGACAACTTCTTGCCTGTCTCACGCATGACGTTCACAAGTTGGATCGCAGAAAGAAGTCCATCACCAGTTGTGATGAAGTCTAGGAAAATAATATGTCCGGACTGTTCACCGCCGAGGTTGTACCCGCCTTTGCGCATTTCTTCCATGACATAGCGGTCACCAACGGATGTCTTATCACTTTTCATGCCGTTTGCTTCCAAAGCTTTGTAGAACCCAAGATTGCTCATTACTGTAGAGACAACTGTATTATGACGTAGCAATCCTTTTTCATTCAAATGCTTCGCACAAATGAACATGATCTGGTCACCGTCGACAATTTGTCCTTTCTCATCGACAGCAATCAATCTGTCACCGTCACCGTCAAAAGCAAGCCCGATATCGGCTTCCTTTTCCAAAACGAAGGCCTGTAATTTTTCAGGATGAGTTGAGCCATATCCATCGTTAATATTAAGGCCATTTGGTGAAGAGCCAATTGTTTCAATATCAGCTTCAAGGTCTGCGAAGAGATGCGTTGCCAATGATGATGTTGCACCATGAGCACAATCAAGAGCAATCCGTATTCCTTCAAAGTCCGTATCGACTGTCTCCTTAAGATAAGAGAGATACTTTTGTCCGCCTTCAAAGTAGTCATTGATCATGCCGATATCAGCGCCGACTGGGCGTGGAAGATTGTCTTCCTCCGCATCCATCAGCTCTTCTATTTCAGCTTCCTGGGCGTCTGACAGTTTGAAACCATCCGGACCAAAGAATTTAATGCCGTTGTCCTCCACAGGATTATGCGATGCGGAGATCATTACACCTGCATGTGCGCTATTGGCTTTTGTAAGGAACGCAACTCCCGGTGTGGAAACAACACCAAGGCGCATGATTTCAGCACCTATTGATAGAAGGCCTGCCATCAATGCACTTTCCAGCATTTCACCGGAAATCCTCGTATCCCTTCCAATCATCACTTTCGGTCGATCGGCATCCTTTGTCAGTACATATCCGCCACATCTGCCCAGCTTGTATGCAAGCTCGGGTGTCAGCTCTTTATTGGCGATGCCTCTGACACCGTCCGTTCCAAAATATTTACCCATAGATCGTGTACCTCTTTCTATTTATGATTAAATAAGTTTATTTTCACGCATCCGCTGCTTACTCAAGCGGAGAACGGTATTGCATTAACTGATTACTACAGTTGCACTTTCTGTCTTAGGAGTGAGTTTAACCTGATCTGGCCCTGTTACTGTAATGATCACTTCATGTTTGCCTTTATCCAGGCCACTGAGGTCCACTTTCGCCCTCAGATCATCGCTTGCAAGGTTGCTAACTTGCTCTTCTTTACCCTCTGCCGCCACATCCGTAACCGCATCATCAGGTTTTTCAAATTGAACTTGCAAACCTGCGCCAAGTCCCTCTGCCTGAATCGGCACATCTTTAATCGTGAGCTTTTGCTTTAATTCAACTGTAATGATCACTGTTTTCTTAGATGCCTTCACCTGGTCTGGCCATTTAAGATTGGCATCAATTTTACCGCTGCCCTTTACCTTTGCCAGATCAATTGTTTCAGTGGATATGCTGTCTATTTCCTTCAACAAATCTTTCTTCCCGTAGATTTCTACTTCATTTGGCTCCGCCTTGATTGAGTTAAGCTCAAGCCCATCCGGCAGTTCACCCTCGGTCTTCAGCTTTACCGGAACACGCTTATTCGGATTGTGTACATCAAGCGAAACAAGTACATTTTTCGGCTCAATTTTAACATCAAGTTCATTGCCAAGATGATCGTATACATTCACCGGAACTTCCCGCTTGTGTACCGAATCCGTCAAGCCTGTCACATCCACAAACACTTTTACAAGTGCAATTTGGTCAATGACACTATCAGAACTCGTAATCTTGACCGTGTCCGGTTCGATGACCGGTTCGCCAAGTTCATAGCCCTTCGGAAGCTTATCTTCGTTAATATAATCTGCTTTTACCTTGAAAGTTTTTGTCGCCCGCTTTTCAAGCGTGACATCAACTGTCTTCGGTTCTATATATGCTTTCAACCCTTTGGGAATGTTCGCATACTCAACTTCTACTGTATGTTCACCCGGTCCGAGGTTACGCAAATCAACATATACATCGAATGCCCGTTGTCTCGCTGTCGGGCGCAGAATGCTCGCAGACCCTTCAAGAGATACATTGACCGATTCCGGTACGCCGCTGACAACATACTTTTCATCATTGATTTTGATATTAACAGGCATATTCTCAACCTGCTCTGTCTCTTCTGAGTTACTCGGAGTGTAACGGGGATCTTTTTGTGATGTCGTCGTTTCAACATTTACAAATACATAAAGCAAGATTGTCAAAGCGAGAGAAAGAATGCTGACAAACCACTTGCTGCGCAGCCATTTATCCATTTTTCTTCCCCCTCCAGTTCCAGCCTTTGCTTTGCGAAACCTTCGAGCTCAAAGCCAAATTGCTCTTCAGGAAATCCCTCAGGCTGTCGAGGTCCAGATCACGTCTTAATTCCCCGTTCTTCGTACAGGAAATACCGCCGGTTTCTTCAGACACAACAATTGTAAGCGCGTCGGTTACCTCGCTGATTCCCATTGCAGCCCTATGGCGTGTACCGAGTTCCTTAGAAATGAAAGGACTCTCCGAGAGTGGAAGATAACAGGCCGCTGCCTCAATTTTATCACCGACGATGATAACTGCTCCGTCATGAAGCGGTGTATTCGGTGTGAAAATATTCGTCAAAAGCTGGTTGCTCAGTTTTCCCTGGATTGGTATTCCTGTCTCAGTGTATTCACCAATGCCTGTCTCACGTTCAATAGTGATCAGTGCTCCGATACGGCGCTTGGCCATATAATTGCACGAGTCCACAATACTTGTAATTGTTTTCTCAAGATGATCCTCGGCAGATTTGGCTCCCCTTGAGAACAGACGGCCTCGACCGAGCTGCTCTAGTGCTCTTCTCAGCTCAGGCTGGAAGAGAATGATAATAACAAGGAAGCCCCATAGAATTGCCTGATATGTAAGCCACTGTAATGTTTTTAAACCAAAAAGCAGACTCGCCATCCGTACTGCCAGCACAACGATAATTCCTTTAAGAAGTTGAATCGCCTTTGTGCCTTTGATCAGCATGATGAGCTTGTATATGATATACCAGACAAGCGCGATATCCACGCCTATTTTTAACCACTTTATAAGATCAATTCCCCCGTCGAATATGCCCATGTCTCCACATCCTTCTTGCGCCGATTATATAATGATTCCCTTAGGGGGAAAGTGATTATCTTCAAGTTAACATATGATTGCCCATGTTAAATGATTTCATGAAAACTTATTCAGTAATTATAACATAAGTTCACGCTACTTCCCTTTATTAAACTATGAAGAAAGATGCAGGTATTGTCGAATTTTGTGATAAAATGTTTTAATTCCAATTTATGTTTAATTTCTTCTTTGAGGGGTATCTTGTTAACTGAATCAGGCGCGAGGGGAGATAGAAAAGTGGACAAGATTGAACTACAGGCAGCCATTGAGTCATGTCGCCAGGAAATGATCAGCTTATCTGATAAATATGGGCTAAGTGCCCTTGTTGTAATTCAGACGAGTAAGCATCTGGATCACTTGCTCAATCGCCTTGAGGATGTCGAGCGGACAGGTTAACCTAAAAAACAGGAAGCTCTTGCGAACAACCAGTTTGCAAGGCTTCCTGTTTCTTTTTATATAATATAATCATCTGGTATAAAAATCTGAAACTGGTTGGGGCGTATGAACACATGATCTTTCAGCATTAAATCCAGCTCCTCGTATTGCTCTCTTGAAACTTCAGCTTCAAGATACTTACCATTATCCTTGCGGAGCACTTCGATCTGTACTGTAGAACCGAATGGTTGGATATGAGTGACCTCAACCATAATCATATCCGGCCAATTGGCTTCACGCTCAATTGCAATATGATGCGGCCGCACGTAACCGACGACCTCCTGGTCATGTGGAATATGTGCAGGTGCATCAAACTGAAGGAAACCATCTTTCAAAACACCATCCTCAACTTTTCCACTGATTCTATTTACATTTCCTAGAAATTCATAGACAAAAGGAGATGCTGGATTATCATAAACCTCTCTTGGTGTCCCAATCTGTTCAATACGTCCTTTATTCATGATGACAACAAGATCGGCCACTTCAAGTGCCTCTTCCTGATCATGAGTCACGAATACACTTGTTACGTCCAGATTACGGTGCAGATTTCTGAGCCATTTACGCAATTCCTTTCTTACCTTTGCATCAAGCGCCCCAAACGGTTCATCAAGCAGCAGCACACGTGGTTCGATAAGAATTGCACGGGCAAGTGCCACCCTTTGTCTTTGTCCTCCAGATAGCTGCATAGGATAATGGTCGGCGAATGCTTCCAGTTTCACGAGAGCGAGTAGTTCCTCAACACGATTGCGTATTTCATCTTTTGATGGCCTTGTTTTCCTAGGTCTTGCCCGCAAGCCGAATGCAATGTTGTCGAATACGGTCATATGACGAAACAGTGCATAATGCTGAAAAACAAAACCGATATTGCGCTCTTTCGCACTCGCATTCGTCACTTCTTCATCATCAAAATAAACGACACCTTGATCTGCCTCCTCCAATCCAGCGACAATTCTAAGAAGCGATGTCTTTCCGGAGCCAGAGGGACCAAGCAATGCAACAAGTTTTCCTGTTGGTATATCGAGTGAGATATCATCTACCGCTTTGAAACTCCCAAACTCCTTTGAAATATTCTTAATTGCAATGCCCATCTGTCATCTACTCCTTCCCAAGCTACCACTTTTCCTGTAATGCAAGATATGCTGAATGACAATTGTAAAGATCGCGATAATTGACAAAAGCGAAGCTGCTGCAAAAGCAGCAGAAAATTGATACTCGTTATAAAGGATTTCGATATGGAGCGGTAAAGTATTTGTTAAACCGCGAATATGTCCGGAAACAACGGATACGGCACCAAATTCACCTACAGTTCTAGCACTGCACAGGATTACTCCATAGAGCAAGCCCCATTTTATATTCGGGAACGTGACATAGCGGAACATATGCCAACTATTTGCCCCTAGGGTACGCGCTGCTTCCTCTTCCTCTCGTCCCTGAGCCTGCATAACAGGAATGAGCTCTTTGGCGATAAACGGCATTGTTACGAATAATGTGGCCAGTACAATACCAGGTAAGGCAAAAACAATTTGAAGATTATACTGTTCCAGGAACGGTCCAAATAAACCATTTGAGCTAAACAACAGGATGAAGACAAGCCCGGCAATAACTGGAGATACGGCAAATGGAAGATCTATCAAAGCAAGCAGCAGGTTTTTCCCTCTAAATCTAAACCTCGTAATCAACCAGGCTGCCGCAATACCGAATATTACGTTGATTGGCAGGGAGATTAGAAGAACGAGCAAGGTGAGTTTAATCGCGGAAAGTGCATCCGGCTCTGTAACCGCTGCCCAATAAACATCAGCTCCCTTGGCAAATGCCTGAGTGAAAATGGCCACCATCGGCACTATGAGAAACAATCCGATAAACAGAACCGCAATGCTGATCAGAAGTCCTTGCAACCAGCGCGGCTCTGTGTTTGCTTTTTTAAAGCTTTTCACCTTATGTGATGTCTGCAAAGTCTCCAAAGCTTCCATTTGCTACACCCCTTTCGCCAGCACACGTCCTACAGCACGCATTTGGAGGAAGTTGATTGTAATTAAGATTGCGAATGAAATGACTAGCATAACTGCGGCAATAGCGGTTGCTCCCGCATAATCGTATTGCTCCAACTTTGTCATGATGAGTAGTGGAGCAATCTCTGTCTTGTATGGAAGATTTCCAGCTATAAAAATTACTGAACCGTATTCACCGACCGCTCTCGCGAATGCCAGGCCAAAGCCGGACAGTATGGCTGGTGTCAACTCCGGCATGATCACTTTAGTGATTGTACGTACCCGGCTCGCCCCAAGACTTACAGCCGCCTCTTCCAGCTGCGGATCCAAATCCTCAAGCACTGGCTGTACCATTCTCACAACAAATGGAATGCCTATGAAAATCAAGGCGATGACAATTCCGAACTCTGTAAAAGATACTTTAAAAGGCAGGAACTTCCCTATCCAGCCGTTTTTCGAATATAGCGTAGTTAAAACAATTCCAGCCACCGCTGTAGGAAGCGCAAACGGCAAATCGATCAGTCCGTCAATAATGCGCTTGCCCGGAAAAGAATACCGGACAAGCACCCAGGCAAGCAATATACCGAAGATGACATTAATGGAAGCTGCAAGAAAAGCTGTCAGGAAGCTGAGCTTCAATGCTGCAAGCACTCGATGGTTGCCTACAGCTGAAATGAAGCCGCTCCACCCCATTTGTGATGAGTTGATGAAAACCATGAGCAAAGGGATTACAACAAGCAGACTTGAATATGCAAGGACGAGACCCATACTCAGTCCGAAGCCGGGGAGTACGTTTTTCACTTTTCTCTTTTTCATCTCAGGTCCCTCCTCTTCACTTCTGATAGATTTCGTCAAATGTTCCACCATCAGCGAAGTGCGTCTTCTGAGCCTTTTGCCAGTCTCCGAATTCATCGTTGATTGTTACAAGCTTCACCTCGGGGAAAACATCTTTGTACTTTTCATAAATTTCTTTGTTGCGCGGACGGTAATAATGCTTGGCTGCAATTTCCTGTCCTTCTTCAGTGTAGAGGTATTTCAGATAAGCTTCTGCGACTTCACGGTTTCCGTTCTTGTCTGCATTCTTTTCGACAACGGCTACTGGCGGTTCAGTCAGAATGCTAATCGAAGGAGCGACAATATCGAATTTGTTCTTATCAAGCTCTTCAAGTGAAAGAATCGCTTCGTTTTCCCATGCAATCAGCACATCCCCAATTCCCCGTTCAACGAATGAAGTCGTTGCTCCACGCGCTCCTGAGTCCAAAGCAGCCACGTTGGAGAAAAGATTTTTCATAAACCCTTTTATCTTCTGTTCATCACCGTTGTATTTGTCTTTTGCATAAATCCAGGCTGCAAGATAATTCCACCGTGCACCACCTGATGTTTTCGGATTCGGCGTAACTATGGAGACGTCTTTACGAACCAAATCGTCCCAGTCTTTGATTTGCTTCGGATTACCTTTTCGTACGAGGAAAACAATTGTAGACGTATATGGTGTCGAGTTTTCCGGTAGTTTTTCCTGCCAGTTATCAGGTAAAAGTTTGCGTGATTCTGCAATTGCATCAATGTCATAGGCGAGCGCGAGTGTAGCTACATCTGCATTAACCCCGTCGATGATTGAGCGACCTTGAGCTCCAGAACCTCCATGTGATTGCTTGATTGTCAGCTTCTCGCCAGTCTCTTCTTCCCAATGTTTACTGAAGGCTGTATTGAATTCCTTGTACAGTTCACGTGTAGGATCATAGCTGACATTCAGTAGTTCTCTCGTCTTCTTACCTTTTGCCTTACCGTTGGATGCGTTCTCTGAGTTGCCGCAAGCTGCTGTGATAAGTGAGAATACGATTAAAATTGCGATTAGGATAAACTTCTTACCAAAACGTTTATACATTTGGAAATCCCCCTTGGTTTTTCTATTGATCTGCCAACTTTTGAATTATGCCGACCAACATCGCAAACCATTCACAACTGTTCGCACCGCTCCCAAATCATCATCCCCTTTCTCCAACTGGGAAGCATTCCCTTTATGGTTCCATACATCATAATATAATTAAACCGATAAGTAAACTATGTTTTATGTAAATTTTGATTTCATAAAAAAAGACCGATCCGCCTTCATGGCAAATCGATCTAGAAATTTCATTTTAACTTTTCACCAAACAAAGAGCCCATTAACCCTACGGCTAGGTCAGCTGTCCGATTCCTATCATCAAGTATCGGGTTCACTTCTACAAATTCAGCTGAAGTGAGCATACCAGATTCGTGGATCATTTCCATGGCAAGATGACTTTCCCTGTAAGTCATGCCTCCCATCACTGGTGTTCCGACTCCAGGAGCTTCGGAAGGATCCAGACCGTCGAGATCAAGGCTCAGATGCAAGCCGTCTGTCCGCTCCTTCAAATAACCAATTGCCTCATCAATCACTGCTGGCATGCCCATTCGATCTACTTCATGCATTGTATAGACTCGAATGCCTTTTTCTCTAATAAGCTCCTTCTCGCCGGGATCCAACGACCTTGCTCCGATTATGACAAGGTTTTCCGGCTTGATTTTCGCCCCTTCAGCATACAGGTTAACGAGCCGTTTGTGACCAATACCAAGACTTGCGGCAAGCGGCATGCCGTGAATATTGCCTGAAGGAGAGGTTTCGGGAGTATTCAGATCACCATGGGCATCATACCAAATGACTCCCAAGTTCTCATAGTTACGGGAAATGCCAGCCAAGCTGCCAATCGCAATACTATGGTCTCCCCCGACGATCAGGGGAAAATTTCCTTCTTTTATAACGCCGTCTGATGTTGCGGCAAGTTCATCTGATACTCTTGCAATTTCATTAAGATTCTTAAGCTGCCCTTCACTTTCATCCAGTGTGTGATCCACTGTTATATCTCCGAGGTCTTTCACTTCATACCCAATCTCGAGCAAACGTTCCTTCATTCCGGCATATCGCACAGCACTCGGCCCCATATCAACGCCCCGACGCGACTGGCCGAGATCCATAGGTACCCCAATAATGGAGATATTTCTGTTTACATTCATATGAGCTCCCCCTTATTCTGTCTGTCCGCTGGAATTCAACCTTACTCTTCTTTTCCCAAAGCATACGCCAGTCAAGCAATCTTCAAGATTATCGAATTATAATCACATGCAAACGAACAGGCAAAGTTCTGTACTCATCATAGTATTCAGCCACAGAATAAACAGAACGGGCTTTCCAAGCAAAAAAAGAAGTCCGACCGGGAAAGGCCGAACTTCTCTTAAACTTTATAAAATATGGGCTCCAGTCTTCTGAGGCTGGATTGGAAGCGGCACGATGCCCGCTCCCTTCCAAGCTGCCTCAATCTGTTCCTTTTGCTCGAGGGTTGGTACAAATGCAATGCCGCAATCACCGCCACCTGCTCCGGATGGCTTCGCTGCACCACCATGTTCCTCCGCAATGTCACAAAGCTTGGCAAGCTCTGCAGTTTCAATTTCAATACCTGCATCCTCACCGAGCTTTTTCAATGCTTGACGGTTCATTGTAATCCCTTCAAGGATAAGAGAATCGTCATTTTCTTTTACTCCGTGAGTAATCCCCTGTACAGAAGTACCGCTCTTAACCATGAAACCAGCATAATCCGAATGCTTCTCATGCTTCATTTTGCGAACAGCTGCAACAAGTTCTGTTGTGGAGGCAGGTTCACCTGTCCAGCCTACACATAGATGAAGGCTTTCAGGGAAGTCAAGCTGTTCTACTTTTAGGTATTGCCAGCTCTTCTTTACAAGGCGAGAAATGGACATGTTTTTTCTCTCAAGTTCTTCTAGCAGCCACTCCGCTTGGAATGAAGAGTAAGCGAGCCAGCCACCATATGAAGATGCAGCAATATCTGCTCCAGACCCACTCTTCTGGACATTTATATGTGCAATTGCCGCAAGCTTAAAGATGAGCTCTGTATCAGGTTCTTCCGGCAACAGATGTGTCAGGATGGCAGAAACAGTTCCAACTACAGATGCCGCACTTGACCCGAGGCCGTATTTTGCACCAGAGACGTCATCAAGTTCACTTCGGATTTCCAAGGCAAAGTTTGGAACTTCAATTTCCTGCTCTTTGACATATGTAAGCACTACGCGAAGTGCTTCTTTCACAAAACGTGTTTGCTCGACATCTGAATCAATATGTATAGTGTCCTCATCAAAAGACCAGCTAAGGTTCTTTAAATCAAAGTTTACGAGGCTCAATTTATTTTCCTCTGCGCTTTCGATTGTCGCGTACAAATACTTGTCCACGGCCATGACGATAAGTCTCTGATACTGATCAAGTACGGCATACTCCCCGGCAACCATCAGCTTGCCAGGGACTTTAACCGTTAGTGGTGATTTTACCATCCTGTCAACTCCTCTTCTTTATAAATATGTGATGCCCTGTCCTGTTCTGCTCAAAATAACGTCTGCAACACCAGGGATATTCCGCAATGTCGTATGCACTGCTTCTTCATTTTCAGGTAAGTATAGCACTTTTACATTCGGACCGGCATCTATCGTGAAATAAGCTGGAACTCCTGCATCTCGCATGGAACGGACTGTCTGCATGACTGCCATTGTTGAATCCAACCAGTACGTAAACGGTGGCACAGCTCCAAGCGTCGTTGCATGCATCTTCAAACAGTTCGCTTCGGCTATTTCTCCAACCTTTTCGAAATTCTGTTCACGAATTCCATCTTTAATGCCCGCAAGATCAGGCGCGATGCTATCAACCCAAGCATTGTAGAACGGCGATGTATCGACAGTGCGTTTCATCCCTTCACGGCTGGAAACTTTCTTCATTTTATCAGAAAGGACAACACCAGCCATACGTACATCCCAGTAGTTGGCCGGAGCGACCTGAACTGCATAAGAGTCCATTCCATCAGCCCGCTCCCCCATCTGCCATTCTACAAAGCCGCCATAAACCGAACGACAAGCCGAACCCGATCCCTGTCTCGTCAGGCGTGAAAGTTCTGTATCATCCAGTTCAAGACCAAGAGCTCTAGTCGCAGCTGCTGCAAGAGCAGCGAAGCCGGAAGCAGATGATGCAAATCCGGCAGCTGTTGGCACCGTGTTAGTCGATTGGACTTGAGCATGAATTGGTCCGATATCATACTGGCTGCGGATCAAATCCAAAAATACCGAAACCCGTTCCAATTCAACACCTTCCGCTCCAACACTGTTCAAGCTGAAAGTATCCTTTTCCAACCCTTCTTGGAATTCCACAGTCGTAGTCGTATGGAAACCGTCAAGCGTGAGTGAAAGACTATTGTTCATTGGGAGAATAAGCGATTCATCACGCTTTCCCCAATATTTGATCAGCGCAATATTTGTATGCGCCTTTGCGGTTGCTTTCATAATGCTCCCCTTTTCCAATATACCGTTCTACTGCCCCTCGCCATGATCTTGTCTCTTTAATACGAAAGGCCAAACTTTATCCGCACCGAAACGCTTTAACTTTTCAGAGAGCTGACGCGAATGCAATTCATTTCTTGCAAGCGCAATAATACATCCGCCATTTCCAGCTCCAGTCAGTTTGGCACCAAGCGCACCTTCCTGACGGGCAAACTGAATAAGCCTGTTCAACCCTGCGTCACTTACTCCAAGCGCTTCTAATTCCTTCTGTGCTTCATCGAGAAGCTGTCCAAGCAGATGCTTGCTCGCTTTTTCAAGCGCGTGACGTGCCTGATGTGTCACTTCTCCAATTCGGCTGATTTTGGATTGGATTTTCTTAGGTGCTGCCTTCAGCAGATTAGCTACAGATTCTACTGCTGTACGTGTATCACCGACTCTTCCCGTATCAGCTACAACAAAGTGAAAATCATCGCTTGGGAATATATAGTCGATATCACCGTTTTTCTCAAACCATACAGGACATTTGGACGTAATTGTCAAAGTATCGATGCCTGATGGAGCCCCATGGGCGTAAGTCTCCGAAATATTCGCAAGCTCCAGCAACTCTTCCCGCTTATACATTTTGCCCGCATAGGCGAACAATGAACGTACAACGGCAATCGCTACTGATGCACTGGAGCCAAGCCCTTTTCCAGGCGGGATGCTCGACTTTATGCGAATAATAAGGTCCTTATACGGGATTTCCAAATATTGCATAGTAGCTCTTACACAATTCCTAATACCGATAAGTGGCTCTGGAGCCTGATCCATAACACCCTCATATAGGTTACTTTCCAATCTGACTTCTCCCGGTCTATGCTCAATGGATGATTCCACACCGACTAACGGAAATGGGATCGCAATGGCTGGCTGTCCATGTACGACCGCATGTTCACCAATCAGTATGAGCTTGCTGTGAGCAATACCGACTGCGATTTGTTCTGAACTTGCTGCTTTTTCTGCACTCATAGCGTATACTCTTCCACCAATTCTTTAGCTTTTCCTGAGCGTATTTCTTTCGTCTCAATCATTTTCTCAGCTATTATTTCGATAAGTTCACCAGTCGCACCTGCTGCTACAGCAACAGAGCGTGCATGCAAAGCCATATGGCCTTTTTGGATGCCGTCCGTCGCTAGTGCCTTCAGTGCCCCAAGATTTTGTGCAAGACCAACAGAAACAATGACTTGGGCAAGTTCTGAAGCCGACTTGATATCAAGCATTTTAAGAGCCATTTGCGCCATTGGGTGTACACGTGTCGCACCACCTACCGTCCCAATCGACATTGGCAGTTCAAGCTCACCGACAAGATTTCCCGCTTCATCCTTGCTCCAGACAGACATTGAGCTGTACTGACCGGATCTAGCTGCGTAGGCATGTGCCCCCGCCTCGACTGCGCGCCAGTCGTTTCCTGTTGCAATAACTACAGGGTCAATACCATTCATGATGCCTTTATTATGTGTAACTGCGCGGAAAGGATCCGATGCAGCAAATTCATATGCGTGTATAACACCATCACGAACCGCTTCCCCATCAAAATCACCAGTCTTCAACAAGCTTGGCGGAATGATACAAGTCGCACGCGCAAGTGACTTTACTGCATAGTTAGACAGAATCCGCAAATATACTTTCCCTTTTGTCAGCAGTTCTACTCTTGGAGCTGCAGCTTCTGCCATCGTATTAATCATATTGGCACCCATTGCATCACAAGTATCTGCATATATATGGACAATCAGCATTTTACTGTAATCCGAATCTTCATGCTCGTTAAGGATGCGTACGTCTAGATCGCGCACACCGCCTCCCCGTTGGATTAAACTCGGATAGGCATCATTACAAATTTCAATTAGCTCGGACTTTTCATTTAGAACCGCCGCTTTCGCCTCTTCAAAGTCCGGACAGCCAACTACTTGAATCTGACCGATCATCAACCGCTCTCCTGAACTTGCTTTAAAGCCGCCGGCATCTCGTACAATTTTGGCAATATGACTGGCAGAGGCGATGACCGATGCTTCTTCAATCGCCATCGGAACGGCATATTCCTTATCATTAATAAGGAAATTAAGACCGACACCGAGAGGCAACGGGAAAGTACCGACAACATTCTCAACCATATGATCAGCAATCTCCAGCTCCAGTGGTTCAGTCGGGAAAAAAGCGCTGCGCTCTCCCCCGTTAAGCTCCATCATATCTAAAATCAGTTCCTTGCGTTCTTCCACAGGTTTGCGGTAGAATCCGGAAATCCTCGAAGTTTTCATACAAACCCATCCTTTTTCGACAGATTATTTGGATGCAATTCCGACAGAGCCTTAACACTGTCTGAACACAGAGAATTTTTATAATAAAATTTGAATACGATTTCATTTGAATGTAAAAGACTGTTCTCATTATGTTAAAAAACGTCCGAAAATGCAAATAAACAAGGTGCCCCATTCAGAACGACCTTGTTTATTCAATGTATTATGTATTCTGGTGGCCCAAAATTTTGTTTAAAACGAGATGAGCCATGTAGGATTCGAACCTACGACCCTCTGATTAAAAGTCAGATGCTCTACCAACTGAGCTAATGGCTCGTTATAATATAAAAAGTGGCTGGGCTACTAGGATTCGAACCTAGGAATGACGGGACCAAAACCCGTTGCCTTACCGCTTGGCTATAGCCCAACGATCCACAATAAAGATGGTGGAGGGGGGCAGATTCGAACTGCCGAACCCGTAGGGAGCGGATTTACAGTCCGCCGCGTTTAGCCACTTCGCTACCCCTCCATATAATGAACATTTTATTGAAAGTCTATTCAATAAAATGAAAATAAAAAAAGATGCCGGCCAGAGGACTTGAACCCCCAACCTACTGATTACAAGTCAGTTGCTCTACCAATTGAGCTAGGCCGGCATTTTGATGACCCGTACGGGATTCGAACCCGTGTTACCGCCGTGAAAGGGCGGTGTCTTAACCGCTTGACCAACGGGCCAGTTTCAGTAGTCGTTGTGTCTCTCAACTCAACGAAATTTATTATATATCGGTTTTTGACGAAAGTAAAGGGTTTTTAAAAATTTTTTTTACGTTTTAAAAAGGAAACGGCTAAACCCTTGCCCCGCTTGAGTTTAAGGGAATCACAAATTCAGCAATATAAGAGGAGAACATCTAAATATCAGCTTTTAATACGACATTTTCTATTATGAATGAAAGCATTGGAGATTATTCAAACAGATACGCTATAATGAAGAAAGTTACATATTTTTTGGAGGTGTCCATATGGCAGGTTTGCTTGAAGGAAAGACAATTGTCGTCATGGGTGTTGCCAATGAGCGCAGCATTGCATGGGGTATTACAAAATCTCTGCATAATGCAGGAGCAGAACTTATATTTACAAATAGACAGGAAAGATCTGCACAGAAGCTGCAGAAGTTGCTTGAAAAAGATGGGATTGAGCCCAAAGCGATGGTCAACTGCGATGTTGAGAGCGATGAAAGTATTGAAGCTGCTTTTGCTGAAATCAAAGAAAAGGTCGGTGTCATTCATGGCCTTGTCCACTCTCTCGCCTTCGCAAAAAAAGAAGAACTTCAAGGAGAGTATGCTAGTACTTCACGAGAAGGATATCTGCTCGCTCAGAACATTAGCGCCTACTCTTTAGTAGCTGTGACAAGGGAAGCTCGCAAGTTGATGACAGAGGGCGGCAGCATCGTTACACAATCCTACCTTGGTGCCGAACGCGTCATTCAGAATTATAATGTAATGGGCGTTGCCAAAGCAGCACTAGAGTCAAGCGTAAAATACCTCGCTGAAGATGTTGGTAAAGACGGTATCCGTGTCAACGCCATTTCAGCTGGCCCAATCCGTACATTAGCCGCAAAAGGTGTATCTGGATTTAATGAAAAAACAGCTGTCATAGAGGAAAAAGCTCCTCTACGCCGTAATGTAGATCAAGATCAAGTCGGAGATGCAACTCTCTTCCTTATCAGTGACATGGCCCGCGGAATTACCGGTGAAGTCATTCATGTTGATTCAGGCTATCATATTATTGGTGGCTAATCTCAATAAAAAGCTTCTGCACACTTAAAGTGAGCAGAAGCTTTTTATTATCTTTCTCTAGAACATCACTAGAAGATAATTTACATATCCTCAACAACAATATATGTCGCTTCAACTGGACCATGCACCCCTACAATAAGATGCATCTCAATATCCGCACTATTGCTCGGACCTGTCACAAGACTGACACATGAACCGACTTTTTCACCTGCAGCCAAACGCTTACGGACTTGCTGCGCCGCCTGGGTAAAGCGCGGGACAATCGTGCTTTTAGGAATAATCGCAATATAGCTATGTGGCAACAGACTGATGGATCGGCTCTGGTTCTTATCATTAAACAGCGCAATCGTTCCAGATTCGGCCAACGTCATATCACTAAATGTAATGCCGATATCCGCCTGCTCCGCCCTTTGTTGATTTTCTTTACCTATTTCCTCATCCCATACGTGCACCAGGCATCCATCTGCACGTTTCCTATCAAAGTAAAAATCCAGCTCAGCATCTGCTGTACGCTGATCATTTGCAATAATAATTTTGTTCCCACTGTAGTTTTTAATAACCTCATCAAGGGTTTGGGCTAGGGATTCAATGTTCGTCTTCCTGAAATCCGTATGGATGACTTTACATTGTCTTTTAAGTACGTCAACAAGTTCATCCTGACTAGCATCGACAAGCACCTTATGCTGAGGTCTTACGGTCCACTCTGGGCGCTCAACACCTACAGTACGTGGGCCGCGTCCAAGTCTCCCTGCAAGCCGCTCAAGAAAAACATCACGATTCTGAATCGCCATCTGTTTGCCCCCCTTTTCCGCGTTTCTTAAACCAGGATCGGAAATTCTCCTTTGCTGGAGCTGGGAAGTCACGCACATCCGTCCATCCTTTTAGCGGTCCCGGTCCGTTAGAAATATACTCATCCTTTGTCCATGGCTTTAACGCTGTTCGGGCCATTTTTGAACTCATTTTATAAGCAGCCGGTGTTGAGGCCCATTTTGCAAAACCATTCATCATGAACCGCTCAGACATCGGCCCCTTTTTTTGTTGCTCAGCAATAATTTCCCGATGACGGATCAAATGTTCATGCAGTGGAATTTTGACCGGGCATGCATCCGTGCAAGCTGCACATAGTGTGGATGCATAAGGAAGATCCTGATGATCCTCATATCCATCAAGCAAAGGTGTTAGCACGGCACCAATCGGCCCTGGATAGATTGAGCCGTAAGCATGCCCGCCAACATGGCGATAAACCGGACATACATTGATACATGCCGCACAACGTATACAATGAAGAGCTGATTGGAATTCTGTGCCGAGTATTTTGGATCGGCCATTATCCACAATGACGAGGTGATATTCTTCCGGTCCGTCTACTTCCCCTTCAAGTCTCGTTCCGGTAATCGATGTAATATAGCTCGTAAGCTTTTGTCCAACTGCTGCTCGCGTAAGCAAACTGACGAGAACCTCCATATCCTCCCATGTCGGCACAATCCGCTCCATTCCCATAACTGTAATCTGTGTGTCAGGCAAACTTGTCACCATACGGGCATTTCCTTCATTCGTAACAAGTGTCACAGTCCCTGATTCGGCGATAGCGAAATTACAACCAGTGATTCCGATATCAGCGCTCAAGAATTCTTCACGAAGCTTCTCTCTCGCAAAAAGAGCAAGGTCTTCCGGAGTGTTGGTGGAGTCATAACCTTTCTTTTCTGCAAATGTCTCTCTGATCTGTTCTCTATTCAGGTGAACAGCAGGTGCTACGATATGAGAAGGCGGCTCATCATCCAGCTGCAAAATCCACTCCCCAAGGTCTGTTTCCACAACTTCGGCACCAACCGCTTCCAAAGCTGCATTCAAACTGATTTCCTCAGTTACCATTGACTTTGATTTGACTACCTTTTTGCCATTCTTCCTTTTAACGACTTCTTGAATGTATTTATTGGCATCCTCAGCCGTATCCGCAAAATAGACTTGTCCGCCGCGCTTTGCTACTTCTTCACTAAGCTGGTGAAGGTAATAATCAAGATTCTCAATCGTATGACTGCGAATCTCTTCACCTAGCGTTCTCCACTCTTCCCAGTTGCCAAGTTCTTCAGCTGCATTCTCACGGCCGCTTCTGAATCGCCCTTGAGCGGAAGAGACAGCATGTCGCATGAAGTCATTGTCAATTCCTTGCTGTACCCGTTCCTTGAATGAAGGACTGCCAATTTTGATTCCCATGATGTTCCCCTCCTTTAATCGCAGTGGTTCAGAATTTCACTAATATGAATGACCCTTACTCGTTCGCCCATCCTTCTCAACCGACCACCGATATTCATAAGACAACCCATGTCTCCGCCAACAAGATATTCTGCTTCTGTTTCGATGACATGACGAGCCTTCTCCTGTACCATCTGTTCAGAAATGATCGGACTCTTAACCGCAAATGTACCGCCAAACCCGCAACAATCGCTTGCTAGCGGCAGAGGAACCAATTCCAAGCCCTCTACATGATCAAGAAGAATACGCGGCGCGTCTTTTACACCAAGCAGGCGCGTCATATGGCACGAAGGATGATAGGTCACTTTTCCTTTGAATGTTGAACCAACATCTGTTACTTTAAGTACTTCTACAAGGAATTGAGTGAGTTCATAAGATTTCTTAGCAAGTGCTTCAGCCTGCTCCGCCCACTCAGGGTCGTCTTTGAAAATATGCGCATACTCTCTCAACATTGCTACACAAGACCCCGACGGTCCAACTACGTATTCTGAATGCTCAAAGGCCCGCATCATCTGTTTCATCGCTTCTTTAGATTGTTTAAAGTAGCCACTGTTATAAGCAGGTTGCCCACAACAAGTCTGCAACTCTGGGAAATCCACTTCACAACCGAGACGTTCCAAAATTTCTACTGTATTTCTACCGACACGCGGCGTCATTGTATCGCACAAGCACGTTATAAATAGAGAAACCTTCAACTGTTGTCACCACCGCTGTTCTAATTTTCATGATTCTTATCCTTTTATTCTAATGGAAAAACTCCCTTTTTAAAAGGCAGCAAAAAAGCAGACGCAAAACCAGTGTCTGACACTGTCCTGCATCCGCTTGACGAATTACTCTTTTAACATAAGGAAAATATCCAGTTTGCCCACCATTTCATAATGAACCGAAAGCATAATGGATTGTTCATAGCCAGCGAGAATGGAGCTTCCCTGCATGACCGTCGGAGCTGTTATATCTGTAGCTCTACCTTCCAATGAAACAAGTGTAGCCATGGAACCAGCAAGCATATTACCCAATTCTCCAGTAAACGATTGAAGCATCTCATCTTGCAATGGCATCCCAAACATCACCTGTCCCAGATTACCAAATGTATTGACATCTCCCCTGATGACGAGGTTCCCCTTTAAGTCTCCAGTGAATCCGATCAAAACACCATAAGTCATTTCCAATTCACTTCTTAGCACCTTTGGCGGTGTTACTTTAGGAGACAATGGCACGACATTTTTTAAAGCAGTTACTGTCATGTTAAGCAACTCCGTCGTCCATGGCTCCTGATCCCTAAGTAGCTGTATACTCATGCAAGCCCTCCTCATGCTGTTTTTATTTTTGTTTCGCCTGCAAATATTACCAATTATCCGAAGAACAAATCCCCAGAGTAAATAATTCAAAAGTCATAGTCACATAGTATTATTGAATCATAATAGGAGTTCCTTGTAAATCATTTTCTTAATTATATTGAGATTTTCATCCTATTTCACTCCTCGCCTCTTGTGTCTAAATGTTTGTTAATGAGCAAATAGGTATAGGAGGAATATAATAGCCTGATTTGCTTCATGGAGCTAATAAGTAATCCTATTTGAATCACTCAGGTATACTTTCAAATAAAGGGTTTATCTCATTCCTAGATAAAGCTGCAGTATACAAGAAAGTGAATCTCATCCTACTAACTGAATTTCGTAGCAACTGGACAACCTCAGGTTGGCCAGTCTTAACTTTGAAGAGAAAAGAAGTTCCGAAATGATCATCCTTTACTCTTGCCGAGCAAGTCAATCCACTGAGGATTAATTGACTATATGTATAAAAGAATGCTCCCTAAATGCATGTCAAAGACAAAAAACACCCATTCACTCTGAATGGGTGTTTTCCTAAGCTTCCAACAGGATTTGAACCTGCGACCCCCACCTTACCATGGTGGTGCTCTACCAACTGAGCTATGGAAGCATGCAAATGGCTCCACAGGTAGGATTCGAACCTACGACCGATCGGTTAACAGCCGATTGCTCTACCTCTGAGCTACTGTGGAATGGGGAAAATTATATGGAAGCTTATATGTAAGAAATATCTGCCTGGCGGCGTCCTACTCTTGCAGAGGCAAAGCCTCAACTACCATCGGCGCTGGGGAACTTAACTGCTGTGTTCGGTATGGGAACAGGTGTGACCTCCCCGCCATCACTGCCAGACATATGCTTTTGTGAATAAAGCTTATTATAGCGCATCCTCAAGAGAATGCAAGCTTTTTTCAAGGGATATTTGCACCCTGAAAACTAAATAAGAGCGTTAGACAAGAATCAAATTAAAGATAGTTAAGTACTCGATCTATTAGTATCCGTCAGCTCCACGTGTCACCACGCTTCCACCTCGGACCTATCAACCTCATCGTCTCTGAGGGATCTTACTCACTTAAAGTGCGAGGAAGTCTCATCTTGAGGGGGGCTTCATGCTTAGATGCTTTCAGCACTTATCCTTTCCACACGTAGCTACCCAGCTATGCTCCTGGCGGAACAACTGGTACACCAGCGGTGTGTCCATCCCGGTCCTCTCGTACTAAGGACAGCTCCTCTCAAACTTCCAACACCCACGACGGATAGGGACCGAACTGTCTCACGACGTTCTGAACCCAGCTCGCGTACCGCTTTAATGGGCGAACAGCCCAACCCTTGGGACCGACTACAGCCCCAGGATGCGATGAGCCGACATCGAGGTGCCAAACCTCCCCGTCGATGTGAACTCTTGGGGGAGATAAGCCTGTTATCCCCGGGGTAGCTTTTATCCGTTGAGCGATGGCCCTTCCATGCGGAACCACCGGATCACTAAGCCCGACTTTCGTCCCTGCTCGACTTGTAGGTCTCGCAGTCAAGCTCCCTTCTGCCTTTGCACTCTACGAATGATTTCCAACCATTCTGAGGGAACCTTTGGGCGCCTCCGTTACCTTTTAGGAGGCGACCGCCCCAGTCAAACTGCCCGCCTGACACTGTCTCCGGACCGGATCACGGCCCTGGGTTAGAAGGTTCATACAGCCAGGGTGGTATCCCACGGATGCCTCCACGCAAGCTGGCGCTCACGTTTCTCAGGCTCCCACCTATCCTGTACAAGCTGTACAAACATTCAATATCAGGCTACAGTAAAGCTCCACGGGGTCTTTCCGTCCTGTCGCGGGTAATGCGCATCTTCACGCATAGTATAATTTCACCGGGTCTCTCGTTGAGACAGTGCCCAAGTCGTTGCACCTTTCGTGCGGGTCGGAACTTACCCGACAAGGAATTTCGCTACCTTAGGACCGTTATAGTTACGGCCGCCGTTTACTGGGGCTTCAGTTCTGTGCTTCGCTTGCGCTAACACTTCCCCTTAACCTTCCAGCACCGGGCAGGTGTCAGCCCCTATACTTCGCCTTTCGGCTTCGCAGAGACCTGTGTTTTTGCTAAACAGTCGCTTGGGCCAATTCACTGCGGCTTCTCGGCAGAGAAGCACTCCTTCTCCCGAAGTTACGGAGTCATTTTGCCGAGTTCCTTAACGAGAGTTCTCCCGCTCACCTTAGTATTCTCTACCTGCCTACCTGTGTCGGTTTGCGGTACGGGCACCTTTAATCTGGCTAGAGGCTTTTCTCGGCAGTGTGGAACCGGGAACTTCGGTACTAAATTTCCCTCCCCATCACAGCTCAGGATTGCCAGACGGATTTGCCTATCTGACTCCCTAACTGCTTGGGCGCACATATCCATCAGTGCGCATTCCCTATCCTACTGCGTCCCCCCATTGCTCATAACGACTAAGAGGTGGTACAGGAATATCAACCTGTTGTCCATCGCCTACGCCTTTCGGCCTCGGCTTAGGCCCCGACTAACCCTGAGAGGACGAGCCTTCCTCAGGAAACCTTGGGCATTCGGTGAAAGAGATTCTCACTCTTTTTCGCTACTCATACCGGCATTCTCACTTCCAGATGCTCCACCAGTCCTCACGGTCTGACTTCACAGCGACTGGAACGCTCTCCTACCATTGTCGAAGACAATCCGCAGCTTCGGTGATACGTTTAGCCCCGGTACATTTTCGGCGCAGAGTCACTCGACCAGTGAGCTATTACGCACTCTTTAAATGGTGGCTGCTTCTAAGCCAACATCCTGGTTGTCTGGGCAACTCCACATCCTTTTCCACTTAACGTATACTTTGGGACCTTAGCTGGCGGTCTGGGCTGTTTCCCTTTCGACTATGAACCTTATCACCCATAGTCTGACTCCCAAAGCTAAGTATCCGGCATTCGGAGTTTGACTGAATTCGGTAACCCGGTGAGGGCCCCTAGTCCAATCAGTGCTCTACCTCCGGTACTCGATCTTTGAGGCTAGCCCTAAAGCTATTTCGGAGAGAACCAGCTATCTCCGTGTTCGATTGGCATTTCACCCCTACCCACACCTCATCCCCGCATTTTTCAACATACGTGGGTTCGGGCCTCCAGTCAGTGTTACCTGACCTTCACCCTGGACATGGGTAGATCACACGGTTTCGGGTCTACGCCTGCATACTCAAATCGCCCTATTCAGACTCGCTTTCGCTGCGGCTCCGCATCTTCTGCTTAACCTTGCATGCAAACGTAACTCGCCGGTCCATTCTACAAAAGGTACGCCGTCACCCATAAACGGGCTTCGACTACTTGTAGGCACACGGTTTCAGGATCTCTTTCACTCCCCTTCCGGGGTGCTTTTCACCTTTCCCTCACGGTACTGGTTCACTATCGGTCACTAGGGAGTATTTAGCCTTGGGAGATGGTCCTCCCGGATTCCGACGGAATTTCACGTGTTCCGCCGTACTCAGGATCCACTCTGGAGAGAACGAAATTTCGATTACAGGGCTGTTACCTTCTATGGCGGGCCTTTCCAGACCGCTTCGTCTATCCCGTTCCTTTGTAACTCCGTATAGAGTGTCCTACAACCCCAGAAGGCAAGCCTTCTGGTTTGGGCTGTTTCCGTTTCGCTCGCCGCTACTTGGGAAATCGCATTTGCTTTCTCTTCCTCCGGGTACTTAGATGTTTCAGTTCCCCGGGTCTGCCTCGATCATCCTATGTATTCAGATGAACGTACTGCTCCATTACGAACAGTGGGTTTCCCCATTCGGAAATCCTCGGATCAATGCTTACTTACAGCTCCCCGAGGCATATCGGCGTTAGTCCCGTCCTTCTTCGGCTCCTAGTGCCAAGGCATCCACCGTGCGCCCTTATTCACTTAACTAAGTTTGACGCGTTAAAACGTTTTGATGTCTTGTTTTGCTCTTATTTAGTTTTCAAGGAACAAACTATCCTAGTTTGAAAGAGATTCACTCTCTCAAAACTGAACAAACAACCTGTTTATGTCTTCCG